>NZ_JALPRH010000002.1:209754-594097 GCF_030464795.1 Paraburkholderia sp. SECH2
GCTGCTGCCACCGCCGCTGCTGCCACCGCCGCTGCTGCCACCGCCGCTGCTGCCACCGCCGCTGCTGCCACCACCGCTGCTGCCACCGCCGCTGCTGCCACCGCCGCTGCTGCCACCGCCGCTGCTTCCGCCACCGCTGCTTCCGCCACCGCTGCTTCCGCCACCGCTGCTGCTGCCACCGCCGCTGCTGCCACCGCCGCTGCTGCCACCGCCGCTGCTGCCGCCACCGCTGCTGCCGCCACCGCTGCTGCCGCCACCGCTGCTGCCACCGCCGCTGCTGCCACCGCCGCTGCTACCACCGCCGCTACTTCCACCGCCGCTACCGCTGCCGTTACCCTTGCCGCCGCCACTGCCCGAGCCCGCTGCGCCGCCGGCGCCATTACCGCTCGCACCTGCGCCACCGCTGCCAGCGCTCGCCGCGCCGTTGCCGCCGCGATGCTGCGTGCACCCGCCGATACTGGTGGTTGTGCAATCGCGCGGACTGAACACAATGGCTGCGTCGTCGGCAGCGGTCGGTTCATCAGGCGCGGTGCCAGTCGCCGCTGCGCCCGCCGCCGAACTGTCGTCCTGCACGCTTTGCGTCGCTGCGTGCGCGCCGCTTGCAGGCAGCGGTGCATCGGCAACCGTCATCAACTTGGGGACCGCATCCGTCGACGCCGAATACGCGACCTGGGTGATCAGCAAAGCTACGCCCGCCGCGATTGCCGTACTCCGTAGTACCCCGAAGTAGTACTGATTGAATTTTGTGGTTTTCATCACGTCTCTCCCGAGGGGACGCCGACACCTCGCTGCCGCCATCTCCCACGCTGAATCGCCGACGCCGGGCCTGTCTGAACGCGAGCCTCGCCGTCCCCCGAGTCTGTTTTGCGGATGCAAGTCAAACACCATCACTGTCTTCCCGGCGCCGTAGCCGGTTTGCTGACAAACGCTTGCGTGCGCTTCAGCCGATACCGTTCAAACGCGCTTCGTCACGTATCGCTTCTTGTCACTGCGATTCGCGTAAGCGGCGCTCTCAGGCTCTCTTCCGATCTCTTCTGGATTCGAATGTCTGGACAGTACTTAGCGATATCCATGCCACGGTCCGCAAAGCCTTGCGGCGACGGGCGTCGGATAGGGGTGTGCGATGGCCGCGAGGAAAAAACGCAGGAAAATGTTTCGATGATGAAACGCGTGGCCGGAAAGTCGCCTTATTGCGCGTTATTCGTTGCGCGCGGCGTTTTCCGGTGTGTTTTCCGAGCCGCTGCCGGAGACCTTGCCGGCGTTGTCGCGCGCGGCGAATTGCAGTACACGCAGGTCGTCGACGGGGATATGACAGCGGATGCGATGCGCGGACGGCTGACCCGCGTCACCGCTGCCGGCTTCGAGGAAGGGCGGGTCTTCCTGCTCGCAGATCGCTCCGAGTTTGCGCGGGCAGCGCGTGTGGAACACGCAACCGGACGGCGGCGATGCGGCGCTCGGCAGATCGCCGGACAGCCGTATGCGGGCGGTGTTGTCGTGGGCGTCGAGGGTCGGCACCGAAGACAGAAGCGCTTCGGTGTAGGGATGATGCGGTCCGCCGAAAACCGCGGCTGCCGGTCCGATCTCCAGCAGCCGGCCGAGGTACAGCACTGCGATGCGATCCGACAGATAGCGCACCACATGCAGGTCATGCGAGATGAACACGTAGCTCACGCCGCGCTCGCGTTGCAGATCGGCGAGCAGGTTGAGGATCGCGGCCTGCACGGAGACGTCGAGCGCGGACGTGGGTTCGTCGCAAACCACCACGCGCGGCTCACCGGCAAACGCGCGCGCGATCGCCACGCGCTGCTTGAGTCCGCCGGACAACTGACGCGTGCGCGAGCCGAGATAGCGTTCGGGCAAACGCACGGCTGCTGTCAACATAGCGAGTCGTTCGTCGATGGCGGCGCCGCGCAGTGCGGTGAGTCGCGACAACGCGCGACCGATCAGCCGCTTCACCGAATGCGCGCGATTGAGCGCCGAGTCCGGATTCTGGAACACGATCTGCAGCGACTTGACCTGCTCGTCGTTGCGTCGCGTGACGCGCGCGGCGAGAGGCGTCCCGTCGAGTTCGAGCACGCTGCCCGCGTCCGGTGTGAGCAGGCCGAGCATCAGTTTCGCGAGCGTTGTCTTGCCGCTGCCGGATTCACCGACAAGGCCGAGCGTTTCGCCACTGGCGAGATCGATCGAAACGTTGTCGACCGCGCGCAGCGGAGCGCCGGATACGTGGAATGTCTTCGAGAGTTTTTCCGCGCGCAGCACGAGAGCAGGGGGCTCGCTCTCACGCAACGCATCGCCATGCAGAGGCAGTCCTTCCGCGGACGCACGCGGCAGTTCGATTGCGCGTTCGTGGTAATGGCAGCGCGACATCTGATCGCCGTGTGCGGCACTCACGCGATAGGGCGGCGGTGCTTCACGACGGCAGCGGTCGTCGGCGAGCCGGCACCGGTCGGCGTAAATGCAGCCTTGCGTGACCGAGCCGGGCAAGGGCAAATTGCCCGCGATGGTGTCGAGCCGCTCGGTGTCCTTGCTGCGTCCCGTGGTCGGCAAACAGCGCAGCAGTCCGACCGTATAAGGATGACGTGGCCGTGCGAACACGTCCTGGGTGGCGCCTTCCTCGACCAGCTTGCCCGCGTACAGCACGCCGACGCGCTCGCACATCCGGCCAATCACCGCGAGATTGTGGCTGATGAACAGCACCGCGGTGCCGAGTTCTTCGCGCAGTTGCGCCACGAGATCGAGCACTTCGGCTTCGACGGTGGCGTCGAGGCCGGTGGTCGGTTCGTCGAGAATCAGCAAGGCCGGATTTGAGGCGAGCGCCATCGCGATCACCACGCGTTGCTGCATGCCGCCCGACAACTGATGCGGATAGCTGTCCATCACGCGTTCGGGTGCAGCAATGCGCACCCGCTGCAGTATCTCGACCGTGCGCCGCACGGCTTCGTCGCGCGAGACGCCGGCGGCTTCGAAGGCTTCCGTGACTTGCCGTGCGATCGTCAGTGACGGATTCAACGCGCGGCCTGGGTCCTGATAGACCATCGAAATCGCGTTCGCGCGCATCGTGCGTAACGCGTCCGCGTCGAGCTTCTGCACGTCCTGGCCGGCGATGATGATCTTGCCGGCCTTCACCTTGCCGTTACGTGGCAGATAGCGCAGTGCCGCCATTGCGACCGTCGATTTACCGCAGCCCGATTCGCCGACGAGGCCATACGCTTCGCCGCGCCGCACGCGAAACGAGACGTCCTGCAGCACTTCACGATCACGTCCGCGCATCCGGTACGTGACCGTCAGGCCGACGACGGTCAGCGCATCCGTGCGATCGCTCTTCGAGACGTCGAAGGCGGGGAACGAGGCGGGCGGCGGGCCGTTCATCGGTCGAGTACTCCTTGCACGCTATCGGCGATCAGATTTACGCCGACCACGAGCGAAGCGATGGCGCCGGCGGCGAACACCACGGTCCACCATGCGCCACCCGCCATCAGCGTGTACGACTCGGACAGCGCGAGGCCCCAATCGGCCGAAGGGGGTTGAATGCCGAAACCAAGAAACGACAGCGTGGCGACCGCGAAAATGGCATACCCGAGCCGCACGGTCGCCTCGACGATGATCGGCGGCAGCACGTTCGGCAGAATCTCGGCGAACATGATGTACGGCGCGCGTTCGCCACGCAGTTGCGCGGCGGCGACGTAGTCCAGATGCCGTTCGGCGAACACGGCGGCGCGTACCGTACGCGCGGTGATCGGCGTGAAGGTAATGCCAATGACGAGAATCACGGTGAAGTTCGATGCGCCGACCGCGGCCAGCGCGAGCAACGCGACGATCACGAGCGGCAGCGCGAGCACGGCGTCGATTGCGCGGCCCACGACGTTATCGACCCAGCCCTCGAAGTAACCGACGATCAATCCCAGCGCAGTGCCCGCGACCGTGCCAAGCAGGGTCGCCAAAGGCGCGATGGTCAGAATGTCGCGCGCGCCGACAATCACTCGAGAGAACACGTCACGGCCGAGTTGATCGGTGCCAAACCAATGCGTGCCATCGGGCGGCGTGAGCGAATTGAGCGGATCGGAGGCATACGGGTCGATTCGCACGATCCATTGCCCGGCGATGGCGCAAACGACCCACCATCCAACGATCAACACGCCGACCACGAACGTGGGCGAGCGCAGCAGCACGCGCAACTGGTCGAAGCGCGGTTCAGTAGCCGGGCGTGGCGCGGGCGGCGCGGCCGGCGGAACGATGGTGCTCATTCGGCGCTCCTCACTCGCAGTCGCGGATTGAGCAGGATATGCAGTGCATCGGCGGCGAGGTTGGCGACGGTGTAGATCACGCCGATCGTCAGCACGCCCGCTTCGAGCATCGGAAAATCCTTGGCCTTGGCGGCGTTGTAGATCAGCGAGCCGATACCTTGATAGTGGAACAGCGTCTCGACCACCACGAGGCCGCCGATCATATAGCCGAGCTGCGTGGCGGCGACGGTGATGGTCGGGAGCAGCGCGTTGCGCAACACGTGCCGCCAGATCACGGTACGGCGCGGCAAGCCTTTGAGAATCGCGGTGCGGGTGTAGTCCGCATCGAGCGCTTCCACGGTGCCCGCGCGCGCCATTCTCGCGATGTAGCCGAAGAACACCAGCACCAGCGGCAGCACCGGCAGAATCAGATGCCGCAATTGTTCGAGCGCGTTCGCTTCGGGCGGATACGACGCTTCGATCGGCAACCAACGCAGCCACACGCCGAACACCAGAATCAGCACGATCGACGAGACGAACTCCGGCACGACGGTCGCCGACAAACCGGCGATGCTGATGGTGCGATCGAGCCAGCGTCCCGCGTGCATGGCCGACCAGACACCGCCCGCAATGCCGAGCGGCACGACGACGATAAACGCGAGCAGACCGAGCTTGGCCGAATGCGCCAGGGCGTCGGCGATAAACGGCGCAACCGGTTCACGGTACGCATAGGAGAGTCCCATGTCGCCGCGCACGAAATGCGAGATCCACTCGACGTATTGCGTCATGAGCGGCCGGTCCGCGCCGAGCTGATGATTGAGCGCGGCGACCGCGCGCGCATCGGCGAGCGGCCCGAGCACCGCGCGGCCGATATCGCCAGGCAGCAACTGGCCGCCCGCGAACACAATCACGGACAGCAGCCACAGCGTAATCAGCGACAAACCGACCCGCGTCGCCAGAAATCGCGCGACACGGCCGGCGTTGCCGCTGGGGACCGGAGAGGCGGAAGGGGTCACCGTGGTCGACATTGTGATCTCCTGCCGAAGAAGTGCCGTGCGCTCATGCTTTCAATGGCTTTCGCGCCCACTGCTTTCGCGTTCACCGCTTTTGCATCCACATCACGCGCTCAACACCGCGCGGTCGAAATAGAGTTGCGCGAGCGCGGTAAAGCGCACGCCGTTCACACCCTTGCGCATCGCGATCAACTGATCGTAAAAGAACGGAATGATCACGGGCGTTTCATCGAGCAGCAGCGTCTGGATCTGTCCGGAGATTTTCTTCTGCGTGCTGAGGTCGACCGCCGCGACGAACTGCGCGACCAGTTGATCGTATTGCGGGTTCTTGAAGTGCGCGGCGTTCCACGTGCCGGTGCTGGTAAGCGGCGCGTTCAGAAACACGTTCGGCACGCCGCGATGACCGTAATCGGTGATGCCGAGCGGCGAGTCGAGCCAATCCGATTTGCCCGGTGTGCCCGCGCCGTAGTACAGCGACTGACTCTCCACCTTCAGATTGATGCGCACGCCGATCGCCTTCGCTGCGTTCTGCACAACCACCGCAAGATCGGGAATTTCCATGTACTTCTCGGTGGTCAGCGTGACGTCGAAGCCGTTCGGCACACCCGCTTGCGCAAGCAGTTGCTTCGCCTTCGCGATGTCGATCTTGCGTTGCGCGACGCCTGCATCGGAAGACGGAAATACCGGTGCGAACGGGCTGTCGTTGCCGATCTGCGCACGGCCCTTGAACAGCCCTCGCACCAGCACGTCGCGATCGAGCGATAACGCCAGCGCCTGGCGCACGCGCTTGTCCTTGAACAGCGGGTTGTCGTTGCGCATATGAATCTGGCGATGCGCGCTCGACTTCACGCCGATTGCCTTGTAGTCCGGATTGTTCAGAATGCCGGCGCCGCCCTGCACAGTGAACGTGCCCATTACATCGGCCTGATGGCCTTGCAGCGCGAGCATTTGCGCCTGTTCGTCGGCGTAGAACGAGAACTGTACGCGTTGCGGTAACGCTTTGTCGCCCCAGTAGTCCGGATTGCGCACGAACGAGGCGCCGACCTTCGCCTGATACTTTTCGAGCTTGAACGGACCGGTGCCGATGAAGCTCTTTTCATAACCACCCGCATAGTTCGCGGGCAGGATCACAGCGTTGAAATTGTCCGAGGAAACGTAATACGGGAAGTTGCCGTTCGGCGCATCGAGATGGAAGGCGACCGTGTGCTCGTCGACGACCTTCGCACCGCCTTTCGACAGCACGCCCTTCAACACCGAGAGCGCCGCCGAACCGCTTGCCGGATCGGCGAGGCGATCGAAGGTGGCGACGACGTCTTTGGCGGTGAACGCCTGGCCGTCGTGGAATTTGACGTTCGGGCGCAGCGCGAAGGTCCACACGTCGCCCTTGTCGTTCGCCTTCCACGACAAGGCGAGCGCCGGCTTCAGCATGAGTTTTTCGCCGTCGTCGTCGATCAGGAACTCGCCGGTCTGGTTCAGCAGCGCGAGGCTCGCGGCATCGTTCACGGTGAGTGGATCGACTGCGCCGGCCGGCGTCAGGTGGGCGACGCGGATTGTCTGGTTAGACGGACTCGGCGCGCCTTGCGCGCGGGCTCGCGGCGCATTCAGCACACCGCCGCCAGCCAGCGACAAACCGATCACGCTCGCATAGCGCAGCAGATCGCGGCGCGTGATGCGGCCGGCGATGAATTCGTCGATAGCGTGATTGCCGTAGGCGTCGGCGGTGCGGCGGGCTAGGTCGAGTTCGAGAAATCGGTCCGCGGGAGTCTTCATCGATGGAGTGTCCAGTCCGTTCTGCTGTCGGTTCTGAAGGGCCGCGCCGGATACGCGCGACAAGGCGACTTATTGCAATGACGAAAAGCTGCAGCGCGCTGCAGTGCTGAAAAGCGATTTCAGTGTAAGCGATTGCCCGCCGGTTCGGCGCGCTTGCAGCGCGGTCCGGTCTCCGTTTGGCGTATAAAAGGGCCGGCGTGTGTCGTCACGACAACGCTCGTGGGCTGTCTCGCCCGGCCTGCGCGAAGCGCACGATGCCGCAGCGCGGAAATTGCCGTTACGCCGTCGCCGCCGTGGAAACCTTACCGATCCTCCGCGTAGGCAAACTGGATTTACCGCGCAACCGTGTCGGCGCGGCGCCAGCGATGGAACAGTACCGAGCCGATCCAGCACGCCATGAAGGTTGCGACGATGCCGTAGCCTAGCGCGCCGAAGTGCTCGTTGAGACTCCCCACTGCGTCCCAAACACCGCCGTTCAAACCGAGTTTGTCCGACAGCAGTCCCAGCGCTTCGACGCCGCCAATGACGATCGCCACCACCGCCGAAACGAACGTGATGCTCGCGTTGTAGTAGAGCTTGCGCTTCGGATCGTCCATGGCCCAGCCGTAGGCGTGGACCATCAGCACATTGTCGGTCGAATCGACCAGCGTCATGCCCGCGGTGAAGAGCGCCGGGAACACGAGGATCGAATACAGCGGCAGTCCTTTGCCGGCTTCGGACGCGGCAATCGCCAGCAGGCCGATCTCGGTCGCGGTATCGAAGCCGAGGCCGAACAGCACGCCGACCGGGTACATGTGCCAGCTTTTCGTCACGAGCCGGAACATCGGCCGCAATGCGCGCGACAACAGACCGGCGGGCGCGATGTTTGCCGACGTTTCAGCAGCGAGTTCGCCGCCGCGTTGGACGTGGCGATAGCGGCGCCACACGTCGCGCAGAATCACGAGGTTCACGCACGCCAGCACCAGCAGAAACACCGCCGAGACGATGGTGCCGATCGGGCCGCCTACCGCCTTGAAGGTCTCGAAGCGACCGTGCAGCGAGTGCGCGGTCCACGCAATGCCGATCGTCGCCATGATCACGATCGTCGAATGGCCCAGCGAAAATGCCAGGCCCACGCCGAGTGGCCGCTTGCCCGCCTGCATCAGCTTGCGCGTCACGGCGTCGATCGCGGCGATGTGGTCCGCATCCACCGCGTGGCGCAGACCGAAGCCATAGGCGAGCAGCGCGGTGCCGAGCAGCAGCGGATAGTGGCGAAACGCGATCAGCGCCCACGCCCATGCGCCGAGATTGGCGGCGATCAGGACGGCATACAGCGTGATGAGGCGAGGGCGCAGCGAGGCGGTCGGCGTCATGGGTTGCGTGAAAGAGGTTTAGTGATCGTGCGGATGCTTGTGAATCGGATCGACCCAGAAGACCGTTTCCGGGGCTTCCACCGCGTCGATATTCAGATTCACCACCACCGCTTCATTGTCGCTGCGCACCAGCACGCATTCGAGCGGATCGTCGGTGCTTGCGTTGATTTCCTGATGCGGCACATAAGGCGGCACGAAGATGAAGTCGCCCGGACCGGCTTCGGCGGTGAACTCGAGGTGCTCGCCCCAGCGCATGCGTGCCTGGCCTCGCACCACGTAGATCACGCTTTCGAGCGTGCCGTGATGATGCGCGCCGGTCTTCGCATTCGGATGGATCGTCACGGTGCCGGCCCAGATTTTCTGCGCGCCGACGCGCGCCGCGTTGATCGCCGCCGCGCGATTCATGCCCGGCGTTTGCGCGGTATTGCTGTCGAGCTGGTCGCCCTTGATGACCTTGACGCCGTGCTCGCGCCAATCGATTGGCGCCGCCGGTTGCTCGTCCTTGTAGTGCGGGTGTTCGTGATCCTGGCTCATGGTGCGTCTCCTCGTGGGCGTTATTCCGGGCGGTCAGCACGGCGCCGTCTGGCATTTTTGCACGTTCAAAAACGTGTGTGTTGCCGGCTGCCGCAGGCGGCGTCGCGGACGAAAAAAAAGCCCATCCACAGGGGATGGGCCTTTTGCTGTCTGCCTTCATTGCGTCGCATTCGATTTCGGGTTGCAGCACATGGCGTGTTGCAACCCGTAGCGCTTATTTATGCTTCGCGTTGATCACGGCTTCCGCGACGTTGTTCGGCGTTTCAGCGTAGTGCTTGAACTCCATCGTGTACGTCGCGCGGCCTTGCGTTGCCGAACGCAGCGACGTCGAATAGCCGAACATCTCCGCGAGCGGCACTTCGGCGCGCACCAGCTTGCCGCCACCGCCGGCGATGTCTTCCATGCCTTGCACCATGCCGCGACGGCTCGACAGATCGCCCATCACGTTGCCCATGAAGTCTTCCGGTGTTTCCACTTCGACGGCCATCATCGGTTCGAGCAGCACCGGCTTGGCCTTGCGCATCGCGTCCTTGAACGCCATCGAGCCGGCCATGCGGAACGCGTTTTCGTTCGAATCGACGTCGTGGTACGAACCGAAGGTTAGCGTCACCTTCACGTCGACCACCGGATAGCCCGCCAGCACGCCGGCCTTCAGTGTTTCCTGAATGCCCTTGTCGACTGCCGGAATGTATTCACGCGGAATCACACCGCCCTTGATCGCGTCGACGAATTCGTAGCCCTTGCCTTGCGCCGACGGTTCGAGCGTGATCACCGCGTGGCCGTACTGGCCGCGGCCGCCCGACTGCTTGACGAACTTGCCTTCGACGTCTTCGACCTTGTTGCGCACGGTTTCGCGGTAAGCCACCTGCGGCTTGCCGACGGTCGCCTCGACGCCGAACTCGCGCTTCATCCGGTCGACCAGAATCTCCAGGTGCAATTCGCCCATGCCGGAGATGATGGTCTGGCCGGATTCTTCATCCGTCTGCACGCGGAACGACGGGTCTTCCTGCGCCAGACGATTGAGCGCGATGCCCATCTTTTCCTGGTCGACCTTGGTCTTCGGCTCGACGGCCTGCGAAATCACCGGTTCCGGGAAAATCATCTTTTCCAGAATGATCACGTGTTGCGGATCGCACAACGTGTCGCCCGTGGTCGCTTCTTTCAGACCGACTGCCGCGGCAATGTCGCCGCAGTAGACTTCCTTGATTTCCTTGCGCTCGTTCGCATGCATCTGCAGGATCCGGCCAAGGCGTTCCTTCTTTTCCTTGGTCGCGTTGTAGACGGTATCGCCCGAATTCACCACGCCCGAATACACGCGGAAGAAAATCAGCTGGCCCACGAACGGGTCGGTCATGATCTTGAAGGCGAGCGCGGAGAACGGATCGTCGTCTTTCGGATGCCGCTCGATTTCGTTGTCGTGCTCGTCGTGACCGGTAATCGCGGGGATGTCGAGCGGCGAGGGCAGATAGTCGATCACCGCGTCGAGCATGGCCTGCACGCCCTTGTTCTTGAACGCGCTGCCGCACAGCATCGGCACGATCTCGTTGGCGATGGTACGCACACGAATACCGTGCTTGATTTCCTCTTCGGTCAGCGTGCCGCCATGCAGATATTTGTCGAGCAGTTCCTCGCTCGCTTCAGCGGCGGCCTCGACCATCTTGTCGTGCCATTCCTTCGCGGTAGCCTCGAGCTCGGGCGGAATGTCGCGGTACTCGAATTTGATGCCCTGGTTCTCTTCGTCCCAGTAAATCGCCTTCATCTTGACGAGGTCGACCACGCCCTGGAAGTGATCTTCCGCACCGACCGGAATCTGGATCGGCACCGCGACGCCCTTCAGGCGATCGCCGATTTGCCGCTGCACACGGAAGAAGTCCGCGCCGACGCGGTCCATCTTGTTGACGAACGCAATGCGCGGCACCTTGTACTTGTTCGCCTGACGCCACACGGTTTCGGATTGCGGCTGTACGCCGCCAACCGAGTCGTACACCATGCAGGCGCCGTCGAGCACGCGCATCGAGCGCTCAACTTCAATCGTGAAGTCGACGTGACCCGGGGTGTCGATGATGTTGATCCGGTGTTCCGGATAGTTGCCGGCCATACCCTTCCAGAAAGCAGTCGTGGCAGCCGATGTGATCGTGATGCCGCGCTCCTGCTCCTGTTCCATCCAGTCCATCGTCGCAGCACCGTCGTGAACCTCGCCGATCTTGTGGGTCACGCCTGTGTAGAACAGGATGCGTTCAGTGGTGGTGGTTTTGCCGGCGTCGATGTGAGCGCTAATGCCGATATTCCGGTAGCGCTCGATGGGAGTCTTGCGGGGCACGTGAACCTCCTTGAAATGGCGCGCCTGAAACGCTTGCCGGGCGGCAGTCTGTGCCGCCCGGGGAGCCTTGGATGCTGCTTTGCCAAGAATACTAGGATAGCGCGTCGGCCTGTCTTTTGCAGGAATCTTGCCAGCTGCGTGTGAAGGCCTGCTGGTATGGGCTCGCGCGACGCCGCCGGCCTCCGCCGCGTGCTGCCGCGCATCGCCTGCCCCGCGCCGAATGGAAAAAGCCGGTGCCTCGCGAAAGGCACCGGCTTTTTTCAAAAGCGGCTGCTGAAGAATCGGCAGGGTGTCGTCGTGGTCGACGCGCCTTTATTGCGCGGCCGGCAGGCCCTGGATCTTCATGCCCGGTTTGATGCCTTTCGACGAGAACCAGCCCTTGCTCATTTCCAACGCATACACGCCGTTGTTCTTCGGGCAGTGATTGTTGGTGGTCTCGGCCTGCATCTCGTCGATGTCGGTGACCGTGCCGTCGGCGCGCATGAACGCGATCGACAGCGGGATCAACGTGTTCTTCATCCAGAAGCAATGCACGGCGGTTTCATTGAAGACGAACAGCATGCCTTCATTCGGCGCGAGGTTCGTGCGATACATCAGACCTTGTTCGCGATCGGCGTCGTTAGCGGCGACGGCTGCGTCGATCACGAACATGCCCGCGGTCAGCTTTGCGCGCGGAAAGTCGCCGGGCTGCTTCGCACCGGCCGGCATCTGTTGCGCATGAGCGGGGGCAGCGGTGGTCGCGGCGAACGACATCGCGGCGAGCGGCAGTGCAACGGCAACAGCGAAACGCGCAATCAACGAGCGCATGGGAAATCGCACGGCATGACTCCTTGCTGGAATTTAACTCGCGAATGTTACGCGAGCGCGTCAAAAACAAAAAGGCAGATCGCCTTGCGGTGATCTGCCTTTCAACGCCGTAAGAACGGCAATGAAGCTAGTTCTTGACTGCGTTTTTACAACAAACTTACTCCGAAGCGCCCGAAGCTGCAGCTGCTGCTGCTGCCTTCTTGTGCGACTTCTTGTGAGCGTGCTTCGTGGTCTTCTTTGCCGACGAAGCTGCTGCTGCCGGAGCTGCCGAAGCTGCTGCCGGTGCCGAAGCTTGTGCGAATGCTGCCGTTGCGAAGAGACCAGCGACCAGAGCGGCGATCAGTTTGTTCATTTTGTAAATCCTCAGCTTTAGTTGATTAACCAAATGACCCGGTTATATGTAGAGTCATGTCGGTAAACGTGCCATCCACCTTTCGGTTGACAGCCGCATCGAACATTTTTCTCGACGCGTCTGCTTAGCGCTCAGACTCCCCGTACTCACCGCCAGAGCGGCGTGTGCAAAGGCCCTTAAGGCTGAATGCCGGATAGCTTCGGGCGGCATCTGCGTCGAATAACGCGTGAGCTCGCGCACCGGTTGACGTGAATTTCGTGGAAAATTTATATGCCAACGTGCTGAAGCAAATGAATGGCTGCAGAGCGATCGTGAGCGCAATTGTTTCACGCGTTTTTCATATTGGTTTCACGCGCTATTTTGTTTGCGGATACAACGAGTTAGCTTTTTCGATGCCGGTCGAAATAGCGGGTCGACGCAGGTTCCGTGCAGACATGGCGCGCATGCAAATCGCTCAGGCGATGCCATCCCATGGGGCCTTTAGCGGCAATTCGACACTTTCTCCTGGCTGCAGCCCGAGCGAAAAAATATCGAGTGCGCCGATACCGGCGCGCACGAGACGCAATGTGGGGAAACCCACCGCGGCGGTCATGCGTCGCACCTGGCGGTTCTTGCCTTCCGTGATCGACAATTCGATCCATGTGGTCGGAATCGCTGCGCGATAGCGGATCGGCGGCCTGCGGGTCCAGAGCGAGTCGGTCGGCTCGACGTATTCGGCGCGGCAGGGCCGCGTCACGTAGTCGCCGAGATCGACGCCGCGCGCGAGCTTCTTCAAGGTGGCATCGTCGACTGCGCCTTCCACCTGTGCCCAATAACGTTTGACAAGTTTGTGACGCGGCTCCGCGATGCGTGCCTGCAGCGCGCCGTCGTCGGTGAGGAGTAGCAGCCCTTCGCTATCGGAGTCGAGCCGGCCCGCCGGATAGATGCCGGGCACTTTCACCCAGTCGGCCAGCGACGCCCGCGTTTCGTGCGGCGAAAACTGACAGATGGTGCCGAACGGTTTGTTCAGGGCGAGAAGTCGCATAGAGGAATCAATGAAGGTCGAGCGGCGGCGGGAGCGTGCCGCGCAGGCCAGGAAGGGCGCTGCTCGGTAGTAAATGGCGGAATAATAATGCATAATGAGCCACGCCAAGTCTTATGTCTTATATAAGATAGATGAGTAAGCGGCGTTGCTAACTTTGATTTTCGACAATGTTGGAAAACCCCGAGCCGTATGCGGACTCGGGCCTGCGTCAGCGTGGGCTAGAATAGACGACCAGGCCGCTCGCAGGCGTCCGGCATTGCGTAGCGAGGAGCACCCAGTTTCCGCAGTCTCCCATCAGCTTTCAGCACAGCCTTCACTGGAGTCCGATCATGCCGTACCAGCACGTCAAGGTTCCGACCGGCGGTGACAAGATCACCGTCAACGCAGATTTCTCGCTCAACATTTCCGACCAGCCGATCATTCCGTATATCGAAGGCGACGGAACGGGCCTCGACATCACGCCGGTGATGCTGAAAGTGGTGGATGCCGCGGTAGAAAAAGCCTACGCGGGCAAAAAGAAAATCCACTGGATGGAAATCTACGCCGGCGAAAAGTCGACCAAGGTGTACGGCCCGGACGTGTGGCTGCCGGAAGAAACGCTGCAGGTGCTGAAGGAATACGTCGTCTCGATCAAGGGTCCGCTCACCACGCCGGTCGGCGGCGGCATCCGCTCGCTGAATGTCGCGCTGCGTCAGGAACTCGATCTGTATGTCTGCCTGCGCCCGGTGCAGTACTTCAAGGGCGTGCCTTCACCGGTGCGTGAACCCGAAAAGATCGACATGGTGATCTTCCGCGAGAATTCGGAAGACATCTATGCTGGCATCGAATGGCCTGCCGGGTCGGAAGATGCGAAGAAGGTCATCAAGTTCCTGCGCGAAGAAATGGGTGTGAAGAAGATCCGCTTCCCGGAAACCTCGGGGATCGGTGTCAAGCCGGTGTCGCGCGAAGGCACGGAGCGCCTCGTGCGCAAGGCGATCCAGTATGCGATCGACAACAATCGCCGCTCGGTCACGCTGGTGCACAAGGGCAACATCATGAAGTTCACCGAAGGCGCGTTCCGCGACTACGGTTATGCGCTGGCGCAGAAGGAATTCGCCGCGGAGCTGATCGACGGCGGTCCGTGGATGAAGATCAAGAACCCGAAAACGGGTGGTGACATCGTGGTGAAAGACGTGATTGCGGACGCGTTCCTACAGCAGATCCTGCTGCGTCCGGCGGAATACGACGTGATCGCCACGCTGAACCTGAACGGCGACTACATTTCAGACGCGCTGGCCGCGCAAGTCGGCGGTATCGGGATTGCGCCGGGGGCGAACATGTCGGATTCGGTCGCGATGTTCGAAGCCACCCACGGCACGGCGCCGAAGTACGCCGGCAAAGACTACGTAAATCCGGGTTCGGAAATTCTCTCGGCTGAAATGATGCTGCGTCACATGGGCTGGACTGAAGCGGCCGACCTGATCATCAAGTCGATGGAAAAGTCGATTCTGCAAAAGCGGGTCACCTATGACTTCGCGCGCTTGATGGAAGGCGCGACGCAGGTGTCCTGCTCGGGCTTTGGCCAGGTGTTGATCGAAAATATGTAAGTGATTCGCGCTGGTTTTTCCAGCCTGAGTCAAAACCCCGGCGCCGTAAGGCGGCCGGGGTTTTTTTACGGCCGGCGGCAGCGGTTGAGCATCGAAAGCGTTCGGAAAGAGAGACGGGTGTCCGATATTTGGGTATTCGCGTTATCCCCGCCTCAAGCAATGGTCACGATTTGCCGTAAATCAGAATGTGCCGCCCAAAAAAAGAAACCCGGCATGAAGCCGGGTTTCAAAAGGACGGGTAACGAACAGGTTCAGGCAGGTGCCTGGATGTTCGATGCCTGTTTGCCTTTCGGGCCTTGCACGACCTCGAAGGTTACTTTTTGACCTTCCTTGAGGGTCTTGAACCCATTCATCTGGATGGCCGAGAAGTGTGCAAACAGATCCTCACCACCTTCGTCAGGCGTGATGAATCCGAAACCTTTTGCGTCATTGAACCATTTGACCGTACCAGTTGCCATTCCAACTTCCCCTGTAACTCATGTCACTACCACGAGCCCTCGAAAAGCTCGACGACCGCGCGATGCAGCCGCTCCCTCCTCACAAGCTCACCATCGGCATTTTTTCGATTTATGGCGCAGTGAAAAAAGTGCCAGCTTGATTGTTGAGGCTCTTTATTCGAGTGTCAAGAAAATTTTGAGACGTCGTTGTCGCGTTGCAAACAGGCGTTTTCCAGGGTTTTTCCCGCTTTTGTTTTCTTATGTGCGGTTGCCCAAGCGTGCTGTCTTGAAAAGTCGCATAATCGACTCACATGCTGTTCTGCGGGTCGCACACCGTCCGCTGGCCGGGGGCGTGCCGTCAGCCAGCATGGGCAGGTTGTGCGATACTCGATCCGACTGCGGCGCAGCACGGCCGCGACGCATCACAGGATAGGGGCCGGCTCCGCAATCGGCTCGTCGAATGACGCACCGCTTTGGGGTATTTACCCATCAGGCGGGAGCGAACGGGCTCACCGGCCGGTCGGCTGGGTTTTGACAGGATTGCGGGCCTGTCCTAGTTGTTTAGAATGGGTGTATGGCGATTATCCCGGACAAGCAGGACGGCACCGTACTGGAGCGGCAGGAAAAGAAGCTGAAGCCGCCTTCCATGTACAAGGTAGTGCTGCTGAATGACGACTTCACGCCAATGGAATTTGTCGTGATGATCGTGCAGGAATATTTCAATAAAGATCGTGAAACCGCAACGCAGGTGATGTTGAAGGTGCATCGCGAGGGCAGGGGAGTTTGTGGGGTCTATACGCGGGACATCGCGTCGACCAAAGTCGAGCAAGTCGTTACCCACGCACGGCAGGCCGGGCATCCGCTGCAGTGTGTGATGGAGGAAGCATGATTGCCCAGGAACTGGAAGTCAGCCTGCACATGGCGTTCATGGAAGCACGCCAGGCGCGGCACGAGTTCATAACGGTCGAACATCTTTTGCTGGCACTGTTGGACAATCCAACAGCGGCGGAGGTGTTGCGTGCATGCGCGGCCAATATCGAGGATCTGCGCCAGAACCTGCGCAACTTCATTCATGACAACACGCCGACCGTGCCAGGCACGGACGACGTCGACACGCAGCCCACGCTGGGATTCCAGCGTGTGATCCAGCGCGCGATCATGCATGTGCAATCCACCTCGAATGGCAAGAAGGAAGTGACCGGCGCGAATGTGCTGGTGGCGATCTTCGGCGAGAAGGATTCGCATGCGGTGTACTACCTGCAACAGCAGGGCGTGACGCGTCTGGATGTGGTGAATTTCATCTCGCATGGCATTGCCAAGACCAGCAGCACGGACGCCGCGAAAGCGAGCGACGCGAATGCCGAGTCCGACGAAGCCGCCGCGCAGAAGGAAACGCCGCTCGCCCAGTTCACGCAGAACCTGAACCAGATGGCGAAAGACGGCCGCATCGACCCGTTGATCGGGCGCGAGTCGGAAGTCGAGCGCGTGGTCCAGGTGCTATGCCGTCGCCGCAAGAACAATCCGCTGCTGGTCGGTGAGGCCGGCGTCGGCAAGACCGCGATCGCCGAAGGGCTCGCCTGGCGCATTACGCGCGGCGAAGTGCCGGATATTCTGGCGGATGCGCAGGTGTATTCGCTCGACATGGGCGCGCTGCTCGCCGGCACCAAATATCGCGGCGACTTCGAACAACGCCTGAAGACGGTCCTCAAGGAATTGAAGGAACGTCCGCACGCAATCCTGTTCATCGACGAAATTCATACGCTGATCGGCGCGGGTGCTGCGTCGGGCGGTACGCTGGACGCATCGAATCTGCTGAAGCCGGCGTTGTCGTCGGGCACTTTGAAGTGCATCGGCGCGACGACGTTCACGGAATATCGCGGCATCTTCGAAAAAGACGCGGCATTGTCGCGCCGTTTCCAGAAGGTCGACGTGACCGAGCCGACCGTCGAGCAGACGGTGGCGATCCTGCGTGGCCTGAAGTCGCGCTTCGAAGAGCACCACGGCGTGAAGTATTCGTCGGGCGCGCTGTCGGCGGCGGCTGAATTGTCGGCACGCTTCATCACGGATCGTCATCTGCCGGACAAGGCGATCGACGTGATCGACGAAGCGGGTGCTGCGCAACGCATCCTGCCGAAGTCGAAGCAGAAGAAAACCATTGGCAAGAACGAGATCGAAGAAATCATCTCGAAGATTGCTCGCGTCCCGCCGCAAAGCGTGTCGCAAGACGATCGCAGCAAGCTGCAAACGCTGGATCGCGATCTGAAGAGCGTGGTGTTCGGGCAAGACCCGGCCATCGACGCGCTGTCGGCCGCGATCAAGATGGCGCGTGCGGGCCTGGGCAAGCTGGACAAGCCGATCGGCGCGTTCCTGTTCTCCGGCCCCACGGGCGTCGGCAAGACGGAAGTGGCGAAGCAACTGGCGTTCACGCTGGGGATCGAGCTGATTCGCTTCGACATGTCGGAATACATGGAGCGTCATGCGGTGAGCCGTTTGATCGGCGCGCCGCCGGGCTATGTCGGTTTCGACCAGGGCGGTCTGTTGACCGAAGCTGTCACGAAGAAGCCGCATTGCGTGTTGCTGCTCGACGAAATCGAGAAGGCGCATCCGGACATCTACAACGTGCTGCTGCAGGTGATGGACCACGGCACGCTGACGGACAACAACGGCCGCAAGGCGGATTTCCGCAACGTCATCATCATCATGACGACGAACGCGGGCGCCGAGGCAATGGGCAAGGCGGTGATCGGCTTCACGAATCGTCGGGAAACCGGCGACGAAATGGTCGACATCAAGCGCATGTTCACGCCGGAGTTCCGTAACCGTCTGGACGCAACGATCAGCTTCCGCTCGCTCGATGAAGAAATCATCATGCGCGTGGTCGACAAGTTCCTGATGCAGTTGGAAGATCAGTTGCATGAGAAGAAGGTCGACGCGCTCTTCACCGACGCGCTGCGTGCTCACCTTGCGAAACACGGTTTCGATCCGTTGATGGGTGCGCGGCCGATGCAACGTCTGATCCAGGACACGATCCGTCGTGCGCTGGCCGACGAGTTGCTGTTCGGCAAGCTGATGAACGGCGGCCGCGTGACGGTCGACGTGGATGCGGAAGACAAGGTGCAGTTGACCTTCGACGAGCATCCGGCACCGCGTAATCCGAATCCGGAAGCGGTCGAGGTTGAATAAGTCGGTCGAGTAAGCGTTTCAGTCTCATCTGAAAGCAGAACGGCGCGGGTTGAACCCCGCGCCGTTCTGCTTTTTGCGTTGTGCGAAACGCTTGTTGCTAGTTGGAAGCAAGCGAAGCTTCAACGCTTATCGATACGCTTAGTGCTTGCCGGTGCTGCCGAATCCACCCGCGCCACGCTCGCTGGTTTCGAAATCGTCGACGATGTTGAACTCGGCCTGCACGACGGGCACGATGACCAGTTGCGCGAGGCGCTCCATCGGATTCAGCACGAACGTGGTTGTGCCGCGATTCCACGTCGAAATCATCAGTTGCCCTTGATAATCTGAATCAATCAGCCCGACCAGGTTGCCGAGCACAATGCCGTGCTTATGACCCAGACCCGAACGCGGCAGAATCAACGCCGCATAACCCGGATCGCCGACGTGAATCGCCAGACCCGTCGGCACCAGTGCGGTTTCGCCGGGTTTGAGGGTCAACGGTTCGTCGAGGCAGGCGCGCAGGTCGAGGCCCGCGCTGCCGGTGGTTGCGTAGGCCGGGAGTTGTTCGCGCATGCGCGCATCGAGAATCTTCAGGTCGAGTTTCATGCAGGGTCGAAGGTTTAAGGAGTGGAGTCCGGGCGTCCGAGTTCGAACGCGTCGGCGAGAAGTTCATAGGAGCGCAGCCGGGCGCGATAGCTGCCCGCTACGGTGAGCACGATCAATTCGTCGGCCTGGAACTGCTCCTGCAAGGCATGCAGCCGTTCAGTGACGGTTTCTGGCGTGCCGATGATACTGCGCGGTTTCTCGCGGTCGATCACCAGTCGCTCGCGTTCGCCGTATTCTTGCGCGATGCCTTGTTCGATTGTCGGGATCGGCTCGTTCAGGCCATAGGCCATTTGCACGCGACGCAGGTCGACGGCCTTTTCCAGATCGGCGGCTTCCTGCTCCGTGTCTGCGCAAATCGCGAAGACAGCGGCGGCGAGATAGGGTTGTTGCGTTTCCAGGCTGGCTTTGAAGCGCTCGCGATAGGCAAGCGCCACCTGGTGCCCGAAATGCGCGTTGATGAAATGCGCGAACGCAAAGCGGATACCGAGTTGTGCCGCCAGGAGGCCACCGAATTCGCTCGAGCCGAGCATCCACAGTTGCGGGCGTGTAGCAATCTGCGGCTGCAGCAGTACACCGTGCGCAATGTGATCGGTGGGCAATGTGCCGTGCATCAGGCCGACGAGATCGGCAACCTGCTGCGGGAAAATGTCGCCGCGGTTGTAGGCGCCGGCTGCGACCGCCTGCGCTGTTTGCATGTCGCCGCCTGGAGCGCGGCCTACGCCGAGATCGATCCGATTCGGGAATAACGCCTCGAGCATCATGAACTGCTCGGCGACCTTGAACGGGCTGTAGTACGGCAGCATCACGCCGCCGGAGCCCAGCCGAATGCGTTGGGTGACGCTGCCGAGGCGCGCCAGCATGACCTCGGGGCATGGGTTCGACACGCCGCGCAAGCCGTGATGCTCGGCGCACCAGTAGCGCGTGTAGCCGAGATCGTCAGCCAGCTGCGCGAGTTCGACGGTGGCGGCAATTGCGTCCGCCACTGAGTGCCCGCCGATCACGGGCGTTTGATCGAGCACGGAAAGTAGCGTCATGTCAGTACTGCTCCAGATAATTCGGTGCGCTAAAGGCGCGCGCGGCGAACGCAGCTTGCGCCGCCTCGCGCAGCTTTAGCGGATCAGACTTGTGTCGGGCAGACGCCTGGCAATTTCCACGATCAAGGCGCGCGCGAGCGTCTGCTTGTCGGCGCGTGGCAGTTTGGTTGCACCGCCTGCTTCGAACAGAATGACCTCGTTGTCGTCGAGACCGAAAGTGAGCGGGCCGAGATTGCCGATCAGGAGCGGCACGTTCTTGCGCGCGCGCTTTTCTTCACCGTGCACTTCGAGGTCGCCGCTTTCCGCTGCAAAGCCGACTGCGAACGGAGGATGCGGCAGCTTGGCGACCGCTGCCAGGATGTCCGGATTCTCGACGAATGTGAAGGTGGGCAGTGCGCGCTCGGCGGTCTTCTTGATCTTGTGTTCGCTGGCGTGATCGACGCGCCAGTCGGCCACCGCGGCCACGCCGATGAAGATGTCGGCGTCCGCGACCGAGCGCATCACCGCGTCGTGCATTTGCTGCGCGGTTTGCACGTCCTGGCGGAACACGCCCCACGGCGTTTCCAGCGCGACGGGGCCGGCGATCAGATGTACTTCGGCGCCGGCTTGTTGCGCGGCGCGCGCCAGCGCAAAGCCCATCTTGCCGCTCGAACGATTGGTGATGCCGCGCACCGGATCGAGCGGCTCGAAGGTCGGGCCGGCGGTCAGCAACACACGACGGCCGGACAGGATCTTAGGCGAGAAGAATGACGTGATCGCTTCGTAAGTCGCGGCCGCTTCGAGCATGCGACCGTCGCCGACTTCGCCGCAGGCTTGCGGACCCGAATCGGGGCCGAGCACTTCGATGCCGTCCGCGCGCAACTGCGTGACGTTGCGTTGGGTGGCCGGGTTTTGCCACATCTGCCGGTTCATCGCCGGCACAACGAGCAGCGGGCAATCGCGCGCGACACACAGCGTCGACAGCAGGTCGTCGGCCATGCCGTGCGCAAGTTTGGCGAGGAAGTCGGTGGAGGCGGGCGCAATGACGATCGCGTCGGCTTCACGCGAGAGATCGATATGCGCCATGTTGTTCGGCACACGAGCGTCCCACTGGCTCGTGTAGACCGGCCGGCCGGACAGCGCCTGCATCGTAACGGGGGTGATGAACTGCGTGGCCGCTTCGGTCATGACGACCTGCACGGTCGCGCCGGCCTTGGTCAACAGACGCGTGAGTTCGGCGATCTTATAGCAGGCAATGCCGCCCGTCATGCCGAGGACGAGGTGTTTTCCTGCGAGTTCTGCGGTTGCCAACGAAAGCCTCCGACAAAGCGTGGTCTACCTATACGCGTTACCGCGAGCCGCGCACGCGCCGCAACTCGTCGAGCACGAGCAGGATCGCGCCGATCGTGATCGCGCTGTCGGCGAGATTGAACGCCGGCCAGTGCCACGTGCGTACGTGAAAATCGAGAAAGTCGATCACATGACCGTACGCCAGCCGGTCGATCACATTGCCGAGCGCGCCGCCCAGAATCAGCGCGAGCGCCGTGCAGAACATCTTCTGCCCGCCGTGGCGCTTGAGCAGATAGCAGATCACCAGCGCCGCGACCACGCCAAGCGCGGTGAACGCCCAGCGCTGCCAGCCGCCCGCCATCGCGAGGAAGCTGAAGGCGGCGCCGCGGTTGTACACGAGGATCAGGTTGAAAAACGGCGCGACCTCATGCGGAACACCGTAGGCGAACACCTTCTGGACCGCGATCTTGGTGAGCTGATCGAACAGGATCACGATCAGCGCGACGCCGAGCCACGGCGCCAGCGAACCACCGGCAGCTGACGATTTCGACATGGTTTTCGCCATTATGCCGCGCTCCTCACTTCACCGTTGCCGAACAGATTGCTGAAGCAGCGGCCGCACAGGGTGGGGTGCTCGGCGTTGGCGCCGACGTCCGCGCGGTAGTGCCAGCAGCGTTCGCACTTCAGATACTTCGAGGCGATCACCTCAACGCTTTCTTCCGCTTCGCTATCGACCTTCACGACGGTCGCCGCCGACGTGATCAGCACGAACTTCAGGTCGTCGCCGAGGCTCGTGAGCGCGTCGTAACGCGCGCCGCTCGCGCGGATTTCGACTTCCGCCTGCAGCGACGAACCGATCAGGTTCGCGACGCGTGCTTCTTCCAGCGCCTTGGTCACGTCGCTACGCGCGGCGCGCAGCAGCGTCCATTTGTCGAGCAGCTCGCCGGCTTGCGGCACTGCCGGGAACGCGTGATACGTCTCGGTGAAGATCGTTTCGCTGTTCGGCTGGAACACCTTCCACGCTTCTTCCGCGGTGAACGACATGAACGGCGCCATCAGGCGCAGCAGGCCGTGTGCGATGTGATACAGCGCGGTCTGAGCCGAGCGGCGCGCGACGGAGTCAGCCGCCGTGGTGTACAGACGGTCTTTCAGCACATCCAGATAGAAGCCGCCCAGGTCTTCCGAGCAGAACGTCTGCAGCTTGGCGACCACCGGGTGGAACTCGTATTTGTCGTAGTGCGAGAGGATGTCGTTTTGCAGATTTGCCGACAGCGCCACCGCGTAACGGTCGATCTCGAGCCAGTCTTCGACCGGACGCGCGTGTTGCGCGAAGTCGAAGTCCGACAGGTTCGCGAGCAGGAAGCGCAGCGTGTTGCGGATGCGGCGATAGCCTTCCGTCACGCGCTTCAGGATCTCTTCGGAGATCGCCAGTTCGCCCGAGTAATCGGTCGAGGCGATCCACAAGCGGATGATTTCCGCGCCAAGGCGATTCGCCACTTCGTGCGGGTCGATACCGTTGCCGAGCGACTTGCTCATCTTGCGGCCTTCGCCGTCGACGGTGAAGCCGTGCGTGAGCAGCGCGTTGTACGGCGGGCGGCCATCGAGCATCGAAGCCGTCAGCAGCGACGAGTGGAACCAGCCGCGGTGCTGGTCCGAGCCTTCCAGATACAGATCAGCCGGGAACTGCAGTTCGTCTTTATGCGAGCCGCGCAGGACGTGCCAGTGCGTGGTGCCCGAATCGAACCAGACGTCGAGCGTGTCGCGGTTCTTTTCATACATGTTGGCGTCGTCGCCGAGCAGTTCGCGCGGGTCGAGCGTTTGCCATGCTTCGATGCCGGCCTTCTCTACGCGTTGCGCGACTTCTTCGAGCAATTCCAGCGTGCGCGGATGCAGCTCGCCGGTTTCCTTGTGCACGAAGAACGCCATCGGCACGCCCCATTGACGCTGACGCGACAGCGTCCAGTCCGGGCGGTTGGCGATCATGCTGAACAGGCGCTGTTTGCCCCACGACGGATAGAAGGCGGTGTTCTCGATGCCTTCGAGCGCGGTTTCGCGCAGCGTCTTGTCGGTGTCGTTCGGCTTCACGTCCATGCCGGCGAACCATTGCGACGTCGCACGGTAGATGATCGGCGTCTTATGGCGCCAGCAGTGCATGTAGCTGTGCGTGTACTTCTCGGTGCGCAGCAACGAGCCGGCCGCTTGCAGGGCTTCGACGATCTGCGGATTCGCCGCCCAGATCGACAGGCCGCCGAACAGCGCGAGCGATTCGATGTAACGGCCGTCGCCCATCACCGGATTGATGATGTCCGAATCGGCCATGCCGTGCGCCTTGCACGACACGAAGTCTTCCACGCCGTACGCCGGCGACGAGTGCACCACACCCGTACCGGATTCAGTCGTCACGCAGTCGCCGAGATAAACCGGTGCCGTGCGCTTGTAGGCCGGATGCGCGGAGGCGAGCGGGTGATTGAAGCGTAGGTTGACGAGCTTCGCGCCCGGCGTGGTCGCGATGACCGTGCCTTCCAGCCCATACAGTTTCAGGCACGCTTCAACACGTTCTTCGGCGAGGATCAGCAAGCCGCGTGGTGTATCGACCAGCGCGTAGACGATTTCCGGATGCAGGTTCAGCGCCTGGTTGGCGGGGATGGTCCACGGCGTGGTGGTCCAGATCACGATGCCGCCTTCGTTGCGCGGCAGCGCATTCAGGCCGAACGCCTGCGCGGTCTTTTCCGGCTCGGCGAAGCTGAACAGCACGTCGATGGTCGGATCGGTCTTGTCCTTGTACTCAACTTCCGCTTCGGCCAACGCCGAGCCGCAGTCGAAACACCAGTTGACCGGCTTCAGGCCGCGGAAGACGTAACCCTTTTCCATGATCTTCGCGAGCGCGCGGATTTCACCGGCTTCGTTCGTGAAGTTCATCGTCTTGTACGGGTTATCCCAGTCGCCGAGCACGCCCAGACGGCGGAAGCCGACCTTCTGCTTCTCGATCTGTTCGGTCGCGTAAGCGCGCGCCTTCTGCATCACTTCGGCGGCCGGCAGCGACTTGCCAAACTGCTTTTCGATCTGGATTTCGATCGGCATGCCGTGGCAATCCCAGCCCGGCACGTAGACAGCGTCGAAGCCCGCCAGATTGCGTGCCTTGACGATCATGTCCTTGAGGATCTTGTTGACCGCGTGGCCCAAGTGGATGTCGCCGTTCGCATACGGCGGGCCGTCGTGCAGGATGAACTTCTTGCGGCCTTTGCTGGCTGCGCGGATCGTCTCGTAGACCTTGCGTTCCTGCCATTCCTTGACCCATTGCGGCTCGCGCTTGGGCAGGTCGCCACGCATCGGGAACGGCGTGTCGAGCAGGTTGACCGGGTAGCGTGACTGCGGTTTCGAATCGGCTTTCTTGTTGCTCATGATGAGGTCGCGGTGAATTCTTTCTAAGCGCAGCGAGGCTGCGGTAAGCGCAAGATGCGCAGGGCGTTGGGCGCGCCCGGCAGGCATGTCGCGTAATCCACGGACGCCCTTCGATGCGCGCAGCAGTGGGTACATGCAGCGCTTCAGCGCGCTCACATGTACCGCGGCGGCTATCTAATTCGGTCAGTGGCCGAAGTGGCGAAACCGGTGGATCGGCTGCCCGGCGTGCCGGCGCCGACGGCCGCGAACCACGCGCGCGCATTGGCGACGTCGCGCGCGATGGCGGCGGTCAGCGTTTCGAGGTCGACGTATTTTTCCTCGTCGCGCAGCTTCTTCAGGAATTCGACGCGCACGAGTTTGCCATACGCGTCGCCGTGCCAGTCGAGCAGGTGTACTTCGAGCAGCACGCGGCCGGAATCGTCGACGGTGGGGCGCAGGCCGAGGCTGGCGACGCCAGGCAGCGGTTCGTCGGCCACGCCATGCACGCGCACCACGAAAATGCCGGCCAGTGCCGGGCGTTTGTGCGCGATCGCCAGATTGAGCGTGGGGAAGCCGAGGTCGCGACCGAGCTTCATGCCATGTACGACGTGGCCGCTGATCAGGTAATCGCGGCCCAGCGCGGCACGCGCGGAGTCGAGATCGCCCGCTACCAGCGCCGCGCGCACGCCCGAGCTGGAAATGCGCGCGCCGGACGGATCCGCTACGGTTGCCATCTGCTCGACTTCGAAACCGTGCAGTTGACCCGCGGCCTTGAGCGAGGCGAAATCGCCCGCGCGCTTGGCGCCGTAGCGGAAGTCGTCGCCGATCATCACCCAGCGAGCATGCAGCCCGTTGACGATGATCCGTTCGACAAACGCATCCGGCGACTGGCTCGCGAAGGTATGGTTGAAATGCTCGACCACGACCCGGTCGACACCGTTGGTGCGCAGCGCCTCGAGCTTGTCGCGCAGCATGGCGATTCGTGGCGGCGCGCCGGCGGGGTTGAAGAATTCGCGCGGGTGCGGCTCGAAGGTCATCACGCAGACGGGCAGGCCGCGAGCATCGGCGGCGGCCCGGACGTGGGCGAGCAAAGCCTGATGGCCGCGGTGGACACCGTCGAAGTTGCCGATGGTCAGTGCGCAGGGCGCACGGCTTTCGGCATTGGGAAGACCGCGGAAGACTCTCACGATAGCGGGTTTGAGGTAGGGCGGCCGATATGCCGCAAAACAAACGATTATAAACGCTCAGCGCACGAGACGGCGGCGCGTCGCCGTTTCAGTGTCCCCCGAATGATAAAATCCGCGGATGAAAAAACTCGTCATCCTGATTTCCGGACGGGGAAGCAACATGGAAGCTATCATTCGCGCCTGCGCGGACGAAGGCTGGGCGGCGCAAGTCGCCGCTGTGATTGCCAACCGTCCTGACGCCGCGGGCCTTGCGTTCGCTGCGTCGCACGGCATTGCCACGGCGGTGGTCGACCACCGCCAGTTTCCCGATCGCGACAGCTTCGACGCCGCGCTGGCGCAAGAAATCGACAGCTTCGCACCTGATCTCGTCGTACTCGCCGGCTTCATGCGGGTGCTCACGGCCGGTTTCGTCGACCATTACGCCGGACGCATGCTGAACGTGCATCCGTCGCTGCTGCCGAGCTTTCCGGGCCTGAAAACCCATCAACAGGCACTTGACGCCGGCGTGCGGCTGCACGGCGCGTCGGTGCATTTTGTCACGTCGCAGCTGGATCACGGGCCGATCGTCGCGCAGGCGGCCGTCCCCGTCGAGGCTGGCGACACGCCCGCCACGCTCGCCGAACGCGTGCTGGCAACCGAACACATTATCTATCCACGCGCGGTGCGCTGGTTCGTCGAAGGGCGTCTTGCTCTCGACGGCTTGCGCGTCACGCTTACGCCGCCGGAGCCGCAATGGCTCTTTGCCGGTCACACCGCCGGAGAGGGCGCATGAGATTACATGGTTTTTTGATTGGACAAACCGAGACTTTGCTGGCTGAAGTCCTGAAGCTGAACGGCCCCGCCGACGCCACGACGAGCCGCTTTTTCCGCGCGCATCCTAAGCTCGGGCACGGCGAGCGCGGCGTGATCGCCGAAGCGGTCTTCGCCGTGCTGCGCCGCCGGATGGAATTCGCTCATCTGGCCGAAGGCGGCGCGGGCAGCCCGGCGCGCCGCATGGCCTTGCTGGGACTGATGCAGACGGCCGGCCGCACGGCCCTCAAGCCGTTCTTGACTGATACCGAATCGCACTGGCTCGAACACGTCGCGAAGATCGACCCGGAGAGCCTGCCGCTGCGGATTCGCCTGAATCTGCCCGACTGGATCTATCAGGCGCTTTCCAAGCGCTTCGAACCCGCGGAACTGGCGCAACTGGCCGCCGCGCTGAACTATCCGGCGCCGCTGGACCTGCGCGCGAACCCGATCAAGGCAAGCCGCGACGACGTGCTGAACGCGCTGTCGAAGGCCGGCATCGAAGGTGGCGCGACGCCTTTCGCACCGTTCGGCGTGCGGGTGGTCGGCAAGCCGCCGCTTACCAAGCTGGACGCGTTCCAGCACGGCTGGGTCGAAGTCCAGGACGAGGGCAGCCAGTTGCTGTGTTCGCTGGTTGCCCCCAAGCGCGGCGAAATGATCGTGGACTTCTGCGCGGGCGCGGGCGGCAAGACGCTGGCGCTGGGCGCGGCGATGCGTTCCACCGGGCGTCTGTACGCCTTCGACGTCTCCGAGCGGCGTTTGGCCAAGCTCAAGCCGCGCTTGGCGCGTAGCGGGCTGTCGAACGTGAATCCGGTGCTGATCGATAGTGAGCACGATGCCAAGATCAAGCGTCTGGCCGGCAAGATCGACCGGGTGCTGGTCGACGCGCCGTGCAGCGGGCTGGGTACGCTGCGTCGTAACCCGGATCTGAAGTGGCGCCAGTCGCCGGAATCGGTCGCCGAACTGGCGCCGAAGCAGGCGTCGATTCTGGCCAGCGCCTCGCGTCTGGTGAAGAAGGGCGGCCGTCTCGTCTACGCAACCTGTTCGATTCTGGAAGCGGAAAACGAAGCCGTCGTGCAGCAATTCCTCGCCGACCATCCGGACTTCGCATTGGTGCCGGCGCGCGACGTGCTCGCTGAGCAGCGCATCGAGCTGGAAATGGGCGATTACCTGTCGTTGTGGCCGCACCGCCACGCTACTGATGGCTTCTTCGCAGCCGTGCTGGAACGCCAGAGCTAAACGCAACCGGCTATCTGTCGGCGCAACCGGGTTCCTTTTCTGAATTGAACCCCGCTGCGCCGGCGATTTCGGCGACATCATGCAAAACCGCATTTTTCCTCATATGTTCGGCGACCTCGCGCGCGACTTCGGCCAGCCGGTGATGCTGTGGCAGGTCGGCGTCCTGCTCGTGACGCTCGCCATTGCCTGGCTGCTCGCGCGCCTGTTGCGCCGCACGCTCGATCTGCGGCGCCAGACGCGTTACCAGACCCTGCGTTTCGGCGCGGAGAGCCTGAACCGCGCATTCTTCCCGCTGATTGGCGCGGCGCTTGTGTGGGTTGCACAGGCGATCACCAGCCAGTTCATGCACACCGCGCTGCTCGATCTGGCGCTGGTGCCGCTGTTCGGTATCGGCCTGATTTACATCGTGTTTTTCTTCGCGCGACGGGTCTTCAGTCAGGACGGCGCGAACCATCCGTGGCTGTTCCTCGTCGAGAAGATCGTTTCGCTGGTCGTCTGGATCGGCATGGTGCTCACCGTGATGGGCATCCAGGACGACGTGATCACGTGGATGGGCAGCGTACGCTTCCGGGTCGCGAATGCGCACATGACGCTGCTTTCGCTTACCACGGGGCTTCTGTGGGTGTGTGTGACGATGATCGTCGCGATGTGGCTCGGCGCCACGTTCGAAGATCGCCTGATGCGTTCGAAGACGCTCGATGCCAACCTCAAGGTGGTGGTGGCGCGAGTCGGGCGTGCTGCGTTCGTGCTGGCGGCGGTGCTGATCAGCCTGTCGCTGGTAGGTATCGACATCACGGTGCTGGGCGTGTTCGGCGGCGCGCTGGGTGTTGGACTCGGGTTCGGCTTGCAGAAGATCGCCAGCAACTACGTCTCGGGCTTCATCATCCTGATCGACCGCTCGCTGCGCATCGGCGACACGATCAACGTCAGCGGCTTGCAGGGCATGGTCACGCAAATCCGTACGCGGTATACGGTGGTGCGCGGTCTCGACGGCATCGAAACGCTAATTCCGAACGAAAAGCTGATTACGGACGTGGTGCAGAACCAGTCGTCCTATCTGACGCGCGGCTACGCCAAGGCGGCCGTGCAGGTTTCCTACTCCACCGACGTGGAGCAGGCGATGGCGTTGCTCGCCGAGGCCGCTCAGGGCGTCGCGCGGGTGTTGCAGGAACCGGCGCCTACGCCTTATCTGGTTGGCTTCGGCCCCGACGGCATCAACCTCGAACTGGGTTTCTGGATCGAAGATGCTGCAACAGGCACGTCAGGCGTTCGCTCGGCCGTGAATCGCAACATCTGGCGTCTGTTCTCCGAACACGACATCGCAATTCCTTTCGCGCAACGCGAAGTGCGAATCGTCGGCAACATCAGCGACGCGATGCCGCAAGCGGTAACAATGACCGCTCCCGCGGCCAATCAGGCGGACAGCGCCCACTGACGGGCACTGCGAACGCGCCGGAGGTCCAAAAACGACCTCCGGCGCGTTCCATCTGGTTGATAGCGCACAAAAAATCCCTATTTGTTACAAACACTTGGAACGCTTCAAGTAGAATATCGTCCAATCCCGCTGTATGCTTTCACTTTCTTGACACGCGCATTTCGCGTGTGTCTGGCGTCTCTTGTTCCACAGGTAAATTGCCTTGTTGAATTCCTTGCTCGATTTCCTTGCTCACGGTTTGCTGCACTTTTCGTGGTGGCAACTTGTGCTGTACACGCTGGTCGCGACGCACATCACGATCATTGGCGTAACGGTCTATCTGCATCGCTGCCAGGCGCACCGCGCGCTGGAGCTGCATCCGATCGTCAGTCATTTTTTCCGCTTCTGGCTGTGGATGACCACCGGCATGCTGACCGGCCAATGGGCCGCGATTCACCGTAAGCACCACGCCAAGTGCGAGACCGAAGAAGATCCGCACAGCCCGCAAACGCGCGGCATCTGGAAGGTGCTGCTCGAAGGCGCGGAACTGTACCGTTCCGAAGCCAAGAATGAAGAAACGATGCGCAAGTTCAGTCACGGCACGCCGAATGACTGGATGGAACGCAACGTCTACACCAAGTACCCGATCCTCGGGGTGAGCCTGATGATGGTGCTGAACGTCGCGCTGTTCGGCGTCGTCGGCCTGACGATCTGGGCCGTGCAGATGGTGTGGATCCCGTTCTGGGCGGCTGGCGTGGTGAACGGCCTCGCGCACTGGTGGGGCTACCGCAACTTCAACTCGTCGGATGCCAGCACCAACATCTTCCCGTGGGGCATCATCATTGGCGGTGAAGAACTGCACAACAACCACCACACGTATGCGACGTCGGCCAAGCTGTCGAATAAGTGGTACGAGTTCGACATCGGCTGGATGTACATCCGCATCATGTCGGCGTTCCGTCTGGCCAAGGTGAAGAAGATCGCGCCTACGCCGCGTCTGACCACCGGCAAACTGGTTCTCGATCAGGACACGTTGCAAGCCGTGCTGGCAAACCGCTATGAAGTGATGGCGCGTTACGGCAAGGCGCTCAAGCGTGCTTATCGCCAGGAACTGGCACATCTGAAGGAAGTAGGCGCACGCGAGAAGTATCAGGTGATGCGCGGTGCGCGTAGCTGGTTCCACAAGGAAGAAGCGGGTCTCGATGAGCCGCAGAAGCGCCAGTTGCCGCAGATCTTCGCGAATAGCCAGAAGCTCAAGACCTACATCGACATGCGCAATGAACTCGCGGCGATGTGGGAGCGCTCGAATGCGTCGCGCGACCAACTTCTGGTTCAGTTGCAAGACTGGTGTCATCGCGCGGAACAGAGCGGTATCAAAGCACTGCAAGACTTTGCAATGCGCCTGCGCCGTTATGCCTGATCGTATGCCTTAGCGCGAAATCTATTAAAATTTCGTTACGTCACAAAACCCCGCGTTGGCGGGGTTTTGCTTTTTGGGCCGCGGCAATTTCAACGACACGCGATTGACAGTCCGCGGCGGCAGAGCGAAGGCAGAGGAGATCATGGATCAGCAGGCGATCAGGACCGTCGAATACGACCGGCCACAGGCGCAGGGCACGAGCTGCGGGATCGGGCAGGCGTGGGCGAAGGTGCCCGACGTGCCGTCGGCGGAACAGAAGGTGGCGCTGAAAGAGCGCATCCGCGCATTGCTTAAGCGCGAGAAAGCTGTGCTCGTCGCGCACTACTACGTCGACGCGGAACTGCAGGAACTCGCCGACGAAACCGGCGGTTGCGTGGCCGACTCGTTGGAAATGGCGCGCTTCGGCCGCGATCACGAGGCGCAGACGTTGGTGGTGGCGGGCGTGCGCTTCATGGGTGAGACGGCGAAAATCCTGAGTCCGGACAAGCGCATTCTGATGCCGGATCTCGACGCGACCTGTTCGCTCGACCTCGGCTGTCCGGTCGATGAATTCTCGGCGTTCTGTGACGCGCACCCGGATCGCACGGTGGTCGTGTACGCGAACACCAGCGCGGCCGTCAAGGCGCGCGCGGACTGGATGGTGACGTCGTCGATTGGGCTGGAAATCGTTGCCGATCTGCACGCACGCGGCGAAAAGATCATCTGGGCGCCGGATCGGCATCTCGGTAGCTATATCCAGAGCAAGACCGGTGCGGACATGCTGCTGTGGCAGGGCTCGTGTCTCGTGCACGACGAATTCAAAGGCATCGAACTCGATCTGCTGCGCGCCGAGTATCCGGGCGCGAAAGTGCTGGTGCATCCGGAGTCGCCGGCTAACGTGGTCGCGCAAGCAGATGTGGTCGGCTCGACCACGCAGTTGATCGACGCCGCGCAAAAACTCGACGCGACGCATTTCATCGTGGCGACCGATCTCGGCATTCTGCACAAGATGCAGCTCGCCGCGCCGGGCAAGACGTTGATCGCCGCGCCCACGGCCGGCAACAGCGCGACCTGCAAGAGCTGCGCGCATTGCCCGTGGATGGCGATGAACGGCCTCGCCAATCTGGCCGAGGTGCTCGAACGCGGCCACAACGAAATCTTTGTCGATCGAGCGATCGGCGAGCGGGCGCGTCTGCCGATCGACCGGATGCTCGACTTCGCGGCGCGTCACAAGAAGCGCGTGCAAGCCAGCGGCGATCTCGCACGCGACGCGCAACTGTATTCGAACGTGGGAGCGGCGTAATGGGGGCGGTTGAAGGGGCAGTTGAGCGCAATCAGGTCGAGGCGGTATCGCCGCTGTTCGCGGAGATTCATGCGCAGTACGGCGCGGCATTCGATGCGGCGTTGGCGCGTAACGTCGCTGACGCGCTGGCAGAAGATGTTGGCGCAGGTGATCAAACCGGTCGCCTTGTTCCTGCGGACGACGTGCGCGATGCACGCATCATCGTGCGTGAAGATGCCGTGCTGTGCGGCGTGCTCTGGTTCAACGCGGTGATGCGCCAGGTCGATCCGCGCATCGAAGTGCAGTGGCGTTATCGCGAGGGCGATCGGATGACCGCGGATACGCCGGTCTGCGAACTGCGTGGCCCTGTCCGTGCGCTGTTGACTGCGGAACGCAATGCGTTGAATTTCTTGCAGCTGCTGTCGGGCGTGGCGAGCGCAACGCGCCGCTATGTCGACGCAATCGCCCACACTCAAACGCGCATCCTCGATACGCGTAAGACCTTGCCGGGCTTGCGGCTCGCGCAGAAATACGCCGTGCGCGTGGGCGGCGGTGCGAATCAGCGGCTCGCTTTGTACGACGGCATTCTGATCAAGGAAAACCACATCGCTGCAGCGGGCGGTGTCGGGGCCGCAATGGATGCGGCGCTCGCGCTGAATGCAGGCGTGTCGATTCAGATCGAAGTCGAAACGCTCGCACAATTGGAAACCGCGTTGGCGCATCGCGCGCAATCCATTCTGCTGGACAACTTTTCGTTCGACGCGATGCGTGAAGCAGTGCGTATCACGGCGGGGCGAGCGGTGCTGGAAGTGTCTGGCGGTGTGAACTTCGAGACGGTGCGTACCATTGCGGAAACAGGCGTCGACCGCGTGTCGATCGGCGCGTTGACCAAAGATGTGCGTGCGACGGATTACTCGATGCGAATCGTCTGAACCGTGCACGCTTAAGCGTTCGCCATCCATGAAAAAGCCATCGCAGGGAAACCGGCGATGGCTTTTTCACTTCAGCTTCAGAAATCACACGTTGCGGTTACGCACATGTTCCGGCGATAGCACAGTCGGCAGCGCTTTCGGCAACGTCGCCGGCCAATCGCGGCTAAAGTGCAAGCCGCGGCTTTCACGCCGTGAACGAGCGCCTTCGACGATCAATGACGCCACGTCGACCAGATTGCGCAGTTCAAGCAAATCGCGGCTCACCTTGAAGTTCGCGTAATACTCATGAATCTCGTCACGCAGTAAGGCAAGCCGATGCTTGGCTCGGGCCAGCCGTTTGTCCGTCCGCACGATGCCGACATAGTTCCACATCAAGCGGCGCAGTTCATCCCAGTTGTGCGCGACCACCACTTCTTCGTCCGGATCGGACACACGGCTTTCGTCCCAGTCAGGCAGCGGAGCATGGACGGCGGCGCTGAAGCCTTCTTCCTCGATCGCCTGCGCGGCGGAGCGCCCGATCACGAGACACTCGAGCAAGGAATTGCTGGCAAGCCGGTTCGCACCGTGCAGGCCTGTGCATGACGTTTCACCGACCGCATAGAGACCGGCGAGGTCAGTCCTGCCCGTCAGGTCCGTCACGACGCCACCGCATGTGTAGTGCGCGGCGGGCACAACCGGAATCGGCTCTTTGGTGATGTCAATGCCGAATTCCAGGCAGCGGGCCAGAATCGTCGGGAAGTGCTCGCGCAGGAATTCGGGCGGCTGATGGCTGATGTCGAGATAGACGCAGTCGATGCCGCGCTTCTTGATCTCGAAGTCGATTGCGCGCGCGACGATGTCGCGCGGCGCGAGTTCGGCGCGCTCATCGTGGTTCGGCATGAAGCGCGTGCCGTCCGGCAGCTTCAGAATGCCGCCTTCGCCGCGTACCGCTTCCGAGATCAGGAACGATTTCGCATAAGGATGGAACAGGCAGGTGGGATGGAACTGGATGAATTCCATGTTCGACACGCGGCAGCCGGCGCGCCAGGCCATTGCGATGCCGTCGCCGGTCGCAGTGTCGGGGTTGGTGGTGTACAGATAGACCTTGCCGGCGCCGCCGGTGGCGAGCACGGTATGCGGCGCTTCGATTGTCACGGTGCGGCCGCTTTGCAGATCGAGTGCATACAGACCGTGGCAGCGACGCCCCGGCAAACCGAGACGGTCGGACGTGATCAGGTCGATCGCGTAGTGGTCCTCGAGCAGGGTGATGTTCGGATGACGGCGTACGCGCTCGCTGAGCGTGGTGACCACGGCATGTCCCGTTGCATCCGCAGCGTGAATGATCCGACGATGGCTGTGGCCGCCTTCGCGTGTCAGATGAAAGCCGAGTTCGGCGGCGTCGTCTTTGGTGAACGGCACGCCTTGCGCGATTAGCCATTCGATCGCAGCGCGGCCATGCTCGACGATAAAGCGCGTCGCCGCCTCATCGCACAGGCCGCCGCCGGCGATCAGTGTGTCGCGCACGTGGTTTTCGATGCTGTCTGCCGAATCAAGAACGGCGGCGATTCCGCCTTGCGCCCAATCGCTCGCGCCTTCGGTCATCGATCGCTTGGCGACCACCGCAACCCGCCGGGTCTCCGCGAGGTTGAGCGCGACGCTCAAGCCTGCCAGACCGCTACCGACAATCGCTACATCGAATTCCATCGCCTGCATCTCCGTCTTTCGTTTTGCCATGACGGCATGCTGTGTGCATGCCGCTAAAACGAGAAAGGATACGCGTCGCGACGAATGAGGGAAAGCTGGCCGAACGGGATAAGACTGTCCTAAGTGGGCAACGGACAGCTAATCAGCGCGATATTGGGAAGTTGAAAACAAAAAAGCCTCGCACGAATGCGAGGCTTTTTTGCGAATCTTTTTGCCTTCGTCAGGCAGGAGTCAAGATTTATTTAATCTTGGTTTCCTTGTAGTCAACGTGCTTACGGACGACCGGATCAAATTTCTTGATCAGCATCTTTTCCGGCATGTTGCGTTTGTTCTTCGTCGTCGTGTAGAAGTGACCCGTGCCTGCGGTCGATTCCAACTTGATCTTGTCGCGTGCGCCTTTCGCCATGATTTACTCCTTAGGCTTCACCGCGTGCGCGCAGATCTGCGAGCACAGCGTCGATACCGTTCTTGTCGATCAGGCGCAGGCCGGCGTTCGAAACGCGCAGACGCACCCAACGGTTTTCGCTTTCCACCCAAATACGGCGGTTTTGCAGGTTCGGCAGGAACCGGCGCTTGGTTTTGTTGTTCGCGTGGGAAACGTTGTTGCCGCTCATCGGCGCTTTCCCAGTTACTTGGCATACGCGTGCCATGAGAGCACTCCTAATACGCTAATTCTGAGTTCGAACGCCGTGAAAGTTTCCCGAAAAGAGCCGCACTTGAGAGTTTATTGAAACTCGAGGCACGTTTCCTTTCCGGAACGCCTTGGTGGCTTCGGAACAGGGGGTTGGAAATAGGCAAACCGGAATTCTAGCAGAAAAAAAGCCGCAAAATCAAACCTTATTTGCGATGCTGAACTCGGCACGACGTTGCTGCGACCCTGGTTGGCGCCGTGTCAGGGCCAGCCGGCGCGGGCAAACGAGTACGTGTGATCCGCGCCGATCACCAGATGATCGATCAATTGTACGTCGATCAGCGCAAGGGCTTCGCGCAGCGTATGCGTCAGCCGGCAGTCGCTAGCGCTCGGCTGGACGGCGCCGGAAGGGTGATTATGCGCGACGATCAGGCTGGCCGCATTCAGGTTTAGTGCCCGCCGCACGATTTCGCGCGGATAGACGGCCATGCGCGTGAGCGTGCCTCGGGCGCTCTCCTCGCAGCGGATCAGGCGGTGGCGGGCGTCGAGAAAGAGCGACAGGAAGACTTCGTGGGGACTTCCGCCGATACGAAGGCGCAGATAGTCTTGCACGGCCTCAGGCGAGTTCATTAGCGAGCGGTCACGCATTTTATCGACCAGCGAACGCCGCGCCATTTCCATAATGGCCATCAGCTGGGTTTTTTTCGCCGGCCCGATACCGCGCAGGCCGTCGAAGTCCGAGTAAGTTGCGTCGAGCATGGCGCGTAGCGAGCCGAAGCGGTCGAGCAGGGTGCGTGCAACGTTGAACACGTCGTGGCCCGGCAGCCCCGCGCCGAGCACCAGCACGATCATTTCGGTGTCGGACAGGACGCTGGGCCCTTCCTCGATCAGCCGCTCGCGTGGCATGTCGTTCTTGTGCCATTTGCCGCGTACAAGCGGCCGGGTCAGAGGTGTGGCGCCGTCCGCGGCGGCTTTGGCAGAGCTGACACTGGCTTCCGCTGCAGTGTGACCAGCCGCGGCGCCAGCGCGTGGCGACGCCGGGGCGGGGGCCGCGAGTGCGGCGGCGTCGGGCGCAGCGGGCTCCGGCAACGCCGCTTCCAGTGTCGCTTCGTCCATCGTGCAGGCATAGTCAGCCATATAGATATACATCCTCCAGTTCGGGTTTGTGGCGGCGCGCGGTGCGCGGCCGTGCCGCGATGCGCGCGACGGCCAAGCCGCCGCCCGCTATGTGGCTTACAATAGACGCTTTGCGCACGGCACCCCGAGGGTTTGCCACGCGCGTCAACTGCGGCGTCAACTGCGCCCGCGGCGCACGCGTGCAGAGCGCTTCGACTGAGCGAGCATTGCATGAGCATCATCGACATTTCCGAAGTGAAACCCGGTTCACACGTCACGCTTCACTACCGGCTTTCCCTTGCCGATGGCGCCGAAGTCATCAATACGTTTACCGACAATCCGGCAACGCTGCTGCTCGGCGCGGGTCAACTGGCGCCGCCGCTGGAAGACATTCTGCTGGGTTTGAAGGTGGGCCACCATTCGACCTTTCAGCTAACGCCGGGTCAGGCGTTCGGTCCGCGCAATCCGGAGTTGATCCAGCGGGTCTCGCTGGCCACGCTGCGCGAAAACAGCATGATCGGCGAGGATTTTTCGCCGGGTGACCTGGTCGAATTCAACGCGCCGGGTGGCGGCCGCTACGCGGGCGTCCTCAAGGAAGTTGGCGAGACGTCGGCGTTGTTCGATTTCAACCATCCGCTTGCCGGCCAGGCGCTGGCGTTTGAAGTGAAAATCATCGGGATTCTGTAAACATGAGCATCACGGAAACGACTCTTGCCGAAACCGAGATCCTGCTGGCGCAGCCGCGTGGGTTCTGCGCCGGCGTCGATCGGGCCATTGAAATCGTAGAGCGGGCCATCAAGCTGCACGGCTCGCCGATTTACGTGCGCCACGAAATCGTCCATAACGCCTATGTCGTCGAGGATTTGCGCAAGAAGGGCGCGATCTTCATTGAGCAACTGGAAGAAGTGCCGGCCGGCAATACGGTCATTTTCAGCGCGCATGGCGTGTCGAAAGCGGTGCGTTCGGAAGCCGAGTCGCGCGGCCTGCGTGTGTACGACGCCACGTGTCCGCTCGTGACCAAGGTGCATATCGAAGTCGCGAAAATGCGCCAGGACGGCTTCGACATCGTGATGATCGGCCACAAGGGCCACCCTGAAGTCGAGGGCACGATGGGGCAGGCGGGCGAAGGCATGCATCTGGTGGAAGACATCAAAGACGTGCTGGCCTTGCAGTTGGCCGATCCCGAGCGGATCGCGTTCGTGACGCAAACCACTCTGTCGGTCGACGACGCAGCCGAGATCATCGGCGCCCTGAAGGCGAAATATCCGGCGATCCGCGAGCCGAAGAAGCAGGACATCTGCTACGCCACGCAAAACCGCCAGGACGCGGTCAAGTTCATGGCGCCGCAATGCGACGTCGTGATCGTGGTTGGCAGCCCGAATAGTTCGAACTCGAACCGGTTGCGCGAGCTGGCCGAAAAGCTTGGCGTGCCTTCTTATATGGTTGACTCGCCAGACCAGATCGATCCGGTATGGGTCGAAGGCAAGCGCCGGATCGGTGTGACGGCGGGCGCCTCGGCGCCGGAAGCGCTGGCGCAAGCGGTGATTGGCCGGTTGCGTGAGCTTGGCGTGCGCAACGTGCGCGCGCTCGACGGCATTGAGGAAAACATCGCATTTCCGCTGCCGCGCGGGCTGGGTCTGCCTGCCTGACAATCAGCCGACGTTTCTGAAAGGAAAGCGCGCCCAAGGGCGCGCTTTTTTTACGTCTGCGGATTCGTGGGCCCGTCCAAAATAAAGTGCCAGATCAGCGCCCTGGGCCGTTTTAAGTGTTCTCCCACACAAATTCCTTTGAATTGTGATTTGGCTTTTAAACAATTTTTGGACGATGTGGCCCCGTTTAAATCGTTTCAAACGTGTTGCCCCGATTTTTGACGCACTAAAATAGTGCGCGCATTCTGATATCAATGGAAACGTAATACTTAACGCGAACCACGGCGCAATCAGGGATCGGGCCAGATCGCTGCAACACTTGATGCCATTGGGTGCGACGATGGTGCAACTGATGCACGAAAAATAGTCGCAACCCGGTTGCGCCTTTTGCGGAATTCCTCTCTCAAAATAAGGTTGCAATGCAGGAAAACCCCACCGTTTCAACAATATTGCCCGTCGCATAATTGGAGTTACAATGCGCGCGTTCTCAAGGCCTCCGGGTCCCGAACAATAGATTTTGCAAGGCGCAGGAGACCTACTTAATGCGAGTCAAGTTTGCTTACGCCGTGTCCATCGTGACCGCGGTTGCGATGTTGACCGCGTGCGGCAAAAAGCAGGAAGGCGAGGCGGGAGCAGGTGCATCGGCTGCCACGGCGGCAGCGGCACCGGCGAGTGAAGCAACTGTTGTGAAGATCGGTCATGCGGCCCCATTGACGGGCGGCATTGCGCATCTTGGCAAGGACAATGAAAACGGCGCGCGTCTGGCGGTCGAGGAAATCAATAAGCAGGGCTTGACCATCGACGGTCACAAGATCCAGTTGGAGCTCGACGCACAAGATGATGCAGCGGACCCGAAAACGGGTACGGAGGTCGCTGAAAAATTTGTCGACGATCACGTTGTCGCCGTGGTCGGCCACCTGAATTCAGGTGTCTCGATTCCGGCGTCAAAGATCTATAGCGATGCCGGGATCGTGCAGATCTCGCCGTCGTCGACAAATCCGGGGTACACGCAGCAAGGTTTCAAGACGACTTATCGGGTGGTCGCGACCGATGCCCAGCAGGGCCCGGCGCTGGCCAACTACGCGACGAAGGTGCTCGGCGCGAAACGCATCGCGATTGTCGACGACTCGACCGTATACGGTAAGGGACTGGCCGACGAGTTCGCGAAGACGGTACAGGCGAGCGGGGCGAAGATCGTCGCGCGTGAAGCCACGAATGACAGGGCTACGGAGTTTCAGGCCGTCCTTAGAAAGATCAAGAGTGTTCAGCCGGACGTGATCATGTTCGGCGGAATGGACGCGACGGGCGGGCCGTTTGCCAAACAGGCGGCGGCGCTCGGTATCAGGGCAAAAATCCTTGGCGGCGACGGTGTGTGTACCGACAAGGTGGGTGAGCTGGCGGGAACCGCCGTGCAAAACCTGGTCTGTTCGGAGGCGGGACTCGCGCTTTCGAAAATGGACAAGGGAGCGGACTTCGAACAGAAGTACGTAGACCGCTTCCACACGCCGGTGCAGATTTACGCACCGTTCACGTATGACGCTGTGTACGTGATTGTCGATGCAATGAAGCGCGCTAATTCTATCGAGGCGCCCAAGGTGCTGGCTGCGATGCCGTCCACCGATTACAACGGGGTAATCGGCCACATCGCGTTCGACGACAAGGGTGATTTGAAAGAGGGCGCCATTACGCTTTACGACTTCAAGGACGGCAAGAAAGCGGTTCTCGACGTCGTGAAGATGTGATGACGGGACGTACAGCCTGACGGCACCGAAACCACCCAACGGTGCCGTTTTTGCATCCGCCATCGATTCGTCCCCGACTGCATCCCAGTCGTAAGACGAAACGGGCAGCGGATAACCCTTACCGGTCTTTTACATCAGTACCCGCAGTGCCGTTGAGATTGGCGTACCGCATCACCGCCCACCGGCTGATGAAGAACGCGAATCCAGTCGCACGGGCTAAGGAGCATTAAATGGATATCTTCATCCAGCAGGTCCTCAACGGGCTGGTGCTTGGCAGCGTTTACGCCATCATCGCACTGGGCTATACGATGGTTTACGGCATCCTGGGCATCATCAACTTCGCGCACGGCGATGTGTTGATGGTGGGCGCGATGGTTGCGCTCTCAGCCATAGGCGTGCTTCAGAACCACTTCCCCGGCCTCGGCAATGTGCCGACGCTCATCATCGCGTTGATCATCGCGGCAGTGGTTTGCTCGCTGGTCGGCTACACGATTGAGCGCGTGGCCTACCGGCCGTTGCGTAAAGCACCGCGTCTCGCCCCGCTGATCACCGCGATCGGTGTGTCGATCCTGCTGCAAACCCTCGCGATGATGATCTGGTCGCGCAACCCGCTGCCGTTCCCGCAGCTGTTGCCTACCGACCCGATCAACGTGATCAAGGCCACCGACACGACGCCTGGCGCCGTGATCTCGATGACCGAAATCGTGATCATCGTGGTGGCGTTCCTCGTGATGGGCGGTCTGCTGCTGCTGGTCCACAAGACCAAGCTCGGCCGCGCGATGCGTGCGATCGCTGAGAACCCGGGCGTTGCCAGCCTGATGGGCGTGAACCCGAACTTCGTGATTTCGGCGACCTTCATGATCGGCTCGGCGCTGGCCGCTCTCGCCGGCGTGATGATCGCGTCCGAATACGGTAACGCACACTTCTATATGGGCTTCATCCCAGGTTTGAAGGCCTTTACCGCGGCGGTGCTGGGCGGGATCGGCAACCTCGGCGGGGCAATGGTGGGCGGCGTGCTGCTCGGCCTGATCGAACAGTTGGGGGCGGGGTATATCGGCAACCTCACGGGTGGCGTATTCGGCAGTAACTACCAGGACGTGTTCGCATTCATCGTGCTGATTATCGTGCTGGTGTTCCGTCCGTCGGGCCTGTTGGGCGAACGTGTTGCTGATCGAGCATAAGGAGTAGACAGACATGACCTCAATTCAACCGATCGAGCCGTCCACGACGCTCATCCCTGAAAAGAACCTGACGAAGACGTTGACCGTCGGCATCATCACCGCGATCTTCGTGATCGCGGCACCGATGATCATCGGCGCGGCAGGCGGCAACTACTGGGTCCGCGTGCTCGACTTCGCGATGCTGTACGTGATGCTCGCGCTGGGTCTCAATGTGGTGGTTGGCTTCGCCGGACTGCTGGACTTGGGCTACATCGCGTTCTACGCAATCGGCGCCTACGTTGCTGCGCTCCTGAGCTCGCCGCACCTGACCTCGCAATTCGAGTGGATCGCGCACCTGTTTCCGGGCGGCCTGCATACGCCGATCTGGATCATCGTGCCGATCGCGATGGGGCTGGCCGCGACCTTCGGCGTCCTGCTCGGCGCGCCGACGCTGCGTCTGCGTGGCGACTATCTCGCGATCGTGACCCTGGGCTTCGGGGAAATCGTGCGGATCTTCATGAACAACCTCGACCGTCCGGTGAACATCACCAATGGTCCGAAGGGGATCACGGGGATCGATCCGGTCAACGTCGGGGGTTTCAGCCTCGCGCAAACCCACTCGCTGTTCGGCCTGCAGTTCCCGTCGGTGTACTCGTACTACTACCTGTTCGTGTTGTGCGCGCTGTTCGTGATCTGGACCTGTACGCGTTTGCAGCACTCGCGGATCGGCCGTGCATGGGCCGCTATTCGTGAAGACGAAATCGCCGCCAAGGCAATGGGCATCAACACCCGTAACGTGAAGCTGCTGGCTTTCGCGATGGGCGCGTCGTTCGGCGGTCTGTCGGGTGCGATGTTCGGTTCGTTCCAGGGCTTCGTGTCGCCGGAATCGTTCACGTTCTGGGAATCGGTCGTGGTGCTGGCGTGCGTGGTGCTGGGCGGTATGGGCCACATCCCTGGCGTGATTCTCGGTGCGGTGCTGCTCGCCGTGTTCCCGGAATTCCTGCGCTCGACGATGGGTCCGCTGCAGAACGCGATCTTCGGCCATGAAATCGTCGATACCGAAGTGATCCGTCAGTTGCTGTACGGCCTCGCGATGGTCGTGATCATGCTGTACCGCTCGGAAGGCCTGTGGCCGTCGCCGAAGCACGAAGACAAGATTGCGAAACTGGCGAAGCGCAGCGGCAAGAAGCCGGTGCGTGCCTAAAGGACAGGAGAAAAATATGAGCGATAACATTCGACTGTCCGTCAAGGGCGTGAACAAGCGCTTCGGCGGCCTGCAGGCGCTGTCCGATGTCGGCCTGCAGATCAAGTCGGGCCAGATTTACGGCCTGATCGGCCCGAACGGCGCCGGCAAGACGACCTTCTTCAACGTGATCACGGGTCTGTACACGCCGGATTCGGGCGAGTTCAAGCTCGACGGCACGGAGTACACGCCGACCGCCGTCTATCAGGTGGCGAAGGCGGGGATTGCGCGTACGTTCCAGAACATCCGTCTGTTCGGTGGCATGACCGCACTGGAAAACGTGATGGTCGGCCGTCACGTGCGTACCAAGCACGGCCTGATCGGCGCGGTGTTCCAGACGCCGGCCGAGCGCAAGGAAGAGCGCGAGATCAAGGAACGCGCGATCGAACTGCTGGAATACGTCGGCATTGCGCAGTACGCGGACTACACGTCGCGCAATCTGTCGTACGGTCACCAGCGCCGTCTGGAAATCGCCCGCGCGCTGGCAACGGATCCGAAGCTGCTCGCGCTGGATGAACCGGCTGCCGGCATGAACGCAACGGAAAAGGTCGAGCTGACCAAGCTGCTCGACAAGATCCGCAGCGACGGCAAGACGATTCTGCTGATCGAGCACGACGTGAAACTGGTGATGGGTCTGTGCAACCAGATGACGGTGCTCGACTACGGCAAGGTGATTGCTCAGGGTCTGCCTTCGGACGTGCAGAAGGATCCGAAGGTGATCGAAGCTTATCTGGGTGCGGGGGTCCACTAATGGCAACGGCAATGTTGAAAATCAAGGGCCTGCAGGTCAATTACGGCGGCATCCAGGCAGTCAAGGGTATCGATCTCGAAGTTGCGCAGGGCGAACTGGTCACGCTGATCGGCGCGAACGGCGCGGGCAAGACCACGACGATGAAGGCGATCACGGGTCTGAAGCCGTACTCGGCAGGCGATATCGAGTACATGGGTGAGTCGATCAAGGGCATCCCGGCGCACGAGCTGCTCAAGCGCGGTCTGGCGATGGTGCCGGAAGGCCGCGGCATTTTCTCGCGCATGTCGATCGTCGAGAACATGCAGATGGGTGCGTATCTGCGCAACGATACCGACGCCATCAAGGCAGACGTCGATCGTATGTTCGGCTTTTTTCCGCGCCTGAAGGAACGTGCGACGCAGTACGCGGGCACGCTCTCGGGCGGCGAACAGCAGATGCTGGCGATGGCGCGCGCGATCATCAGCAAGCCGAAGCTGTTGTTGCTGGATGAGCCGTCGATGGGTCTGTCGCCGATCATGGTCGAGAAGATCTTCGAAGTGGTGCGTGCAATCTCGGCTGAAGGCATGACGGTGCTGCTGGTCGAGCAGAACGCGCGTCTCGCGTTGCAGGCGGCGAACCGCGGCTACGTGATGGACTCGGGCCTGGTGACGATGTCCGGTGATGCGAAGCAGATGCTCGATGACCCGAAGGTTCGGGCAGCTTATCTGGGTGAATAACCTGGACTAAGTTTGCCTTAGCCGTAAAAAAGGCCGCATGCGCGATCGAAGCGCATGCGGCCTTTTTCTATTCAGGCGATTGCCTGCGCCTAAGCCGCTGGCGTTTCCGCCAGTTCACCCAATCGTTTGCCGAGACTGATAACAGCATCCGCACGATACCCGAGCGCCTCATAGAACGCGCGCACATCGTCCTTCGCGGAGAGCACCTGCAAATTCAGCTTCGGGCATCCACGTTCGGTCAACGCGTTTTCGACATGGGCGACGAGGCGCGTGCCGATGCCGTGACGTCGCAACGATTCATCCACCGCGAGCGAATACAGCCAGCCTCGGTGCCCGTCATAACCGCCCATCACCGTGCCGACGATACGCTCGTCGAACACGGCGACAAAGAACAGTTCCGGCTGCGTCGCCAGCTTGTTGGCGATCGACAGATGCGGATTGCGCTGTGGTCTCGTCACGTCCCGATACTCGGGGAATGCTTCCTGCCACAGCGCGACCACGGCGTCGGTGTCGCTCGCTTCGAAGCGGCGGATCGATAGCGTTGCGGTCGTCGTCATACGCGCTTTCCTGTGTGATTACAGCGTGTCGAGAATCGAACGCAGCATCGCCATCATCTGGTCGATTTCTTCATTCGTGACGTTCAGTGCCGGCATGAAACGCAGCAGGTTCGGACGCGCCGCGTTCAGCAGCAGGCCGTCGGGCTGCATCAGGCGAGCCTTCTCGACGATCTGGTTGCCGATGTCCTTGCCGAGCAGCAGGGCGCGCAGTAGACCTTCACCGCGTTCGCCTTCGAAGCCGCGCTCTTCCGACAGTTCGAGCAGCTTGGCGCGCAGATATTCGCCGCGTGCACGCACGCCTTCGAGGAAGCCCGGCGCGGTCAGCTGCGAGATCACCGAGTAGCCGACCGCAGTCATCAGCGGATTGCCGTTGTAAGTACCGCCCTGGTCGCCTGCTTCGAACACGGCGATTTCAGCTTTGGCGAGCAGCGCCGCGAGCGGCACGCCCCCACCGATGCCCTTGCCGAGCGTCATGATGTCCGGCTCGATGCCCGACAGTTCATACGCGAACAAGGTGCCGGCACGGCCGCAACCGCTTTGCACTTCGTCGACGATCAGGAGCAGATTGTGTTTCTTGGTCAGCGCCCGCAGTTGCTGCATGAACTCGCGCGTGGCGGGAATCACGCCGCCTTCGCCCTGAATCGGCTCCAGCATTACCGCGACGGTCTTCGCATTGATCAGCTTTTCGACCGATGCGATGTCGTTCAGATCCGCCTTCGGGAAACCCGGCACTTGCGGTGCGTAGATCGTGTCCCAACCCGGCTTGCCGCTTGCCGACATGGTGGCGAGCGTGCGGCCGTGGAAGCTGTGATCGAACGTGATGATTTCGAACGCGCCGTCCTTGAACTTCTTGCCCCACTTGCGCGCGAGCTTGATTGCGCCTTCGTTCGCTTCGGCGCCGCTGTTCGCGAAGAACACCTTGTCGAAGCAGCTGTGCTGGGTGAGCAGTCCGGCGAGCTTCGCCATCGGCTCGTTGTAGAAGGCCGGCGACGGATTCAGCAGCAGCTTCGATTGCGTGTTGAGCGCTTCGATCATGCCGTCGTTGCAATGGCCGAGGCTGTTGACCGCCCAGCCCTGGATGAAGTCCAGATATCGCTTGCCGTTATTGTCGTAGAGCCACGAGCCCTTGCCGTGCGTGAAAACGATTTCGGGCCGGTTCGTGATGTACATCAGCGACTCGATCGGGTACTCATTGAAATTCATGACGGCAAGCTCCAGACAGCGGGGTGAAGGGTGAGTGAGCGGTTGGCCTCAAATGAAGCAGCGGCCGGTGAAAACAAAAAAAGCAAACAAAAAAGCCACGGCATGCCGTGGCTTTCATGATTCGAACTGCTTGCGCCGTTGTGCGGCGCGAATCCGTGACGAAGCCAGCGGCGCCCCTAAGGGAGCGGCGAGCGGCGACGTCGGAGTTCGGACTGGATGCGGTTCATGCGCGAAAGAATACGACAAGGAAAGCGCTGGTGTAAACCATGAATTTGCATTGGGCGGATATTTTTTGTCCGCAGCGGCAGACCAGGTTGTACGCCGATTATGAGATCGGCGGCTGACTAAAATGTGACATTGGCTGTTTGAGCAGCTGTCCGGCAGGGCGGAACAAGCCGGCATAAAGCGGTACAAACGGCCGCCAGAAATGCAAATGGGCGCTCAGGAGAGCGCCCATTTTCAATCAGGAAGCCGGGGGTCCGCCCATCCGAAGATAGCTGCCGACGCTGATCCCGACTTATCGCAAGCAATTCTAAAAGCACAGGAGCCAAAGGTCAATGAAGCACCTGACAGATGAAGAAATTACTGCAGTCGCCGCACTGCTTTCGGGCGAACGTCTCGGTACGTTTCAGGCAATGGCAGGCAGCACTCGTGCAGCCGTCGCTCTTCATCAGGAGATGTTGCAGCTTGCCGGTGCACTGATGAGCGTTACTGCGGTGGTCGAAATCGCACTGCGCAAGCTGCTCAAGCCAGAGCATGCGGCGCTAGAAAATCAGGCGCACGCGTTGCAGATCAGACTCGACGCGTTTGTCCGTGCAAATCATCCATGCGCAAAGCACGGCCATATGCATAGCCGTGCTTTCAGAACTCCGCTTCGCGAGCATCGACGCACCTGCGCCGATGCTACGCACTCCCTCAAACCGCGTTCGCCAGATCCGCCGCGCTCGTGAAGGAGTCCGCGTAGAACTCGTCTTCCGGCAGCCCATGATGCTGGGTGAAATCGCGCTGTGCCGACTCCACCATTACAGGTGCGCCGCACGCGTACACCTGATACGGCGACAGGTCCGGCAGATCCTCGATCACCGCGCGATGCACGAAGCCGACGCGACCCGTCCACGCGTCGCCCGCGTCCGGTTCCGACAGCACCGGCACGAACTTGAAGTTCGGAATCTCGCGAGCCCATTGCTCGGCGAGCTCGAGCAGGTACAGGTCCTTCTTGCGGCGCGCGCCCCAATAAAGCGTCATCGGCCGGTTCAGGTTCTTGAACACCGCGTGTTCGACGATCGCCTTCAGCGGCGCGAAGCCCGTGCCCGAGGCGAGCAGCACGATCGGCTTGTCCGAGTCTTCACGCAGGAAGAAGGTGCCGAGCGGGGCTTCGAAGCGCAGGATGTCGCGCTCTTTTATCGTGTTGAACACGTGGTCCGTGAATGCGCCGCCCGGCATATGACGGATGTGCAATTCGATCGGGCCTTCGTTGTGCGGCGCACTCGCCATCGAATAGCTGCGGCGTTTGCCGTCTTTCAGAATGAATTCGAGGTACTGGCCGGCCAGATATTGCAGACGCTCGTTAGCGGGCAATTGCAGCTTCAGCACGACGACATCGTCGGCCTTGCGCTCGATCGCGTTCACTCGGCACGGCAGTTTCTTGACCTGCACGTCGCCTACGCCGGCTACTTCGCGGATATCCACTTCGAGATCGGAGCAGGCCGTCGCGCAGCAGAAGAGGGCCATGCCGCGCGTCTTTTCGTCGTTCGACAAAGCCGACGACGAATGCTGACGCTGTTCGATCTGACCGCTGACCACGGTGCCTTTGCATGAGCCGCAGGCGCCGTTCTTGCAGCCGTACGGCAGACCAATGCCCTGGCGCAAGGCCGCGATCAGGACCGGTTCGTCCTGTTCCACCTGAAACTGCCGGCCGCTTTGCCGGAGCGTGACGTTAAATGCCATAGAGTGTTCGAAATCGAAAAGTCGGTAATCGTTATCGGACCCGCTGTGCAACTGTGCGGTACCTGCCGCGCTTGACGGCTACAATGCGTCCACCATGAAAGCGACACGAAATTTACGCCGGCCGCGCGTGTTGATTGTTGGCTGCGGGGACGTTGGCATGCGCTGCGTGCCCCTGTTGCGGCCACACGCGCATGTCTTCGCGCTCACCAGCCACGCCGAGCGCGGTGCCGAATTGCGCGCCGCCGGCGTCACGCCGCTGGTCGGCGACCTCGACGCGCGCCGCAGCCTGAAACGGCTTGCCGGCCTCGCGCCGACGGTGCTGCATCTCGCGCCACCGCAAAAGACCGGCGACGATGACCGCCGCACCCGCGCTTTGCTCGCTACGTTGAGCACACGCCGTGATCGGGCGATGCGCGCCGCGCGCGGCGCGGTGGCGCCGGTAGGGCGGCTGCGCCGCGAGTTGCGCAACATGAGTGCCTCATGGGCGGAATCTGAAGCAGCCAATATTGTACCCGACAGGGTGCGCTGGACCGCCGCTCCGCAAGTGCCTGTGAGGCTGGTGTACGCGAGCACGACAGGCGTGTACGGCGATTGTGGCGGCGCGTGGATCGACGAGACGCGCGCGCCGCAGCCGGCCAATGCACGCGCCAAACGGCGCGTCTCGGCCGAGCGGCAATTGCGGCGCGCCACCGCGCGAGGTGTGGTCGCTGCCAGCATCGCGCGGATTCCGGGCATCTATGCAAGCAACCGCCTGCCGCTCGCGCGGCTGGAAAAGCGCACTCCTGCCCTGATCGACGCCGACGACGTCTACACCAACCATATCCACGCCGACGACCTGGCCGCGATCCTCGTGCGTCTCGCGACACATGGGCGGCCGGGGCGCGTGATTCACGCGTCCGACGATACGTCGCTGAAAATGGGAGAGTACTTCGATGCGGTGGCCGATGCGTTCGGCCTCGAGCGCGCGCCTCGCATCACGCGCGCGGAGGCGGAGCAGCAGATCGAGCCGACCTTGCTGTCCTTCATGCGTGAATCGAGGCGGCTCGTGAATCGGCGCCTCAAAGAAGAGTTGCGCGTGCGCTTGCAATATCCGAGTGTCGAGGATTTTTTCGCGAAGCGTGGAAATTGAAAACGCGTCGGCAGGCGGCGCGTTTTTAAGGTATTCAGCCGAGGGCAAATCAAATGCTCGCGGCGCCAGGCATGACCCGGTCAGACTCCCTGCCGCGCTGGCTTAAGTCAGCGCCGGCAATGCCTCCAGCAACAGGAAACACAGCATGGCGCCGATCAGCGCGCCGATCAGGTTCGGATGATATTTGTGCCGCAGCCGCATCATGACCAGCAGTCCGCCGACCAGGACGATCCCGAGACACGTGAAAGCAATCATCACGGTCGAAATTTGAATAGTGTCGTGGATGACCATGGCGCCCCTCCCTGAGACCTTTGTAGTCTTCGTTTAAACGAGTATAGAGCGACTTGTAAGGAAGAGCATGCTGCGATGCAGCGTGCAATCAGGTGTCCGCGAGAGCCTATGTGTGGGGGCGCACACGATTCTCCTGACGCATCAAGGCTCTAAAGGGATCCTACCTGTTTACCCGCTCCGTAAAGATCCGAGGTCGGTTTCGTCGAGCCATTGCCACGCACCTTCCGCGAGCGTCGCGGGCAATGCGAGTCCACCGATCCGTTCGCGATGCAGCGCTTCGCACCGGTTGCCCGCTGCCGCGATCATCCGCTTGACCTGGTGATACTTGCCTTCCATCACGGTGAGGGCCAGCGCGTGCTCACCGCGCGCCTCGGCGTCGACGGCGACGATCGGCTTGGGCTCGCCGTGCAGCAAGACGCCGTCGCGCAAGGCATGCAACTGGGCGTCGTCGATGGGATGACGCGTGGTCGCGATATACAGCTTCGGCACTTTGCGTTTCGGCGACGTGAACATATGCACGAACTTGCCGTCGTCGGAGAGCAGCAGGAGGCCGGTCGTGTCCTGATCGAGGCGGCCCACGCACTGCACGCCACGTTCGGCGAACTGCGGCGGCAGCAGGCTGAACACGCTCAGATGATGCTGCGGATCGCGCGAACATTCGTAGCCGGCAGGTTTGTTCAGCAACAGATAGGCGTGCTCGCGATACGGCCAGACGGCCCCGTCCACGCTGAAGCAGAACGTGTTGTCGTCGGTTGGGAAATCGGCGTCGGCATCGGCGCAGACGGAGCCGTCGATGCTCACGCGGCCGTCGCCGATCAGCGCCCGGCATTGGCGGCGCGAGCCGAAACCTTGTGTGAAGAGGATGCTTTCGAGATTCATGGCGAGCGAAGAATAACACCGCAAGAAGCGGAGCGCCGCGCCGCGCCTTAGCGACCACGATGGTCTTTCCCCATCCCGTCGCAGGAGTTCATCGATGCACGCCGCTTCCTCTTCGTCGTCTTCATCCGCGCTTCGTCTGCCGGCCGCATTCCAGCGGCTCGCATGGTCGAATCTGGTCGCGCAATCCGCTGAGCAGATCAGCCTTGCCGCCGCGCCGCTCGTCGCCGTGTTCGCGCTCGGCGCCAGCGCACGCGAGACCGGTCTGCTGCAAACCGCGCAGACCTTGCCGTTCCTGTTGTTGTCGATTCCGCTCGGCGTATGGGCCGACCGCCGCTCGCGCCGCACGTTGATGACGCTCGCCGAAAGCGTGCGCGTGATCGCAATGTTGTGCGTGCTGCTGCTCCTGATGACGCATGCGCTGAGCTTGCCGCTGCTCGCCGCGCTCGGCTTCATTGCTGCGACCGGCACGGTTGCCTACAACGTCGCTGCGCCTTCGCTGGTGCCGTCGATCGTGCCGCGCGAGGCATACGCCCAGGCCAACGGCCGGCTCGAACTGGCGCGCAGCGTCGCGTATTCGGCGGGACCGGCACTCGGCGGACTGCTGGTTGGCTGGATTGGCGCGGGATGGGCGTATGGCTGCGCGGCCGGGCTATCGGCGCTGGCCGTCGCCTTGCTCGCGGGGCTGCGCGAACCGCCGCGAGCAGCTGCTCCCCAGCGTCATTTCCTGCTGGAACTGCGTGACGGTACGCGCTTCGTGCTGCGCGACGCGCTGCTGCGTCCGATGCTCGCTACCGCGATCTTCTTCAACCTCGGTTTCTTCGTGCTGCAGGCGGTGTATGTGCCGTACGCCGTGCATCGCTTGGGCTTGAGCGCTTCGATGGTCGGTGTGACGCTCGGCGCGTATGGCGTCGGCATGGTGTGCGGCGCGCTCGCTGCACCGGCCATCGCGCGGCGTCTCGCGTTCGGTCGCGTGCTGATCATCGGACCGTCGTGCGGTTTACTTGCCTCGCTCGTGATGGTGGCGACGATCGTCACGCCGTCGTTCTGGCTCGCGATGCTGAGCTTCTTCCTGCTCGGCGCCGGACCGATTTTGTGGGTGGTCGGCTCGAGCACGCTGCGTCAAGCGATCACACCTGAACGGATGATGGGCCGCGTCTCGGCGCTCAACAGCACCGCGACCTATGGTGCGCGGCCGCTGGGCGCGTTGCTCGGTGCGGCGATCAGCGCGCGCTGGGGAATGGACGCGTGTCTGGTCGCTGCTGCAGCGGCTTTCCTTGTGCAGGCGTTGATCATCGTCATGTCGCCGGCGGCGCGGCTCGCGCATATTCCTGAAGGCGCAGCAGTCGCGCAATGAAAACTGGTTTTCATCGGATGGCATGCGCTGCGTGCCAAGGCAGGTGCGGGCGTCCGTGAAAACCCTCGAAAATGAAAATGAATTTTTTTCGGCGAAATTTCTATGTAAATATACTTTCATGCATTTTGCTTGCACCCCCCGAATGAAGTCCTCTTTGAGGGCAGTTACCAGGCCGCCTTGCTCGCATGATCCATCACTCGTCCGTTGCTTCGAACCCCGCCGAGCAGGCCATCGCCACGCGCATCGCCGCTGCGATGCCGACCCTCACGCCGATTCATCGGCGCATGGGCGAATACGTGCTGGCGAATCTGTTCCGTGCGGCGACCATGCGAATCGACGAACTGGCAAGTGTGGTCGGTGCGTCGGTGGCGACGGCGAATCGCTTCGCCCGCGCGCTCGGCTTTGACGGTTATCCGCAGTTTCGGGAAGCGCTTGTACGCGGTTTCGAAGCGACGCTCGCGCCGGTAGAGCGGCTGCGTAGCGCGCAGGAATCGCTTGCTTCCGGCGACGATGTGATTGACGCGTCGCTCGAACAGGCCGCAACCAATCTGCAATCCACTCGCTCAGCGATCGACAGCGCCGCCGCCGAGGCCGCCGTAGAAGCGATCATCTCCGCGCGTCGCGTCTTTGTGCTCGGCGCGGGTTCGAGCGCGTTCCTCGCCGGCTTGATGGAGCACGGCCTGATGCCGTATCACGACAACGTGCAGTCGCTCGCGTTAGTCGGCGGACCCTCGCATGCCGCGCGGCGTCTGTTCGCTTCGAATGAAGGCGATCTGGTGATCGGGATCGTGTTTCCGCGTTACGTCGAAGACACAATCGAACTTGCGCGGCGTGCGGCAAGTCGCGGGGCGCGCGTGCTCGCTTTGACCGACGGCCCGCGCTCGCCGCTCGCGCAATTCGCCGATCTCTCGCTCTATATCCGCTCTGAACGGCGACTTGCGGCCAATGCTGATGCCGCCGTGCTGGCCGTTATCGAAGCGCTGTGCGACGCGGTCGCCTACCGGGCGAAACGCTCGGTGAAGGCCGCCGCCGAAGTCACCGAATTCGTGCTGCCGTGGCTTACCGATCCGCAAGCTGCTGTCGCCAGCACAAGCGAGCAGTCTGTGAACGCTTCCACTCGCATTCCCCGCACTACCAAAGCCAAAAAATGAACCCCAACGCAGTCATTGCCATTCACGGCGGGGCAGGCACGATCCTGCGCGCGTCGATGTCGGCCAGCGCCGAAGCCGACTATCACGCTGCCTTGCACGCTGTGCTGAGCGCCGGACAGCGCGTACTCGCCGACGGCGGCAGCGCGCTCGACGCCGTTAGCGAAGCCGTCCGTCTGCTCGAAGACTGCCCGCTCTTCAACGCAGGCCGCGGCGCGGTCTACACAGCGGCCGGCACGCATGAACTCGACGCGGCCATCATGGACGGCAGCACGCTCGACGCCGGCGCAATCTGCTGCGTGACGCGCGTACGCAATCCGATTCTGGCAGCGCGCCGCGTACTCGAACGCAGCGAACACGTGCTGTTCACGGGCGCAGGCGCCGAAGCCTTCGCGGCCGCGCAAGGACTCGAATTCGTCGAGCCCGAGTATTTCCATACCGAAGCGCGTCATCGCCAATGGCAACTCGCACGCGGTCAGAAGCGCGCAATGCTCGATCATGACGGCGCGACGCTGGCCTCCGCGCCATCGTCGAGCGACGACGATCCCACGCCGCACGAGCCGATCGATCCGAATCGCAAGTTCGGCACGGTCGGCGCGGTCGCGCTCGACCAGCATGGCCACGTTGCAGCCGCGACATCGACAGGCGGCGTCACCAACAAGCAGGTGGGCCGGGTCGGCGATACGCCGCTGATCGGCGCGGGTTGTTACGCGGACGACGCAACCTGCGCGGTCTCAACCACTGGTTCTGGCGAGATGTTCATGCGCATGGTGGCGGCCTACGACGTGGCGGCGCAGATGGCGTACCGCAACGTCTCGCTCGAAGAAGCTGCGCAAGACGTGGTGATGAACCGCTTGCCGAAGATCGACGGACGCGGTGGCCTGATCGCCGTCGATGCACGCGGCAACGTCACGCTGCCGTTCAACACCGAGGGCATGTATCGCGGTTTCGCACGGATCGGCGAGTCGCCGGTGACGGCGATCTATCGCTGATGCGGTCTTGCTGCGTCGTCGCTCGAACTGCCGCTTAAGTTTTCGTTTGAATCACCGTTAGCCGCGTCCGAATCCAAAGGAACCATCGTGCCGACTTCATCGCACACCGCTCGTCCGCTTATCGAAACCTTGCCGCCGCAACGCGTGCTTGCGGTCGACAATCTGTCGGTCGCATTCCGCAGCGGCGACAAGACCGTCAACGCGGTGCGCAATCTCTCGCTGACGGTCGAGCGTGGCGAGACGCTGGCGATCGTCGGCGAATCGGGCTCAGGCAAATCGGTGACATCGCTCGCGTTGATGCGGCTGATCGAGCATGGCGGTGGGCGCCTTGCCGGCGGCAGCATCGCTTTCCGGCGCCGCGACGGCAGCGTGCTCGACCTCGCGAAAGCGTCGTCCGGCACGATGCGTTCGATTCGCGGCGCCGACATCGCGATGATCTTCCAGGAGCCGATGACCTCGCTGAATCCGGTGTTCACGGTAGGCGACCAGATCAGCGAAGCGATTGCACTGCATCAAGGCAAGAGCCGTTCTGCCGCGCACGCCGAAACGCTGCGTCTGCTCGAACTCGTACGCATTCCGGAAGCGCGCCGGGTGGCCGCACGTTTTCCGCATCAGCTGTCCGGCGGTATGCGCCAACGCGTGATGATCGCGATGGCGTTGTCGTGCAAGCCCGCACTACTGATCGCCGACGAGCCGACCACCGCGCTTGACGTCACGATCCAGGCGCAGATCCTGCAATTGATTCGCGGCTTGCAGGACGAGATGAACATGGGCGTGATCTTCATCACGCACGACATGGGTGTGGTGGCCGAGGTGGCCGATCGCGTGCTGGTGATGTATCGCGGCGAGAAAGTGGAAGAGGGGGCGTCGGATACGCTGTTCGCCGCGCCGTCGCATCCTTATACGAAAGCATTGCTTGCGGCGGTCCCGCGCCTTGGCGCGATGCAGGGCACCGATCAGCCCGCCAAGTTTCCGATTCTGACCGTCGAGCAGGCGGCGCTGACCGGCACCGACGATGCCGTTCGTCCGGCAGCCGCCGTCGCACAAGAAACCCAACCGTTGATCCACGACAGCACGCCGCCGATTCTGCGCGTGCGCGATCTGGTCACGCGCTTTCCGGTCAAGAGCGGCGTGTTCGGGCGGTTGACCGGCCGCGTGCATGCGGTCGAGAAAGTCAGCTTCGATCTGCGCCCGGGTGAAACGCTCGCGCTGGTCGGCGAATCGGGTTGCGGTAAATCGACGACGGGCCGTTCATTGCTGCGCCTCGTCGAAAGCCAGAGCGGCTCGATCGAATTCGACGGCAAGGAAATCAGCTCGCTCACCGGCCCTGCGTTGCAAGCGTTGCGCCGCAATATCCAGTTTATTTTTCAGGACCCGTTTGCTTCGCTGAATCCGCGCTTGACGGTCGGCTTCTCGATCATGGAGCCGCTGCTCGTGCACGGCGTCGCTCAAGGCGCCGAAGCACAAGCGCGCGTGGCGTGGCTGCTCGAAAAGGTTGGCCTGCCACGCGAGGCCGCAGGGCGCTATCCGCACGAATTTTCGGGCGGACAACGGCAACGCATCGCGATTGCGCGTGCGCTGGCATTGAATCCCAAAGTCGTCATCGCCGACGAATCCGTCTCCGCACTGGACGTCTCCGTGCAGGCGCAGATCGTCAACCTGATGCTCGATCTGCAACGCGAACTGGGCGTTGCGTATCTGTTCATTTCGCATGACATGGCGGTGGTGGAGCGTGTCAGCCATCGCGTGGCGGTGATGTATCTCGGCCAGATCGTCGAGATCGGCCCGCGCCGCGCGGTGTTCGAAGCGCCGCAGCACCCGTACACGAAGAAGCTGATGGGCGCGGTGCCGGTCGCCGATCCGGCGCGCCGTCACGCGAAACGCATGCTCGCCGCCGATGAGATTCCGAGCCCGATCCGCGCGCTAAACGACGAACCGAGCGTGGCGCCGCTGATTGCGGTCGGACCGGATCATTTCGTGGCGCAGCATCGGGTCGGGGGCGCTTACTAGACGCGATAGATGCCGCGTACCCGTGCGCAGAACTGAACCACGCACTAAGCCTGAAGCAAAAACCATTTTCTCTCGCAGCACATAACCCTGTTTCAATTCGCAGCCTGGAGCCAACCTCATGAACCTGCTGGTCCCGTCTTCTCCGTTTCGTTTGCGCGCGCTGGTCAGCGGCGGCGCGGTGGTGTTCGCGATGCTCGCGGGCAGTGTGGCGCACGCCGATACCACGGCCGTGATGGCTGTTGCGTCGACCTTCACGACGCTCGATCCATACGATGCGAACGACACGCTGTCGCAAGCCGTCGCCAAGTCGTTCTATCAAGGCCTGTTCGGTTTCGACAAGGACATGAAGCTGGTCAACGTGCTAGCCGATAGCTACGAAGCGAGTCCGGATGCCAAGGTCTACACGTTCAAGCTGCGTCATGGCGTGAAGTTCCAGGACGGTACCGACTTCAACGCCGCCGCAGTGAAAGCGAACTTCGACCGCGTGACTGATCCGGCGAACAAGCTCAAACGCTACAACATGTTCAACCGTATCGAGAAGACCGAAGTGGTCGATCCGTACACGGTGAAGATCACCTTGAAGGCGCCGTTCTCGGCGTTCGTCAACGTACTGGCGCATCCGTCGGCGGTGATGATTTCGCCTGACGCGCTGAAGAAGTACGGCAAGGACATCGCGTTCCACCCGGTCGGCACAGGTCCGTTCGAACTGGTGAAATGGGACCCGGCTGGCGACCTGACCGTGAAGAAGTTCGCGGGCTACTGGAAGAAGGGCTACCCGAAGGTCGATGCGATCGACTGGAAACCGGTGGTCGACAACAACACACGTGCTGCGTTGATGCGCACTGGTGAAGCGGACTTCGCGTTCCAGGTGCCGTTCGAACAGGCGGCGCAATTGCAGTCGAGCCCGAAGGTCGATCTGATTGCTTCGCCGTCGATCATCCAGCGCTATATCAGCATGAACGTCAACCAGAAGCCCTTCGACAATCCGAAGGTGCGTGAAGCGCTGAACTACGCGGTCAATAAGGATGCGCTGATCAAGGTCGCGTTTGCCGGGTACGCGACGCCGGCTGAGGGCGTGGTGCCGCAAGGCGTCGAGTACGCGACGAAGCTCGGCCCCTGGCCGTACGATCCGGCGAAGGCGCGTGAACTGCTGAAGGAAGCGGGTTATCCGAACGGTTTCGAAACGACATTGTGGTCCGCGTATAACTACTCGACGGCGCAGAAGGTGATTCAGTTCGTGCAGCAGCAACTCGCGCAAGTCGGCATCAAGGCGCAGGTCGAAGCACTCGAAGCAGGTCAACGCGTCGCCAAGGTGGAAAGCGCGCAGGATCCGGCAACCGCTCCTGTGCGCATGTACTACGCGGGCTGGTCGTCGTCGACGGGTGAAGCGGACTGGGCGATCACGCCGCTGCTCGGATCGGTCTCGTTCCCGCCGAAGATGGTCAACACCGCGTACTACAAGAACGACACGGTCGATACCGATCTGAAGCAGGCGCTCGAAACCACCGACCGCACGCAGAAGGCCGCGCTCTACACCGACGCGCAAAAACGCATCTGGGCCGACGCGCCGTGGATCTTCCTCGTTAAGGAAAAGGTCGTGTTCGCGCGCAGCAAGCGCTTGTCGGGCGCCTATGTCGCGCCGGACGGCTCGTTCAATTTCGACGAGATCGCGATCAAGTGATGAGCCGACCGTTCGGCGCCGTGTGTTCTTCACGAACGCACGGGCCGGACAGTCGCGTACTGCTCTGAAAGATCTTTCGTTGCCCGCATCATTGCCGGATTGGGTTTCATGCTGAACTTCCTCGTCAAACGTATCTTTGGCCTGCTGCCGACGCTCTTCATCGTCGCCGTGCTGGTGTTCCTGTTCGTGCATCTGTTGCCCGGTGATCCGGCGCGCCTCGCAGCCGGTCCCGAAGCAGATGAGGCGACCGTTGCACTGGTGCGTGCCGATCTCGGCCTCGATAGGCCGATGCCGCAGCAGTTCGCCAACTTCTTCGTGAAGATCGCGCACGGCGACTTCGGCACGTCCACGCGCAGCAAGCGGCCGGTCAGCCAGGAAATCGGCGAGCGCTTTATGCCGACGTTGTTGCTTACGCTCGCGAGCATGGTCTGGGCGGTGGTGCTCGGCATGGGCATCGGCATCGTCTCGGCCGTGTGGCGCAATCGCTGGCCGGACCGGCTTGGCATGACGCTCGCGGTGTCGGGTATTTCGTTTCCCGCATTCGCGCTCGGCATGCTGCTGATGGAAATCTTCTCAGTGAAACTCGGCTGGCTTCCGATTGTCGGCGACGGGTCGTGGAAGAGTTACGTGCTGCCGTCGCTCACGCTTGGTGCAGCAGTGGCGGCGGTGATGGCGCGCTTCACGCGTGCTTCGTTCGTCGAAGTGATGAATGAAGATTTCGTGCGTACCGCACGCGCCAAGGGCGTGCCGGAACGGCTCGTCATCATCAAACACTGCTTGCGCAACGCGATGATTCCCGTCATCACGATGATGGGGCTGCAATTCGGCTTTCTGCTGGGCGGCTCGATCGTGGTCGAAGTGGTATTCAACTGGCCGGGGCTCGGGCGCTTGCTGGTGGATGCCGTGGCGATGCGCGACTACCCGGTGATTCAGGCGGAAGTGCTGTTGTTCTCGCTTGAGTTCATCATCATCAACCTGGTTGTGGACGTGCTGTACGCCGTCATCAACCCGACCATCCGTTTCAAGTGAGGCCCGCATGAGCATCTCAGCCACCGAGGCGAATGCGGCCAAGGCCGCTCTCGTAGAAAACGCGATCCGCACACCGTGGAGTGAATTCTGGCGCAAATTCCGTAAGCAGCATGTGGCGCTGGGCGCCGGCATTTTCGTGCTGCTGCTGGTTGCGGTTGCGATTCTCGCGCCGCATATCGTGCCGTACGATCCGGAAAATTTCTTCGACTACGACGCGTTGAACGCGGGGCCATCGGCGGCGCACTGGTTCGGCGTCGATTCGCTGGGCCGCGATATTTTCAGCCGCATTCTGGCGGGTTCGCGTATTTCGCTCGAGGCCGGTTTTCTGTCGGTGGCGATCGGCGCGGTGATCGGTACGTTCTTCGGTTTGCTGGCCGGTTACTACGAAGGCTGGTGGGACCGCATCACCATGCGTGTCGCCGATGTGCTGTTTGCCTTCCCCGGCATTCTGCTGGCGATCGGTGTGGTCGCGATTCTCGGCAACGGCATGATCAATGTGATTTGCGCGGTGGCGATCTTCAGCATCCCGGCATTTGCGCGGCTCGTGCGCGGCAATACGCTGATGCTTAAACAACTCACCTATATCGAAGCGGCGCGCAGCATCGGCGCATCGGACTGGACCATCATCGTGCGGCATATTCTGCCGGGGACGATTTCGTCGATCGTGGTGTACTTCACGATGCGGATCGGTACGTCGATAATCACGGCGGCGAGCCTGTCGTTTCTCGGACTCGGCGCGCAACCGCCAATGCCGGAGTGGGGCGCGATGCTCAACGAAGCGCGCGCGGATATGGTTACGGCGCCGCATATCGCGCTGTTCCCGAGTCTGGCGATTTTCCTCACTGTGCTGGCATTCAATCTGCTCGGCGACGGTTTGCGCGATGCGCTCGACCCGAAGCTCGACCGGCCATGAGTTTTACCGAAACTGCCGATGAGAACGCGCCGCATATCGGCGTGTTACCGAGTGGCCCACGTGGAACGATTGCCGACGTAGAAGGCGTGACGGTCGGACATTGCACGCTGGATGAAGGCGTTGTGCAAACCGGCGTGACTGTGATTCGTCCGCATTGTGGCGATCCTTTTGCGAGCAAGGTGCCTGCTGCGGCGTCGGTGATCAACGGGTTTGGAAAGAGCATTGGGCTCGTGCAGGTTGAGGAGCTCGGCGTGCTGGAGACGCCCATTGCGCTGACCAATACCTTTGGCGTCGCTGCTGTCGCACAAGCGCAGATTCGTGCGGCTATTCAAGGCAATCCGAAAATCGGACGCGAATGGTCGACGGTCAATCCGCTGGTGTTCGAATGTAATGATGGGTACCTGAACGATATTCAGGCTTTAGCGGTAAGCGAACGGCATTACAGCGACGCGTATGAGGCTGCAAGCGTCGACGTTGCGAGCGGTTCGGTTGGCGCAGGCCGCGGTATGTCCTGCTTCGATCTGAAGGGTGGTATCGGCAATGCGTCGCGTGTTGTTGACGTAGCAGGGCAGACTTATACGGTCGGCGCGCTGGTGCTGGCGAACTTTGGTCGCCTGCCGATGCTGACGATCGACGGCACGCCGCTCGGTCGCGTGCTCGCCGAACGCGCAGCCAAAGCTGTCGCCGCTGGCGCGGCGACCTTAGCAACTTCGGCGAGCGCAGAGACCTCGGTGAACTCAGCGGCCTCAGCGACATCAGCGCCACACTCAAAACCCGAACAAGGCTCGATCATCATGATCGTCGCCACCGACGCGCCGCTCGACGCTCGTCAACTCAAACGCCTGTCATTGCGCGCCGCGGCCGGTCTCGCACGAACCGGTTCGGTGTACGGCCACGGCAGCGGCGACATCGCGTTGGCGTTTTCGACGGCCTACACCGTGCCGCACGAATCCGACTTCGTTGCCTTGCCGCCCATGCTCGCCGACGCACGCCTCGATCCCCTATTCCGTGCCTGCGCGGACAGCGTCGAGCAAGCGATCGTCGATGCGCTATGGAGCGCCACGTCGGTGACGGGCCGCGACGGCCATCGTCGCCTGTCGCTGCACGACGCCGCCCCCGACCTCGCTCAACTTCTCAAGCAATCTTCCTGATGAAAGTCCTGATTTCCGTCGACATCGAAGGCGTGGCTGGCGTGTTCCATCCTGAACAAACGCGCGCGGGCAACGGCGAATACGAAGCCGCGCGCCGCTGGATGACGCTCGAAGCCAACGCGGCGATCGAAGGCGCGTTCGCGGGTGGCGCGACGCACGTGTGGGTCAACGATTCGCATGGCGGCTTTCGCAACCTGCTGCCCGATCTGCTCGATGCGCGTGCCCAGATCGTGCTCGGCAAACCACGCACGCTTGGCATGATGGCTGGCCTTGAATACGGCGCGGCGCTGGTGTTCATGATCGGCTACCACGCGAGGTCGCAAACGCACGGCATCCTCGCGCACACGATCAACAGCTTCGCGTTCGCGCGTGTTTCGCTAAACGGCGTCGAAGTCGGCGAGGCAGGGTTGTATGGAGCGCTGGCGGAAGAATATGGTGCACAGGTAGCGCTTTTATCCGGCGACGATGTATTCGCCGAGGAAACCGCGCCGCGCTTTCCCGGCGCGCATTTCGTGGTCACCAAGAGCGCAACGGGGCATGCGAGCGGCGTCACGCAAACACCGGCAAGCGCTCGCGACGCGATCGAAATTGCCGCGCGCGAAGTGGTGCGGCACTACATCGACAAGGGTCATGCGCCGCAAGCCACGCGCGCTGCCGCGAAGCCCGTCGAATGCGAGTTGCGCGTGCAAACTACTGCACTTGCCGATCTGTTCTGCCAATGGCCGACGCTCACACGCGTCGACGCCGTCACGTTGCGTTTTAGTGCGGAGTCTGCCGAACATGCGGTGCGCATGCTGAACTGCCTGTCGGCGATGTCGTTCATGCTGCGCTGAGCCGTGTGACGGATGGCGTGACCGGCGACAGCCTACTGTTGCCGGCTCAGCTCCCGCGCTGCCCGATCGATCACATCCGCAACCGCGCCAGCATGCGACACCGGCACGAGATGGCTCGATGAGATCGGCACGATCTTCGCACCCATCCGGTTGGCCATGAACTGTTCGACTTCAGGCGATATCGCGCGATCCCTCGTCGTCACGATGTACCACGAAGGCTTTTCTCTCCACGCCACCTGGCTGACCGTTTCGCTGAAGGCACGGGCGGAGATCGGCTGTTGCGCGGCGGAGAGCACGCGCGTCAGATTCTCGGGCACGTCGGCGGCGAAGTCGGCGTGGTATTTGCTGCGGTCAAGCCAAAGAAAGCCTGTGGAATCCGCGGTGATGGCTTGACCCGCTGGCGCCGGCGCCGCGCGTTTCATCAGGTCCATTGTCGATTCGTGCAGGTCCGGTGCAATCGCCGCCACATAGACGAGACCGGCGACGTTCGGCGCGTTCGCACCCGCTTCGGTGATCACGACACCGCCCCATGAATGTCCTACGAGGATGGTCGGGCCATCCTGGCGCGCGAGAACACGGCGGGTGGCGGCGACATCGTCGGCCAGCGACGTGAGCGGGTTCTGCACCGAACTCACGTGATAACCCTTCTGCTGCAATTTCGCGACGACACCGTTCCAGCTCGACCCGTCGACGAACGCGCCATGAACCAGCACGACGTTGCGCACGGGGCCGGTCATCGGTGCTGCGGGTGCTTTGGCGGCGGTCGCTTTTGGAGCGGCAGGCGTGGGGACGGCGGCGGGAGTCGCAGGCATTGCGGCCGGCGCCGCGGGCGGCTCCGGTGCTTCCGGTGCGCTCGATTCCATGCCCGGCATGTCGGCCGGCTCGGCGGCGGGTTCTGCCGTGGGCGCCGCGGTTTGCGCGAGGGCACCCGCCGCAGCGAAGCTGAGACACAAAGCAGCGGCGCAAAGCAAACGTTTGGGCGACATGTTGAATCTCCGAAGGCAAAAACCTCGACTAGGGCAACATACAGAAGCCCCACGCCAGTGACAATCACTATCCTCGCCGTTAAGTGCGGCGCAGAACCAAGCGCGGGTTGCTCCCACTATTTAGGTAATATCGGCCGCGGTAAAATTTCAGGTTCTGCCGGGGCAGACCATAAGTCTGATCGGGCGATCGATATCCATACACTGGGGCGCAATTTTGAATAGTGCACAGCAGCAAGACGGCCTGAAGCGCGGGCTTAAGAATCGTCACATCCAGCTGATCGCGCTGGGCGGGGCGATCGGCACGGGCCTGTTTCTCGGCTCCGCCAGCGTGTTGAAGGCCGCCGGCCCGTCGATGATTCTCGGCTACGCGATCGGCGGCATCATCGCGTTCATGATCATGCGCCAACTCGGCGAAATGGTCGCGCAGGAACCGGTTGCCGGTTCGTTCAGCCACTTCGCGTACAAGTATTGGGGTGATTTCCCCGGCTTTCTGTCCGGCTGGAACTACTGGGTGCTGTACGTGCTCGTGAGCATGGCCGAGCTGACCGCTGTTGGCACCTACGTGCACTACTGGTGGCCGGGCGTGCCTACTTGGGTATCGGCGCTGGTGTGCTTCGCCGTCATCAACGCAATCAATCTCGCCAACGTCAAAGCATACGGCGAAACCGAATTCTGGTTTGCGATCATCAAGGTGGTGGCGGTGATCGGCATGATCCTGTTCGGCGGCTATCTGCTGATCAGCGGCCATGGTGGTCCGCAAGCGTCGATCACCAATCTCTGGGCCGACGGCGGCTTTTTCCCGCACGGTTTTCATGGCCTGTTCATGATGCTCGCGGTCATCATGTTTTCGTTCGGCGGCCTCGAGTTGATCGGCATTACGGCTGCTGAAGCGGCCGATCCGCAAAAGAGCATTCCGAAGGCCGTGAATCAGGTGATCTACCGGATTCTGATTTTCTACATCTGCTCGCTGGCGGTGCTGCTTTCGTTGTATCCGTGGAATCAGGTGGCGGCCGGCGGCAGCCCGTTCGTGATGATCTTCTCGCAGATCGGCTCGACACTGACCGCGAACATCCTCAACGTGGTGGTGCTGACCGCAGCGCTCTCGGTCTACAACAGCGGCGTCTATGCGAATAGCCGCATGCTCTACGGTCTTGCGGAACAGGGCAACGCACCGCGCGCGCTGATGAAGGTCGACCGGCGCGGCGTGCCGTATATGGCAATTGGTTTGTCGGCGCTCGCCACGTTCACCTGCGTGATCATCAACTATCTGATTCCGGCCGAAGCGCTTGGCCTGCTGATGGCGCTGGTGGTGGCCGCGCTGGTGTTGAACTGGGCGCTGATCAGCCTGACGCATCTGAAGTCGCGCAAGGCGATGGTGGCGGCGGGCGAGACGCTCGTGTTCAAGTCGTTCTGGTTCCCAGTCAGCAACTGGATCTGCCTCGCTTTCATGGCGCTGATCCTCGTGATTCTGGCAATGACGCCGGGCCTGTCGGTTTCGGTATGGCTCGTGCCCGCGTGGCTGGTCGTGATGTGGCTTGGCTACGTGTTCAAGTGCCGGCGTGCAGCGACGCATGGCGGCGCACAGGTGGCAGGGCGGTAAGGCGGGGAGTGGGCACCGGCGCTGTTGGCGTCGGACCGCCCAATATCGAGAAGAGCTTCAATATGCGGCCGAACGTCACATATTGCTTAAGCAATTATTGCCTAAGCTGATAAGTGCAATGTCGCACGTCAGGAGCCGAATATGAACACCACCATCGAACACGACGCACGTCTGGAATTGTTGCTGTCGATCGCGCATGAAACGCTCGGCATCGCGACGTTCGAACTGAGCGGCAAGCCGAGCGCCGATTTACGCATCGTGCGTGTCGATAGTCTCGCGCGAGCGCTGGAAGCGGCCTACGACGCCGGCCTCATGGTCGGTCATCGAGTGAGCTCGAATAAATGTCCGGCTGACCATCTTCAGTAGTGCGCTTTAGCCGCTTTGCAGAAGACAACAAAAAACCCCGCGCAGCATGACTGGGCGGGGTTTTCTGATCTTTATACGGTACTGCTGGAATTTCTTTTGGTGCCCAGGGCCGGAATCGAACCGGCACGCCTTGCGGCGGGGGATTTTGAGTCCCCTGCGTCTACCAATTTCACCACCTGGGCAGGTCTTGCAGCGCACGCGCCAGAGTATGGCTCGCGGCGAAGACGCAGATTATGGCGGAAAATTCGACGACGGGCAAGCCGGTCGCTTTCTTCGCATACCCAGCCGTCAAACCGTGCGTGAAAATCGTTCGAGCGCCTGCTGACCGAGATAGCGGTCGAACACCATCGCGATGTTGCGCACGAGCATGCGTCCGGCAATTTGCACCTCGAGCTTGCTGTTGCTTACCGACAGCAGCCCGTCCTGCTCGAAGCCTCGCAAGCGCTCCAGTTCCGGTTCGAACGTGTCGGCAAAGCGGATGCCGTACGCGGCTTCGAATTCGTCGAAGCGCAGTTCCAGATTGCACATCAATTGCGTGATCACATCGCGACGCAGACGGTCGTCCGCAGTGAGGCGCACGCCGCGTGTGATCGCGAGCTTGCCCGCATCGATTGCCGCGGCGTAGCCCGGCAGGTCCTTGATGTTCTGCGCGTACACGTCGCCGACTTTACCGATCGACGACGCGCCGAAGCCGATCAGATCGCATTCCGCTCGCGTGCTGTACCCCTGGAAATTCCGATGCAACGTGCGCTGCGCTTGTGTGCGCGCGAGTTCGTCGGTGGGCAGCGCGAAGTGATCCATGCCGATGTAGACGTAGCCCGCGTCGGTCAGACGCTCGACCACCCTTTGCAGGATCGCAAGGCGCACGGCAGGTGAGGGTAGCGTGGCCTCATCCATCTGCCGTTGCATCTTGAATAGCTGTGGCATGTGCGCATACGCGAACACCGAAAGACGATCGGGTGCGAGTGCGATCATCGTGTCGAGTGTGCGGCTGAAGCTATCGACCGTTTGATGCGGCAGTCCGTAAATCAGATCGACGCCGATCGAGTGGTAGCTCGTATCACGCGCGGCTTGCATCACCGACGCAGTCATCTCGAGCGGCTGAATGCGATTGATCGCCTGCTGCACCACCGGATCGAAATCCTGTACACCGAGACTGAGCCGGTTGAAGCCGAGTGTGCGCAAATGCGCAATGGTCTCGGGCGACGCTTCGCGCGGATCGACTTCGATCGAATACTCGCCTTCAGTATCGGGCAGCAACGTGAAGTGCTCGCGCGCTGCGGCCATGAGTTCCGCCATTTCATCGTGCGACAGGAACGTGGGCGTGCCGCCGCCCCAGTGCAATTGCGAAACGGGGCGTCGCGTGTCGAAACACGTGGCCTGCAAAGCCATTTCACGCTTCAGATGCTCGACATAGGGACGCGCGTGCGCGCGGTTCTTTGTGGCGACCTTGTTGCAACCACAGTAGAAGCACACGGTGTCGCAAAAGGGGATGTGGAAGTACAGCGAGAGATCGGTGGCAGAGGAGCCTGGGTCCGCCGCGGCGCGCAGATAGTCGGCGGGATCGAAATCGTCGCGGAACTGCAAGGCCGTTGGATAGGACGTATACCGTGGACCGTTCGCGCTGTATTTGGTGAGCAGGTCGGGGCGGAATAGCGTGTTGGCGGTGGTCATGGGGCGCTCGGGTTTGACGGCCACCCTTGAAGAGGCACGAGCCGGAGGATTCTCGGGACCGGTTCGAACAGCGCAAACGCCTCTTGAGCGTGGCCTTTCGTATCCAGCAAGTTTACGTGAGCGACCCTTCGCGTAATTGTGTAAAAAGGTCGCACGAGATGCGATGGCACAATGCGGGTCTGGCGCTGCGTTGTATGTTGTATTGCCTGTTTTCGAGTTCAGGAAAAATGTCGTGAGTGATGTGCCGAACAGCGTTGTGAAGCGCGAGTCCCCGTTCCATGTGGCCGGTCATGCGTGCCGCCCCGATTGCGGCGCGTGCTGTATCGCGCCGTCGATTTCGAGCCCGATCCCCGGCATGCCGAATGGCAAACCGGCGGGCGTGCGCTGCGTGCAACTCGGCGATGATCTGCGCTGCGCGATCTTCGGTCAGCCGGAGCGGCCGGCGTGCTGTTCCGGTCTGCAACCGCAGACGGAGATGTGCGGCACGAGCCGCAGCGAGGCGCTCGCTTGGCTCACCCAGCTTGAAACGCAGACTCAACCGCAACTGGCGGTACGCCAATAGCGCGCGGGAACGATTCCGTCACGTCACCCATCCGAACAAACAACCCAACGCAACCGCATGCTCGAGAAGGCTTCCACAGGAGATTTCGCATGACTCGACCCGCTGCGCCGACCCGGCGCCGCTTCCTGCTTGCCGCGCTGACAGGCTGCACCGCGCTTGGCATCACCGTGTCGCTGGCGGCCTGCGCGACATTGACTTTCCCGTTCATCCCCTCGCATTACACGTTCTCGCAGCAGCAGGTGCAGGATGCGGTGCAGCGCAAATTCCCGTATCAGCGGACGGTTTCGCAAGTGTTCGACGTCGCGCTAACCAACCCGGTGGTCGGCTTCCTGCCGGACGCGAACCGCGTCTCGGTGAAGCTCGACGCCCGGCTCGCGAGCCCATTCATGCCGCAACCGGTGGACGGCGTATTCACACTGTCGAGCGAGTTGGCTTACGACGCCGCCAGCAAATCGGTCGTGCTGAAGTCGCCGAGCGTCGACAACGTCAGCGTGAGCGGTCAGGCCCAGGCCTACACACAGCAGATCAACGCCGCCGCGGCCGTGCTCGCCACGCAGTTGCTGACCAACTATCCGATCTACACCTTCAAGCCTGAACAGCTGCAATTTGCCGGGGTGAATTACGAACCCGGTACAATCACCATCCTTACAAACGGCATACGCGTGCAAATCGTCGAGAAATGACGCTGCGCGCGGCCGGCAGGGCCGCGTACACCGTGCCGCCCCTGTTCGTTTCGGCTATCTATAACAACGAGGGTCACGGATGGACTGGCTATTGGCTTGCAAGGCGCTGATTCTGGGCGTCGTCGAAGGGCTGACGGAATTTTTGCCGGTGTCGAGTACCGGCCATTTGATCGTCGCGGGCAGTCTGCTCAATTTCACGGATGAACACGCGAAAACCTTCGATGTCGTGATCCAGCTCGGCGCGATTCTGGCCGTGTGCTGGGAGTTTCGGCGCCGTATCGGCAGCGTGGTGGTCGGCTTGCCCAGCCGGCCCGACGCAAGGCGCTTTACGCTGAATGTGATCATCGCGACGATTCCGGCGGTTGTGCTCGGCCTGCTGTTCGAGAAGGCCATCAAGGCGGCGCTGTTTTCGCCCGTGCCGGTCGCGTTCGCGTTAGTGGCGGGCGGGGTTGTGATTCTGTGGGCGGAAGCACGTCAGCGTGCGCGAGGCGACGTGGCGGCACGTGTTCAGAACGTCGACGATTTGAGCCCGCTAGATGCGTTGAAAGTCGGCCTCGCTCAATGTTTTGCGTTGATCCCGGGCATGTCGCGCTCGGGTTCGACGATCATCGGCGGGATGCTGTTCGGTCTCGACCGGCGCGTTGCTACGGAGTTTTCTTTCTTCCTCGCGATTCCGATCATCTTCGGCGCGACGGCTTACGAGCTCTATAAAGACTGGCATCTGCTGTCCATCGACGCGCTTGGCAGTTTCGCGCTCGGCTTCTTGGCGGCCTTCATCAGCGCGTTCGCCTGCGTGCGCTGGCTGCTGCGCTACATCGCCGCGCACGATTTCACCGTGTTCGCGTGGTACCGGATCGCCTTCGGACTGTTGATCCTGCTGGTGGGTTACAGCGGCGCGTTGAGCTGGGCGGACTGAGTCTCCGCATGTTTTCCGCGTCATGAGAAAAGGCCCGCGTTTGCGGGCCTTTTTGCTTATGGCGAGGACAACTGCGGTGCGGTTTTATACGGCGGCGCGCTTCCTGAACACCAGATCCCACACACCATGCCCGAGCCGTAGCCCGCGGCGCTCGAACTTCGTCACCGGACGATACTCGGGACGCGGCGCGTAGCCGTCAGCGGTATTTTCCAGCGCAGGATCGGCGCCCAGCACTTCGAGCATCTGCTCGGCGTAGTTCTGCCAGTCGGTCGCGCAATGCAGATAGGCGCCCGGCTTCAGACGCGAAACCAGCAATGCGACGAACTTCGGCTGGATCAGCCGGCGCTTGTGGTGGCGCGCCTTGTGCCAAGGATCGGGAAAGAAAATATGCACGCCGTCGAGGCTGTCCGGCGCGATCATCTGCTCAAGCACTTCGACCGCGTCGTGCTGAATGATGCGGATGTTCGACAGCGTCTGCTCGCCCATCAGCTTCAGCAGCGCGCCGACGCCTGGCTCGTGTACTTCGACGCCGAGGAAGTCGTCGGCGGGACGGTGCGAGGCGATCTCCGCGGTGGTCGCGCCCATTCCGAAGCCGATTTCCAACACACGCGGCGCGGCGCGGCCGAACACGCTGTTCCAGTCGGGTTGTTGCGGCGTGAAGGGCACGACGAAACGCGGACCGAGCTCGTCCATCGCGCGGCGCTGGCCGGTCGATACGCGACCAGCGCGCGTGACAAAGCTGCGGATGCGGCGTCGATGTAAGGCTTCGTCTTGCGAGGTGCCGGCAGTCGCGTCGGCGTCGGCCGGTTGGCCCTCGGCTTCTGCTTCAGTTGAAGGCGGCGGGAGTTCGTCGGGCAGGCCGGCGTCGTTTGGATCGTGGATCATTATCGATACTGCTACTAGGGTGAGGGCCCGGCGGCTTGCCTGGCGTGTTGCAAGGCGCCTTTTGCGTTTGTGCTTACGCTTGCCGCGGCATGGGCCGCAGTTCGCAGGCGCGGTTCGCTCGAATCGCTATGCCGGGCCGCTGCCACTACAAAAAAGCCGCCTTCATGGGAGGCGGCTCGTGCTGGATTCCGCTGAAAGCTCAGCAGGAAGGTGGAGCGGGCGTTGCAAGTGCGCGTAAGGTAGCACACCCGAAAAGGGTGCGTCCAGACGGTGGCCGATGCGGAGGGAGCCTGAATTCGACATCAAGATTACGTTTTCATAACCGTGACAGCCATTCGTATGATTTAATCGCGCTGTAAGCCATTCCGTTGCAACGATTATCAAAACGAAAATCCACCATGGGCAAACACGCACACAATCATCGTCAGGCAAAAGCCGCCAAAACGGATTGGGTCGCTATCGATCCAACTGCGGTTCCAACTACTTCCCAGAATGCACTTCGCAAGGCAATGGCCATTGAAGGCGTTGCCCTCACGCAATTCAACGATTTACTGTGGCTCATGGCGCAGGAGTCGAGCGGTGTGGTCGACGTGCGCAATGGGAAGTCGTCCGCACGCGGGCTTTATCAGTTGCTGCGGCCTCAATATGAATTGAATCCGAATGGCGAAAAATCTTTCGGTAATGCGGTCGAAGAATGTCAGGGCGGGATTCGCTATATTCTCGGGCGATATCACACTGCGGCATCAGCACGGCTGTTCTGGGAAAAACACCACTGGTATTGAGCAATGAAAAAGTTTCTATTGATGGGCTTTGTGTCCGCCATGTGCTGGATGGGCGTCGCGCAAGCCGATGATGCCGGCGTGCCGCGCTTTGAAGATTTCGCGGTCAGCGACACCTTCGCGGGCAAAGCGGCGAAAGTGCGGCTCGTATCCGCGGACGACAAGGAATACGCGACGCGTATCCGCGAAGCCAGCCGCCAGAAGCCGAACTTCGCCGGGCATTACGTGCTGGCAAGCTGGGGCTGCGGGGCGTCCTGCGTGTCCAGCGTGGCGATCGACGCGAAGACTGGCCGCGTCACGTGGCTGCCTTTTACGGTGTGCTGCTGGGACGTGGATGTGCAGGAGCCGATCGAATTCCGGCGCGACAGCCGCCTGCTGGTGGTTCACGGCAGCAGGAATGAAGCGGGTGGCGGGACGTACTACTACGCGCTGGACAAAGACGAATTCAAGCTGGTCAAAGCGGTCGAGAAAGCTGCGAAGAACTAGCAGCGGCTCCCGCAATGGCGCGTTGACACCACGCACGCTCATCTCGCGTTTTTGCGACTTCTCGAATGACAGACGGGGAGGACGTAGCGGGCGGGAAATGCGGCAAGGTGCTGCAGATTCAGATCCTTTCGCGAAGCCACCTGGTTAATCGCCAGGCTGGCTGAAAAGAATCTGGAGCGGGCGATGGGAATCGAACCCACGGCTCTAGCTTGGGAAGCTAGGGTATTACCATTATACGACGCCCGCAGAGCGCACGATTCTACTCGGGAAGGGGCGGTTAGCGCAAATCGCACTGCCGCCACCCTTGTTCCACAAGGCGCACGAAGCGCCGTTCAGATCACGAAGTAGGTCAATTGAACGGCCGCACGTGTGACCACCATCAGCAGCACCTGCACGATCACGAACAGCAGGATCGGCGAGAGGTCGATGCCGCCGAGTTGCGGCACCACACGGCGCAGCGGATTCAGGAACGGCGCGGTCAGCTGGTACAGAATCGGCATGGCCGGCGAGCGCGGATTGAGCCACGACAGCAGCGCCATCAGGATCGTCATCCAGATGATTAGGTTCAGCGCCCACTTGATCACGGTCAGCACGGCAACGATCAGCAGTGTCGGCACGAGCGTGAGCGGATCGGCGCCCGTGAGCACCACCATCAGCACCACATAAACGATCGCCGCAATCAGCGCTGCGACGAGACTCGCCCAGTCGATGTTGCGGGTGCTGTGCAGAATGTGCCGCAAAGGCAGCACGATCCAGTTGGTGGCTTGCAGCACGGCGTTCGTCACGGGATTGTACGGCGGCATGCGCACGACCTGCAGCCATGCGCGCAGCAGCAGCGCGGCGCCGAACAGCGTAAAGACGGTATTGAGCAGAAAACGGGCGATATCGCCAAACATCTCGTGTCCTTATCCTTCGGAAGGCGGTCGTCGATCGGCCGCAGGGTGCCGGCGCTGACCGATCGGTGCGCCGGCGGGTTCATTTGGATTGCCTGCGCCGTTCCCGAGGAGGGCGCGTTACGCGTCACAAATGGGGACGCAGTGCTTCAATTTCCAGATGCTCGAGTCAGACCAATTGGCGAACCGCATGCCGCCAGGCCACACCGGCCACGGGATATCACACAGAAACCTTGATTTCGCTGATCAGAATCGTACCGTTGCCGCCGTCGGTGTAATTCGGAATGTCGGCGACCAATTGCTCCGAGGCCGACTTGAAGACTTTATAGAAGTCGTCCGTGCTATCGAACAGGAAGTGGCCTGCGGCGACATACGGCGGCGGCGTTCCCGGCGGCCCGGCATTGATGCCGACGTCGACCGACCAGCCTTTCAGCGACGGCCCGAACAGCCTGGCCGCGAGCGGCATGTGCGTGACGCAGTAGTAGTCCACGTCGAAGTGGCCGTTTTCCCGATACGGATAAAGGATGCTGACCTTGATCATTGTGCGTTCTCGTCTGTTGGTCCCGAAGCGCGGCGCTGGCGGATTGCGCGCGGCGCCGGACGTCACATTATCACGGCTTACTTGACGCTTGCACCTGCTGCGGCCTGATTCAGCGACCGGTTAAGCGATTCTTCCACCGCCTCGGCAATCGTGTCGATCGCGGCGGGCGGTTTGACGCGGCGTTCGGCCAGTCCGACCGCGCGCCGCGTCAGCAAACCGTACAGCGCGGCATGATCGCCGCCAAGGCCTTCCAGCAACGCCAACTGCTTTTCCACCACGCCCGTATCGCCGCGCGACACAGGGCCGGCGAGCGCGTTGGGCAGGCCCTTGTCGCGAGCGGTTTCGATCGTGCCGGAGAGCATGGGCAGCAGCGCGCGCAGCGCGTCGTCTTCGGCAAAACCCAGCGTGCGCCACAGCGCCACGCATTCCGCGAGGCTGCACAGCGCGAAGCTGGCGGCGTAATGCGCGGCGGCGTGGTACAGCATGCGGCCGCCTGCAGGAATCGACAGCGGATGGCAGCGCAGGGCGACGGCCAGCGCCGTCAGAGCCTCCATGAGCGCGCCGTCGGCCTCGATCGTCACCGAACAGCCGGCGATCCGCTCCAGGTCGGCGAGATCGCCGCTAAAGAGGTACAGTGGGTGAAACCCGCCGATCGAGGCACCCTGGTCGCGCGCCGGGGCCAGCAACTCCACCGGCGAGGCGCCGCTGCAATGCACGAGCGCTTTGTCGCATGGGCCGGTCGCCGCGTCTGCCGTGAATCGCAGTGTGTGCGCTGTCGTACCGATGCTGTCATCGGGAACGGCTAAAAAGACGATATCGGCTGCGTCGACAACCTGTTGTGGATCGTCGAATGCGGCGCAATGTTCGATTTGACTGGCGAGCCGGCCGGCCGAGGCCGCCGAGCGGCTCGCCACCGCCGTGACAGGATAGCCGGCGCGTGAAAAGCTCAGCGCGAGACAGCGCGCGAGCCGGCCCGCACCGATGAAGCCGAGGCGCGGCAGAGGGGGCTGGGACATGGTTGCGTGCTCCAGGCGGGATACTTGAACGGGAATGCAGCAGTATCGCCCATCCGTCCGGCAGTAGTGTGTCCCGGTGTGGGTATTCCTCTGATCAGTCCGCGCGCGATATGGCGCGTCTGGTCGGTCATCCGGCCACACACGCCCCGCGGGTCCGAAAACTGCTCACAATTTCCTTCATGAGCCGGTTTTGCAGTTGCAGTTCTGGGTTTTTCGTCTCGCAGTCAGATTCGGGAGGTAGCGATGAATATTTTTTCTTACCGAAAGCACTTGCGGTTCCTGACGCACTCACAGCGCCGTCGCTGGTGGGATCAGAAAAAGCGCCTGACGCCACGCGTGCGCATCAGTGGCGCGTATGTTCCGCCCAGCGTCTCCCGAGAATTCGCCTATGTGAAGGTAGGCTGACAATACCGTCTGCTGATGGGTAAGAAATGCCCGGTGCGATTGCACCGGGCATTTTTCATTTGGGCCGTCAGGATTGAAGCTAATTTGTAATCAAAGATTACTGACAAGTGAGAACCGGGGGCCGCAAGACCCGCAAGGCAGTGGGTTCACGCGCATTTCACCGCTGGCAAACCCTTAGTTCTCAGTCTGTTGCGCGACATGTCCTGGCGGCCTCGCGCCGGCGGACTTTCCGACCTATTGCCGCCAATTGCAATTTGCAACAAATGCGAACATCTATGCACGGTCTTTTTCGATACATTGAATTCATAGCATGCAAGGCATGCGAAGTCGGCGACCTTAGTGGGCCGCGCCAGGAGAATAAAAGTGAAAAAGATCGTTCCGTTTGTCGTTGCCGCCGCACTCGGCGTGGGGTTCGCTACTGCTGCTGAGGCGCACGTTTCCGTAGGCATCGGTATTGGCATTCCGGTTGCGCCCGCGTATCCGGTTTATGCCGCGCCGCCGCCGGTCTATTACGCTCCGCCGCCTCCGCCGGTGGTGTATGCGCCAGGCTATTACGCGCCGCCGCCGGCAGTCGTGGTGGGTGGGTATTACGGTGGCTATGGCCGTCCTTATTATCATCACGGCTACTACGGTCGCGGTTACTACGGCCACGGCTACTACCGCCGCTAATCGCAAGAAGCGCGCAGAGATGTTGACGGCGTAACGCCGGCTTGATCGCCGGGTTACGCCGTTTGTGTTTCTGCTGCGGCATACCGCGCGACATACCAAAGCATCGTCGAAGCTGGGAGAATGGCTGTTTCGCCACCGCTCTGGAGAGTTTCGTCAATGCAAGCGCTTCCCGCTCCCACTTTCGACGACGTACTCGACGCCGCTGCGCGTCTCGAAGGCGTCGCTCATCGCACCCCCGTTCTAACCTCGAGCACGTTCAACGAGCGCACGGGCGCGTCGGTGTTCTTCAAGTGCGAAAATTTTCAGCGCATGGGCGCTTTCAAGTTTCGCGGCGCCTACAACGCGATTTCGCACTTCGACGCGGAGCAACGTAAAGCGGGTGTGCTGACGTACTCGTCGGGCAATCACGCGCAAGCGATCGCACTGTCGGCGCGTCTTGCCGGGATTCACGCCACGATCATCATGCCGCACGACGCGCCCGCCGCCAAAGTCGCGGCGACCAAGGGCTATGGCGGCGAAGTGATCAGCTACGACCGCTACACCGAGAATCGCGAAGAGATCGGCCGGCGGCTCGCCGAAGAGCGTGGCATGACGCTGATTCCGCCGTACGACCATCCGCATGTGATCGCCGGGCAAGGCACGGCAGTGAAGGAGTTGATCGACGAAACCGGCCCGCTCGACATGCTCTTCGTTTGTCTCGGCGGCGGCGGACTGATCGGCGGCAGCGCACTGTCGGCGGCGGCATTGAGTCCGGCGTGCACCGTCATCGGTATCGAACCCGAAGCGGGCAACGACGGTCAGCAATCGCTCGCACGCGGCGAGATCGTGCATATCGACACGCCGCGCACGATTGCCGACGGTGCTGCTTCCACGCATCTCGGCGACTACACGTTCGAGATCATCCGGAAGCTGGTCGCGCAGATCGAAACGGTCAGCGACGAGCAATTGATCGAGACCATGCGTTTCTTCGCGCAGCGCATGAAGATCGTGGTCGAGCCGACGGGTTGTCTCGCCGCGGCTGCCGTGCTCAATGGCATCGTGCCGGTGAAGGGCAAGCGCGTGGGTGTGGTGGTGAGCGGCGGCAACGTCGATCTGGCGAAGCTGGCGCAGTATCTCGCCTGATACGCTGCTTGATCGTTATTGCGCCGAGCTGCGCACGTTGAAATTGAGGGAAGACGGCTCGCCAAGGCGAGCCGTTTTTTCTAGCTTGCCACCTGTGCGGTCTGCACGATCAGATCGCGATATCCGTTCACGATCACGCTATACGAGAAGTAGGCGAACAGCAGCGCCGACAACACATGGCACGCACGCAGCAAACCGGTGCCGGCGCGTTTGCGTCCATGGCTACCGAGTCCGCAGATAAAGATCGTCCAGCACAAGCCACCCAGGAAGAAGCCGCCGAGAAATACCGGTGCAGTGGTCGCGCTGGTGGCGCCGGCTTTCGCGATCAACGCACCGCCGACTGCGGCGAACCACAGAATCGCTGACGGCGATGACATTGCCAGCAACGCGCCGCGCAAGAAACCGCGCCACGGGGAAAGATGCGGCGCGTTGGCATCCGCTTCGCCGGCAACTGCAGGCGCCGTCGCCGGGAACAGCGCTTCACGCGCCATCTTCCATGTGAGAAACAGCAGGACCGCCGCGCCGCCGATCCACACGACCCAGCGTACCGATTCGAACTGCAGCAGCGCAGCCATTCCCGCGAGCGCGAGCGCCGCGTAAACGAGATCGCCGAAACAGGAACCCAAGCCCAGCCAGAAGCCCGGTTTGAAGCCGTGCGACAGCGTCAGCGAAATCATCGCGACGTTGACGAGACCGATATCCAGACATAACGACAACGATAGAAAGAAACCATCCGACATCATTGAAAAGGCATGCATCCGCGCAACTGCTCCATCAGTTTTGTTATTCAGACTTGTTCAAGCGGGAGCGATCCGGCTGGTGAACGGATCGCTTCGATGCCGACAGAATCAGGAATTCAACGGTGTGACCTGTGTGATTCAAGGCCCGTTTTTACAGCCCCAACTCATTCCACAAGGTGTCGATGCGTTTTTTGACCGCGCCGTCCATCTCGATCGGGCGGCCCCATTCGCGATCGGTTTCGCCGGGCCATTTGTTGGTGGCGTCGAGTCCCATCTTCGATCCGAGACCCGCGACCGGCGAAGCGAAATCGAGGTAGTCGATCGGCGTGCGATCGACCAGCACAGTGTCGCGCGCCGGATCGATGCGCGTGGTGATGGCCCAGATCACTTCCTTCCAGTCGCGGATATTCACGTCCTCGTCGACCACGACGATGAACTTCGTATACATGAATTGCCGCAGGAAACTCCACACGCCGAACATCACGCGCTTGGCGTGACCCGGGTAGCTCTTCTTCATCTGCACGATCGCCATCCGGTAGCTGCATCCTTCGGGCGGCAGATAGAAATCGGTGATCTCGGTGAACTGCTTCTGCAACAGCGGTACGAACACTTCGTTGAGCGCGACGCCGAGTACGGCGGGCTCATCGGGCGGTTTGCCGGTGTAGGTGGAGTGATAGATCGCGTCGCGCCGCATGGTGATGCGCTCGACCGTGAAGACGGGAAACCACTCCTGCTCGTTGTAGTAGCCGGTGTGGTCGCCGTAGGGTCCTTCCAGCGCATGTTCGTAAGCGGCGGACGCGCCCTTGGCCGGACGCGGCGGCGCGCCTGCGGGAGCAGGTGAGGGCGTGCCTTCCTGCGGATAGATGAAGCCTTCCAGGACGATTTCCGCGCGCGCGGGCACCTGCAAACCGTCGACGCCCGGCGTGATGCACTTCGCGAGTTCGGTGCGGCCGCCGCGCAGCAGCCCGGCGAACTGGTATTCGGAGAGCGTGTCGGGCACCGGCGTCACCGCACCGAGGATGGTCGCCGGGTCGGCGCCCAGCACCACGGCTACGGGATACGGCTTGCCCGGATTCTGCAGCGCGAACTCGCGGAAATCGAGTGCGCCGCCGCGATGCGCGAGCCAGCGCATGATGAGTTTGTTACGCCCGATCAGTTGCTGGCGATATATGCCTAAATTTTGTCGGCTCTTATTCGGGCCTTTTGTGACGGTCAGGCCCCATGTGATCAGCGGCCCTGCATCGCCCGGCCAGCAGGTTTGAATTGGCAGCTTTCCGAGGTCGACGTCGTTGCCTTCCCAGACGATTTCCTGGCAGGGCGGCGCGCTCACTGTTTTGGGCGCCATGTCCCACACCGCCTTCGCGAGCGAGAACAGTTTGCCAGCGTCCTTGAGGCCCTTCGGTGGCTCCGGTTCCTTCAATGCGGAGAGCAGACGGCCGACGTCGCGCAGCGACTCCAGCGCGGCGCCATCGCCTTCACCTGCTTGCGCGTCGATACCCATGCCGAGCGCGACGCGGCGCGGCGTGCCGAACAGGTTGCCGAGCACCGGAAACGCATGCTGCTGCTGGCTCTCAAACAATATCGCGGGACCGCCGGCGCGGAGGACGCGGTCGCACAGTTCGGTCATTTCCAGGACGGGCGAGACGTTTTGCGAGATGCGGCGCAGTTCACCGATCGTTTCGAGACGGCCGACGAAATCGCGCAGGTCTTTGTATTTCATCTGGTGCGGTAGAGAGCCGCGCAAGCGGCAAAAAGGTAGGGCACGGCAGGGCTTCGCGGTGCCAGAACGATTGTCGATTTTACCTGTGTTGGCAGTCGCACGTAGATTGGCCAAACGGCCTGCTTCGGGAGGACTAATTGAGATAGCTCAAGAAGCGCGCACCGCGCGGTTCTTAACGGACTGAACACTGTTCATTATTACAATTAGTTATACATTTGCCTATCTATAGTGTTGACGATCTATAAAACCCTGCATAAAATCCGTCCACATTGGTTGCAGGGCGTGAACGTTTTTACCGCCGCCCCGGTCCCTTCAGACGCAACGCGTCACCGCTTACCGACCCCCTGCACGGTATTTGACGGTCTTACTGAAGTCCTCGCCAGCGCCTGTTGACGCTGGTTTTTCGCGTGGGAGCCTCCGCCCGCATGTTTTTTGGCATGCCGCGGGCCTCTTTTCAAGATGGCTCCCCACAAACGGTATTTGCCGTTTTCCCGACGTCGCTGCTGCCCTAACCAGACAGAGCGCGCGATGTCTTGACTCTGCGAATGTGTGTTACCGCCTGTTCGACTGGCGGAGTTCGCGGATCATGCAACATGGGAGATCTGAATGAACGCCTGGTTATCGTGGCGTCCCGATGAACGTATTGCGCAAGTTGTGCGTGGTGCGTTGCGTCGCGGCACGCGAATGAGTCATCACCTGTTCAGCATTGTCGGCGGAATCGCCGTCGTGCTGGCCGTTACGCTGTGGCTGATGCCAGCTTTGCGCGGCACCCTTGCCGCCAAGCTGATGCCGGTCATTTCCGCCGCTGTGCAAGCCGGTCCCGCCCGTCTGCTGCAGGGCCACCCGCTGCCGGCTTTCGGGCCCCCTGGTGCGTCCTCTGACGACTCGCTGGCCGCGAATTCGACAAGTAGCGACACCGCGAGCGGTGCGAACAACGGCAACAATGGCAACAACGGCAACAATGGCAACAACGGCGTCACCGCCAGCAATACCAGCTATGACGGCGCCTTCGACGGCACCGGCACGTCCGGTATGGGCGTGGCCGCACTGAACGGCCTCGACCCGCGCACCATGCAGAGCGTCTCCGCGCTGGCACGGCTGATCCCGGCGCAGCGCGTCTCGGCCGATGCACGCGACGATCGCGTGCTGGTTTCGACCCGCGAGCAGGATCTGGTTTCGTCTTACCTGGCGCGGCGCTATCGCGTTGCTCAGGAGCCCGTTAGCGAGCTCGTGAAGGCAGCGTTCGACACCGGCCGCGAAGTCGGTCTCGACCCGCTTCTCCTGCTGTCCGTGATGGCAATCGAATCGGGCTTCAACCCGTACGCCGAGAGCGGCGTGGGCGCGCAGGGCCTGATGCAGGTGATGTCCAAGGTTCACTCGGACAAGTTCCAGTATTTCGGCGGCCAGAGCGCGGCGCTTGAACCGGTCGCGAACATCAAGGTTGGCGCGCTGGTGCTGAAGGATTGCATCGCACGCGGCGGTTCGCTGCCGGGCGGCCTGCGTCTCTACGTCGGCTCGACCTCGCAGGACGACGGCGGCTACGGCGCCAAGGTGATGGCCGAGCGTGGCCGTCTGCGCGATGTGGCGCGTGGCCGCAAGGTGCCGATCAACGCACCGCAGGCTCCGGTTTTGACGGCGTCGAACACGACGACGACGGCTGCAGCGGCATCGACCAACGGCAAGCGCGTGCAGGTGACGCTCGACGCAGGTCATCCGCTGAGCGCGGCAGCGCCGGTGAAGACGCCGGTGTCCGAGCAGGACGATGCCAGTTCCAATGCGACCAAGCACGTGGCATCGGCTTCGGAGTTGGGCGCTTGAGGTTGACGTTGACGTAATCCGGTTCGCCCGGCACGCGAGAGCGGCCGATACAAAAAAGGACACCCGAGGGTGTCCTTTTTCTTTTGTGGCTTCCGTCTGTAGAGGCGTCCGTCGCCGGGCCCTCGGGGGACTCAAACCGCGGAGCGCTCGGCGCCTCTATCCAGTCAGTGCCGTCCGAAAAGCTTCGCCAGCCTCTCGACCGCTTCTTCCAGCTTCGGCAGGGCAGTGGCATACGAGAGCCGGATGTAGTCCTTCGGCGCGTGCGTACCGAAGTCCATGCCGGGCACCAGCACCACTCCAGCGTCGTGCAGCATCGCCTTCGTGAGCGCCGCGCTATCTCCGGCCGCCGGATGCGCGACCGTGCGGCAATCGGCGTACACATAGAACGCGCCGTCCGGCATCACCGGCACCGAGAAACCCAGCGATTCGAGCGCCGGCGCAATGAAGTCGCGGCGGCGCTTGAATTCGAGGCGGCGCGCTTCGTAGATAGCGATCGTGTCCGGTTCGAAGCAGGCCAGCGCCGCATGCTGCGCGAGCGCCGACGCGCAGATGAACAGGTTCTGCGCGAGCTTTTCGAACGCGCCGACCATGCCGGGCGGCACCACCAGCCAGCCCAAACGCCAGCCGGTCATGTTGAAGTACTTCGAAAAGCTGTTGACGGTGATGACGTCTTCACCGAACGAGAGCGCCGAGACGGGCTTCGCGTCGTAGCTCAGGCCCTGGTAGATCTCGTCGACGATCGTAAAGCCGCCACGCGCCCGCACGGCCTTAACGATGCGTTCGAGTTCAGCCGGTTCGATCGACGTGCCCGTCGGGTTAGACGGCGACGCCAGCAGCACGCCGCGGGTGTGTTCGTTCCACAGGCGTTCGACGTCGGCAGCGGTCAGCTGGAAGCGTTCGGCCGGCCCGCTCGGCACCATCACCGGCTTGCCTTCCGCAGCTATCACGAAGTGGCGGTTGCACGGGTAGCATGGGTCGGGCATCAGCACTTCATCGTCGCGATCGACCAGCGCCGCGCAAGCCAGCAGCAGCGCGGCAGACGCGCCGGCGGTGACAACGATCCGCGAAGGATCGACGCTCACGCCGTAGAACTCGGCATAATGCGCCGAGATCGCCTCGCGCAGCGCGTGCAGGCCAAGTGCGTTCGTGTATTGCGTAACGCCGCGGCGCAGGGCGCTCGCGGCCGCTTCGATGACCGGCTCGGGTGCGGTGAAATCGGGTTCGCCGATTCCCATGTGGATGATGTCGCGCCCTTCGCGCTCGAGCAGCGCGGCTTCCTTGGCCAGTTCCATCACATAGAAAGGCTGGATGGCGTCAACGCGGGCAGCAAGCCGCACCAAGGGTTCGGTCACGGAGTTCATACGATCAAATCCAGTTCAGAAGCAACAGCGGGACGGCGCATGGCGCGCTCGCCCCGCCTCAAGCTCAATGCTTGCGAGCCGCCTGCGTTTCGGCAGCGCGCAATTGCGCCGACAGCTTGTCCAGCACGCCGTTCACGTACTTATAGCCGTCCGCGCCGCCAAACGTCTTGGCGAGTTCGACTGCTTCATTGATGACCACGCGATAGGGGATATCGAGGTGATTCTTCAACTCGAAAGCGGCGACCAGCAGCACGGCGCGTTCGACCGGCGAAAGCTGATCGATCGGGCGGTCGAGGCACGGTGCGATATCGGCGGAGAGTGCTTCCGAATCGCGGATCACGCCGTGCAGGATGGCGTCCAGATGTTCGTGGTCGGCCTTGTCGAAGCCCTGCGCGCCGCGCAGTTGCGCGTCGATTTCACCGCCGGGCGAGCCCGACAGCAGCCACTGGTAAAGCCCCTGCGTGGCCAGTTCGCGGGAGCGTCGGCGTGCGCTCTTCATGCCTCTTCCTCTTCTTCGTCTTCTTCCTCGTCGTCACCGCCGAGCTGCTCGAGCGCGACCGAGAGGTTCGCCATTTCGACGGCCACGCGCGCTGCGTCACGACCCTTCTCGGTCATGCGCGCGACGGCTTGTTCGTCGTTTTCGGTGGTCAGCACGGCGTTCGCAACCGGAATGCCGAAGTCGAGGCCGATGCGGGTGATGCCCGCACCGCTTTCGTTCGACACCAGTTCGAAGTGGTACGTCTCGCCGCGAATCACCGCGCCCAGCGCGATCAGTGCGTCGAATTGCGCGCTTTCGGCGAGCTTTTGCAGCGCCAGCGGGATTTCCAACGCGCCCGGCACGGTGACCAGCAGCACGTCTTCGCCGGTCACGCCGAGGCGTTCGAGTTCTTCGATGCACGAATCCGCGAGACCGTTGCAGACGGGCTCGTTAAAACGCGCCTGGACGATGCCGATACGCAGTCCGTCGCCGTCGAGATTCGGTTGGTATTGTCCGATTTCCATGTGAATTCCGTAGTGTTTTGAGTTGGCGCTTAAGCGCGTGAATGGTCGGATCAGCCTTGTTGCGGAGCCTGTGCGGTGCTGCCCGGCATCGGCACGAAGCCGGTGACTTCCAGGCCGTAGCCCGACATGCTGCCCAGCTTGCGCGGGTTCGACAGCACCTGCATCTTGCCGACACCCAGCTCACGCAGGATCTGCGCGCCGATGCCGTACGTCTTGAAGTCGACCGGCCGGCGTTTGAGCGCCTCGGCTTTTTCCTTCGAATCGAACGCCTTGAACACGTCGACCAGATGCTCCTTCGAATCGCCGCAGTTCAGGAGGACGATCACACCGAGGTCGCGCTCGGCGATCTCTTTCATGGCCGCATCCAGTGTCCATGAGTGAGTCGATTTGCCGACTTCGAGCAGGTCCAGCATGGACAGCGGCTCGTGCACGCGCACCAGCGTTTCCTGCTCCGGGTTCGGCGTGCCGCGCACCAGCGCGATATGCGGCTGGCCGCTCGGCTGGTCGAGATACATCACTGCGCGAAATGCGCCGTGCGCGGTTTGCATGGTGCGTTCGCAAATGCGCTCGACGATCGATTCGGTGCGGCTGCGGTAGTGAATCAGATCCGCGATCGTGCCGATCTTCAGATCGTGCTCTTTGGCGAATTCCATCAGGTCCGGCAGGCGCGCCATCGTGCCGTCGTCTTTAATGACTTCGCAGATCACCGCGGCCGGCGTGAGGCCTGCCAGCGCGGTGAAGTCGCAGCCGGCCTCGGTATGGCCGGCGCGCACCAGCACGCCGCCGGGCTGCGCCATGATCGGGAACACGTGTCCCGGCTGCACGATGTGCTCGGCCTTGGTGTCCGGTGCGACCGCCACGGCGATCGTGCGGGCGCGGTCGGCCGCCGAGATGCCCGTGGTCACGCCTTCGGCTGCTTCGATACTGACGGTGAACGCCGTGCCGTACTGCGTGCCGTTGCGATAAGTCATGAGCGGCAGGTTCAGCAGCTTGCAGCGTTCCTGCGTGAGCGTCAGACAAATCAGGCCGCGGCCGTAGCGGGCCATGAAGTTGATCGCTTCCGGCGTGACGAATTCGGCGGCGATTACGAGGTCGCCCTCGTTTTCGCGGTCTTCTTCGTCGACGAGGATCACCATCCGGCCTGCTTTCAGTTCGGCAATGATCTCTTGAGTGGAGGCGAGCGTCATGTTGGCGGAGTTTTTCGAAGAAAGCGCGTATTTTACGCCACGCGCGCCCTCAAGTCGCCTGGGCCGGATGGCATAGGCCGTTTGGCGAGGCACTTAGGGCTGTCCGGCGGCGGTTTGACAGGGCGGCGTTGCTATAATTCGCCGCGCCCGCGAAGGCCGCCTCCAGAAAACAACTTGCCCGCTAAACCCGTTCGAGAAAGATCATGCCGCACTATCGCTCACGCACATCGACTCATGGCCGCAACATGGCCGGCGCCCGCGCCCTGTGGCGCGCTACCGGAATGAAAGACGACGATTTCGGCAAGCCGATCATCGCGGTGGTGAACTCGTTCACCCAGTTCGTGCCGGGCCATGTACATCTGCGTGACCTGGGCGCACTGGTCGCGAAGGAAATTGAAGCAGCCGGCGGTGTGGCCAAGGAATTCAACACCATCGCGGTGGACGACGGCATTGCCATGGGCCACGGCGGCATGCTGTATTCGCTGCCCTCGCGCGAGCTGATCGCCGACTCGGTGGAATACATGGTCAACGCGCACTGCGCCGACGCCATGGTCTGCATTTCCAATTGCGACAAGATCACCCCGGGCATGCTGATGGCCGCCATGCGCCTGAACATTCCAGTTGTGTTCGTGTCCGGCGGTCCGATGGAAGCGGGCAAGGTCAAATCGCCCACCGATGGCCAGGTGATCGCCAAGATCGACCTGATCGACGCGATGATCAAGGCGGCGGACCCCAAGATCAGCGACGCTGAAGTGGCCGAAGTCGAGCGCAGCGCCTGTCCGACGTGCGGTTCCTGCTCGGGCATGTTCACCGCGAACTCGATGAATTGCCTGACCGAGGCGATTGGTCTCGCGTTGCCGGGCAACGGCACGATCGTCGCCACGCATGCATGGCGTAAGGGCCTGTTCGAACAGGCCGGCCGCCTCGTGGTGGACCTGTGCCGCCGCTACTATCAGGAAGAAGACGCGTCGGTCCTGCCGCGCAGCATCGCCACCAAGCAGGCATTCGAGAACGCCATGGCGCTCGACGTGGCGATGGGCGGTTCGACCAATACCGTGCTGCACCTGCTGGCCGCCGCGCAGGAAGCCGGCGTCGATTTCACGATGTCCGACATCGACCGCATCTCGCGCAAAGTGCCGTGCCTGTGCAAAGCGGCGCCCGCCACCGACAAATACCATATCGAAGACGTGCACCGCGCCGGCGGCATCCTCGGCATTCTCGGTGAATTGGCCCGCGCGGATCTGCTGGACCTGTCGTGCGGCAACGTGCATAGCGGCACGCTGGGCAATGCCATCGCCAAATGGGACGTCGCCGGTGGCGCGGGTGAAGAAGCGCAGAAGTTCTTCCGTGCGGCCCCGGGCGGCATTCCGACTACCGTCGCGTTCAGCCAGGAAGCCACGTTCGCGTCGCTGGATACCGACCGCAAGACCGGCTGTATCCGCAGCAAGCAGGACGCGTATTCGAAAGACGGCGGCCTCGCCGTGCTCTACGGCAACCTCGCGGAGAAGGGCTGCATCGTCAAGACCGCGGGTGTCGACGAATCGCAATGGATCTTCTCCGGGCGCGCGCGCGTCTTCGAGAGCCAGGACGACGCTGTCGACGCCATTCTGGGCGACAAGGTCGTAGCGGGTGACGTGGTCGTGATCCGTTACGAAGGTCCCAAGGGCGGTCCGGGCATGCAGGAAATGCTGTACCCCACGTCGTATCTGAAGTCCAAGGGTCTGGGCAAGACCTGTGCGCTGTTCACCGACGGCCGTTTCTCCGGCGGTTCGTCAGGGCTCGTGATCGGGCACGCGTCGCCGGAAGCAGCCGAAGGCGGCACGATCGGTCTGGTGGAAGATGGCGATGTGATCGAGATCGACATTCCCAAGCGCAAGATGCATCTGGTGGTGTCAGACGACGAATTGGCGCGCCGTCGCGAGGCCATGGAGGCTCGTGGTGATAAGGCGTGGATGCCGGTGGATCGTGAACGTGTGGTGTCGCAGGCGTTGCAGGCCTATGCGGCGCTGGCGACTTCCGCGGACCGTGGCGCGGTGCGGGATCTCTCGCAATTGAAGCGCAAGTAAGGCGTAGTTGACGCTTGGCTGACCGGCTCGCTGAGATAGGAGCCGTGAGGCTGGGCGGCGTCCGCAACGGACGCCGCCCGTCAATCCGATTACTTCAAAGGCTGCTGTCCGTCCTGCGATGCCGACAGCATCCGCTCCACATACCGCGCGATCAGATCGATCTCCAGATTCACCTGCGAACCCTCGCGCAGATTCTTCAGCGACGTCACCTGCACCGTGTGAGGAATCAGGTTGATCGAGAATTCGCAGCCGTCGTCGCGGTCCTGAACCGAGTTGACCGTCAGGCTCACGCCGTTGACTGTGATCGAGCCTTTGTAAGCCAGATAGCGGCCGATCTCGCGCGGAGCGAGCACGCGCAATTCATGCGATTCGCCGACCGGCGCGAAACGCGTGACCGTGCCGAGACCGTCCACATGGCCGGAGACGATATGGCCGCCGAGCCGGTCGTGTGCACGGAGCGCCTTCTCGAGATTGACTTCGCCCGGCTCGCCGAGACCGACGGTGCAATTCAGGCTTTCGCGCGACACGTCCACTTCGAATGAATGCGCGGCTTTTTCCACCACCGTCATGCAGGCGCCCTGGATCGTGATGCTGTCGCCGAGCTGCACGTCTTCGAGATCGAGGCCGCCGGCTTCGACGTTCAGGCGCACACCCGCGTCGCCATCCGTGCCGAGGGGTTTGACTGATTCGATGCGGCCCACCGCCGCGACGATTCCTGTAAACATCGTGCTAATCCTTGATCAATTCGAAGTTGGTTGGGGTGCGGGCTCGGTGCCGGTTTCGGGTGCCGGATCCGGCACGGCGCGGGGCACGAAGCGAGCAAGAATCCGCAGATCGTCGCCGATCCGGTCGACTGCGTGGAAGTTCAGTTGCGTGCGGCCGTCGAGCGTTTCGGGCGCGTTCAGATTGAACATGCTCATCGAGTCTACGCCAAGCAGGCTGGGCGCGAGATAGACCAGCAGTTCGTCGACGCAGCCTTCGCGCAGCAGTGAACCGTTGAGCTTGTAGCCCGCTTCGACGTGCAGTTCGTTGACGTTACGCTCGCCGAGTATTTTCAGCATGGCGGGCAAATCGACCTTGCCGGACGCGTTCGCCAGTTGCACGATCTCCGCGCCGCGATCGCGCAGTGCGGCGGCTCGCTCGGTGTGACGCTCGTCGAGATTGCCGCAGAAAATCAGCGTGGGTGCGCCGGCCAGAATCTGCGCGTCAGGCGGCACGTCGAGCTGGCTGTCGATCAGCACGCGTTGCGGCTGGCGCGGCGTGTCGACGGCACGCACGGTCATGCGCGGATCGTCTTCCCTGACGGTGCCGATGCCCGTCAGAATCGCCGACGCACGGGCGCGCCACGCATGACCGTCGGCGCGTGCCGCTTCGCCGGTAATCCATTGACTGACGCCCGACGGCAAGCCGGTGCGGCCATCCAGCGACGCGGCCACTTTCATGCGCACCCATGGGCGGCCGCGCGTCATGCGCGACACGAAGCCGATGTTCAGTTCGTGCGCTTCGTTGGCGAGCAGTCCGCAACGTACTTCAATGCCGGCGTCGCGCAGCATTTTGAGGCCACGCCCGGAGACTTGCGGATTCGGGTCTTCCATCGCCGCGACCACGCGCTCGACCTGCGCCTCGATCAGCGCGTTGGCGCACGGCGGTGTGCGGCCGAAATGGCTGCATGGTTCGAGCGTCACGTAGGCCGTGGCGCCGCGCAGATCATGGCCGCGCGAGCGCGCGTCCTTCAACGCGCGAACCTCGGCATGATCCTGACCGGCCGGTTGCGTGAAGCCTTCGCCGATCACCTCGCCGTTCTTGACGAGCACGCAACCGACGCGCGGATTCGGGTCGGTCGTGTACATGCCGCGCTTGGCTAGCGCGAGCGCGCGTTCCATATGGACGAAGTCGGTTTGCGAAAACATCGGTGTCCGGTCGGGTACGGTGGCTAGGCAGTATTGAACCTGGGGTCAGGGGTTGCGTGTCTTACCGGCTTCAGGCCGCGAGCGAGGCGAACGCGCCGCGCGCCGCGTCGATTGTCGCGTCGATAATCGCGTCGTCGTGCACGATCGACACGAAGCCCGCTTCATAGGCCGACGGCGCGAAGTACACGCCCGCGTCGAGCATTTTGTGGAAGAACGCATTGAAGCGCGGCACGTCGCTCTTCGTGACTTCTGCAAAGCTGGTCGGGACCGACTCGGTGAAGTACAGGCCGAACATGCCGCCGAGCGAATCGGCCGCGAACGGCACCTTCGCTTCACGCGCGACATTGGCGAGACCTTGCGCAAGACGCGTGGTGCGGGCGGCGAGCGTGTCGTAGAAGCCGGGCGCCTGGATCAGTTGCAGCGTCTTCAGACCCGCGGCGACCGCGATCGGATTGCCCGACAACGTGCCCGCCTGGTAGACGCCGCCGAGCGGCGCGAGGTGAGCCATGATGTCGCGCCGGCCGCCGAAGGCCGCCGCCGGCATGCCGCCGCCGATCACCTTGCCCAGACACGTCAGGTCCGGCGTGATGCCGTAGACCTCTTGCGCGCCGCCCAGGGCGACGCGGAAACCGCACATCACTTCGTCGAAAATCAGCACTGAGCCGTACTCAGTGCACAGGCGCCGCAAGGCTTGCAGGAATTCAGGCGTGGCGCGCACGAGGTTCATGTTGCCTGCCACCGGCTCGACGATCACCGAGGCGATCTCGTTGCCGAACGCCTTGAACGCTTCTTCGAGTTCCGCGACGTTGTTGTACTCGAGCACTGTGGTGTGCTTGGCGATATCGGCTGGTACGCCCGCCGAAGTCGGATTGCCGAACGTGAGCAGGCCCGAGCCGGCTTTGACCAGCAGGCTATCCGCGTGACCGTGATAGCAGCCTTCGAACTTGACGATGCGGCTGCGGTTCGTGAAGCCGCGCGCGAGACGCAGCGCGCTCATGGTCGCTTCGGTGCCGCTCGAGACCATGCGAACCTGTTCGATCGACGGGACCAGTTTGCAGATTTCTTCGGCGATTTCGATTTCGGATTCTGTCGGCGCGCCGAACGAGAAGCCGTTAGCCAGCACGCGCTGAACGGCTTCCAGCACTTCGGGATGGACGTGGCCGAGGATCATCGGGCCCCATGAGCCGATGTAATCGATATAGCGTTGGCCGTCCGCGTCCCAGAAGTACGCTCCTTCGGCGCGCTCGATGAAGCGCGGCGTGCCGCCTACCGAACGGAAGGCGCGGACCGGCGAGTTCACGCCGCCGGGGATGGTGCGCTGCGCGCGTTCGAAGAGGGTCTGATTATTGGACATGGCGATGGCTGGAATTTGGGTTGCGCAGCGGCGCGGGTAGCCTGGAGGCGGCTGGCGCGGCGCTGGGATGAGTACAGAAATTGTACCGGAGTCAGCGTGAAGAGGTTTTGGGTTCGCCCATGCCGGCGGATGTGTCGAGCTTTGGCGGCTTGCGCTTGCCTGTGAGTTCGGCCCAGCGCTTCTCCAGCGCGCCTTCCGCCATGGGCTTGATCACGGTGCCTGAACTCTGCGCGTCCCATGTCTGCACCGAAAACGGATGCGTACGCAACATCTCGCGTGGAATCACGACACCCTCGTGTGCGTCGACCACCCAGTCGTACACGAAGTCGATGCACAACCGGTAGCCGCGCTTCGTCGCCGGGTCGGGGACCTCGTACGGCGCGCGCGTTACGTAGCCCGAGCCGAAAATGCCCTTGGGTTCCTGCGCGACACGGTGCAGGAACACGCGGTCGCCCGGCAGGATGCTGCGGGCAAATCCGCAACCCCACACATCAGCCACCGCTACGCCTGCGGCGACACGTTTCGCCACGCCGGGTAACTCGGGCCACGGCCATTTCTTGGGGCTCCAGATCAACAGGAAGGCAGTCATGACAAGGTCGGAACAGGGCAGTGTGGAAGGCGTAGCGGACAGGTTTGTGTCACGCCCCGAAGCGTTCTGGCGGCAGCTTAACCGATCGACGGCGCGCTTGTCGCGGAGCATGAACGGCCCGTGATCATTCGAACCTGGACGCCTCGGACGGTTTGGCTGTCGCGTACAATCGAGGTCGTCAAGCTGCTGCTTTCCCTGTTTCACCGTGTGTCGCTGCCGATAAAGGCGCGGCGCTTCATCTGGATTCCCATGTCTCACGTCACCCGAAGCCGGCCCGATGGCCGGCTGATTCTGTTGCTCGGTGCGCTTGCCGCATGCGGGCCGATTTCGATCGATATGTATTTGCCGAGCCTGCCGACTATTTCGCAGGCATTCGCCATCAGCAACGGCGCCGCGCAAACCACGCTTACCAGCTTCATGTTCGGCTTTTCGATCGGCATGCTGCTCTATGGTCCGTTGTCGGATACCTATGGCCGCCGGCCCGTGCTGCTCGGCGGCATCATCATGTATGCGCTGGCAAGCGTGGCCTGTGCGCTGTCGTTTTCGATCGGATCGCTGGTGATATTCCGCTTCGTGCAGGCGCTCGGCGCGGGCGCGGCCTCGGTGCTGGCGCGCGCGATTGCCCGCGACGCGCACGGGCCGACCGATGCCGCGCGTGTGCTGTCGATGCTCGCCATCGTCACGTCGATCGGGCCGTTGCTCGCGCCGCTGATCGGCGGGCAGTTGCTGTTGCTCGGCGGCTGGCGTGTTGTCTTTGTCGTGCTGACGCTGTTCGGTACGGTGTGCGCGGTGACTGCATTTCTCAAGGTGCCGGAAACGTGGCCGCCCGAAAAGCGTGCGCATTCAGCGCTGCTGAAATCGTTCGGCGCCTATGGCAAATTGCTGCGCGATCCGGTCGCGTGGGGGCACATGCTGTGCGGCGGCATGGCGTTCGCGTCGATGTTCGCGTACATCACGGCGACGCCGTTCGTGTACATCGAATATTTCCATGTATCGGCGCAGCACTATGGCTTTCTGTTCGCGTTGAATATCGTCGGCATCATGTTCGGCAACTTGATGAATACGCGTCTCGTCGGCAGGCTCGGTTCGCTGCCGATCATTTCGTTCGCCGCGACCGTGAGTTGCATTGCGTCGCTGTTCGTCTGTCTCGTCTCGCTGACGGGGTGGGGCGGTTTGTGGTCGATCGTTTTCGGATTGTTCTTCGTGGTTGGCGTGGTGGGCTTGTTGTCCGCTAACTGCACGACCGATCTTATGCATCGGTATCCGTTGAATGCCGGCGCCGCCGCCGCTGTGTTCGGCGCGGTGCAGTTGGCGCTCGGCGCGTTGGCGAGCCTCGCCGTTGGACTCTGGCAGGATGGCTCGCCCAAGGGTATGGGCATCGTCGTGGGCGTCGCGGGCGTGCTGTGTTACGTCGGGCGGATTCTGGTAGTCAAATGGCACGGGATGAAGGTACCTGTCGCTGCTGTTTGACGGCATCGCGAGCAGGCATTCTTCGCTGAACGCGGATCATTGTTCCTTTGCCGAAACGCGCGGCATGCTTGCTTCTTCATCCTGTGCGAACAACGTGTCTACGGAAAACACCAGGTGTTGCGTGCGCGCGACCGTGCGTTTTGATTTGCGTTGCTATGATGGAGTCACTGTTCCTCGGAGCGGCAATCATGGCGATCAGAGATTTGATGAATGGCGAACGGCAACATGCTGCCTTCGCTGAAGCGCAGAAGCTGGCAGACAGCGGCGCCTATCACGATTACACAGACATCGAATACGTCTTGCGCTTTGATTACGGTTTGTCTGATGTATCGGCGCTGCTCGACAGTCAGCTGATGCATCGCGACCTGAATCGCCGTTGCGCCGATGCGCGTGAGAAGCTGGATGCGCTTAGCGTGTGACGCGTCTGACGTGGGCGGTGAGCGGCATGCAGCGTCCCGTGCATAGTCACGCGCCACCAAGGCGCCATCCACTTTGGAGTTGCATTCATGGCTGTTAGCCAGCACGACACGCATCTGCCGCACATGGACAATCCCGCTGGTTTGGCGAAGCCGGGTGGCCATTACAGCCACGTTGCGATTGCGAATGGTTTTGTATTCGTCTCGGGACAGTTGCCGATCAACGCACAGGGCGAGAAGCTTGCTGACGCCTCGTTCGAGGTCCAGGCCGAGCAGGTATTGGCGAATGTTCAGGCTGCGCTCGAAGGCGCCGGCAGCAGCATTGCGCAACTGGTGCAGGTGCGCGTCTATATCGCCGATGTCGAACACTGGGCGAGCTTCAATCAGATCTACGCGCGTTGGGCAGGTGAGGCACGGCCGGCGCGGGCCGTCGTGCCGGTTCCACACCTGCATTACGGGTTGAAGGTCGAGGTCGAGGCGACCGCGCTGGTTTAAGTCGTGGCCTGATTCGTTGCGATGCGAGGCGTTGCGACTCAGTGAATGATGAGCCCGTTGAACTGGGCATTACCCACACCGGACGCGATATTCACGCCGACATTGCCGCTTACCGCCGCTAGTGAGCCAGCACCGAGTTTGGCGGAGGTGCTGCCCGTCACTTGCGCGACGGCATGCACATTCTGTTGCGAGGTGACCGAGGCTTGCGGTGTGGTGATGAGGATGATCTGGTTGGACTGAGCATTCAGCGCACCGGCTGAGACGTTCACGCCGATGTTGCCGCTCGCGCCTTTCAGCGTATTGGCGCCCAGGGTAGCGGCAGAGGCGCCAACTTTCGCGCTGCCGCCGATGTCCTGCAGATTCGACAGCCTGGCCGAGCCGAATACCGCTGCGCTATCGTCGTCGGACAGCGCCGTTGACGTGCCGGCAAGCGCGGACGATGCGCCCGCGCTCGCGGCAACCCAAATTAGTGCACAGGCTAAAGTACTGACTTTCATGAGCAGCTCCCTGGCGTGCTGAGGGCACAGATAGTCTTGATATCGACCATGGGAGCGAGATGTTGAGAGAGGGGTTCCCCTTAATGCGGGTGGTGCCGAGAGATTGACCGATACGAACTTGGCCAGGAATGAACTCAGCAATTACCACCGCCCGCGGCCACCGTAATAACCGCCGACGCCAACACCCACGCTGACGCTCGGGGCGGCGTAGTAGCCGGGCGCATATCCGTATGCCGGGTAGCCATAGGGCGGTGCAACGACACACCCGGTAAGGCCCACTGCGAAACCTATCGTTAACAGTAATTTGAGCATGGTTCCTCCCTTGTCATGAGTTGGAGGAGCCGGGCGCCGCGTTCGTTCGGGCTAGCTTGTGACGGCAAATTACGCAGCCTCGGTGCTAGCGGGTTTTATTTACAGTTGCTTACCCGTTCGACACATTGGACATTTGCCGATCGGCGGGTTCTTTGATGTGCAGAAATGAAAAACGGGCCGATCGGCCCGTATTCATTGATTGTCTGGCGGAGGCGGTGAGATTCGAACTCACGGAAGGATCACTCCTTCGCCGGTTTTCAAGACCGGTGCCTTAAACCGCTCGGCCACACCTCCAAGCCCTAAATTGTAACCTGAAAAATCCTCGTTGCGGCGCTCGGCGGAGCTGCAATCACTGCGGATCTTTCAGAAACAGCGCCTGCAGATCGTTCAGGAAGGCTTGGCCAAGCGGCGTCGGCGCGATCTTTTCGTGGTCGCGCGTAATCAGCTTGCGCCGTTCCGCCTCTTGCAAAGCCGGTTCGATGGAGGTCATCGAGAGCCCTGTGCGCTCGATAAAGCGATGCACCGGAAATCCTTCCACCAGCCGCAGCGCGTTCAGCATGAACTCGAACGGCAGATCGCGCGGCCCGACCTCGTTCTCTTCCTGCACTGCCGTGCCGGCCAACGCTCGCTCAATGAAGGTAGTGGGGTGCTTGTAGCGCACCTGACGCAGCACCCGGTTCGGAAACGACAGTTTGGTATGCGCACCCGCGCCGATGCCGAGATAGTCGCCGAAGCGCCAGTAATTCAGATTGTGCTTGCTCTGCCGATGCGGCTGCGCATACGCGGACACTTCGTAGCGTTCGTAGCCGGCGGCCGTCGTGCGTTCGTGAATCCAGTCTTGCATGTCGGCGGACGCATCGTCGTCGGGGAGCGCAGGCGGGAATTTCGCAAACAGCGTGTTCGGTTCCAGCGTCAGGTGATACAGCGACAAATGCGGCGGCGCGAACGACAAGGCCGTCTCCACATCCGCCTGACACTCCGCGAGCGTCTGCTGCGGCAGCGCGAACATCAGATCGAGGTTGAAGTTGTCGAAGGTGTTTGCGGCCACTTCCACCGCGTGGCGCGCCTGCGTCGCGTCGTGAATCCGGCCGAGCGCCTTCAGATGCGCTTCATTGAAGCTCTGGATGCCCACCGACAGGCGATTCACGCCGCTCGCGCGAAACTGCGCGAACTTGGCCGCTTCGAACGTACCAGGGTTGGCTTCGAGCGTGATTTCCGCGTCGGCGTCGAGCGGCAGCAATGCGCGGATGTCGGACAGCATGCGGTCGAGCCCCGCCGCCGACAGCAAGCTGGGCGTGCCGCCGCCGATGAACACGGTATGCACCTGGCGCCCCCACACGAGCGGCAACGCCATCTCGAGATCGGCGCGCAGCGCGTCGAGATACTCGGTCTCCGGAAACGTGTCGCCTTTCCATTCGTGCGAGTTGAAATCGCAGTACGGGCATTTGCGCACGCACCAGGGAAAGTGCACGTACAACGCCAAGGGCGGCAACGACGTCAGGCGAATGGCGCCCGGCGACGTGAAGGCCTTGATGACGCCGTTGCCGATATCGGCAGGCGCCGGTTTGATCGGAATCACGCTTCCTCCGTCAAACGCGCGAGCAGGTGGCGCAAGGCAATCGCGCGATGGCTGCTGGCGTTCTTTACCGCCGATTCAAGTTCCGCGGCGCTCGCATTCAGCGACGGCAGGAAGAAGTACGGGTCATAGCCGAAGCCATGCGCGCCGCGCGGCGCATCCAGCATTTCGCCATGCCAGCGGCCTTCGGCAATCAGCGGTTCGGGATCGTCCGCATGACGCACGAGCGCCAGCACGCAGTAGTAATACGCGCGCCGATCGGTTTCACCTTGCAAGGCTGAAACGAGCTGTGCGTTGTTAGCCGCATCGCTCTTTTCACCGCCGGCGAGTTGCGCGTAGCGCGCCGAATAAACGCCAGGCGCGCCGCGCAGCGCGCGTACGCACAAACCGGAATCGTCGGCGAGGGCGGGCAGGCCGGTGAGCTTTGCCGCGTGACGCGCCTTGGTCAGCGCGTTTTCGACGAACGTCGGATACGGCTCTTCCGCTTCCGGCACGTTCAACTCGCCTTGCGGAATCAGGTCAATGCCGGCCGCGCCGAGCAGCGCCGCGAACTCGCGCAGCTTGCCCGCGTTGTTCGACGCCAGCACGACTTTCTTCAACGGCGAGTCAGGCGCAACTGCGACGTTGCCTTGACGAACTTCACTCACTCTTTTGCTCCAGCGCTGCTTTCTGCTTTGCGATCAGCGTGTTGATGCCATCGCTCGCCAGATCGAGCAGCGAATTCATTTCGTCGCGCGAGAAAGGCACGCCTTCAGCCGTGCCCTGAATCTCGACGAAGCCGCCCGCGCCCGTCATCACCACATTCATGTCGGTGTCGCATTGCGAATCTTCGTCGTAGTCGAGATCCAGCACCGGCAGACCGTCGTACACGCCGACCGAAATCGCCGCGACGTAATCGGTAATCGGCGAGCTTTCGATGCGGCCCGTAGCCAGCAATTTGGCCACGGCATCATGCGCCGCCACGAATGCGCCCGTGATGCTGGCCGTGCGCGTGCCGCCGTCGGCCTGGATCACGTCGCAATCGATATGCAGCGTGCGCGCGCCGAGCTTCTCGAGATCGAACACCGAGCGCAGGGCGCGGCCGATCAGGCGCTGGATTTCCTGGGTGCGGCCGGTTTGCTTGCCGCGCGCGGCTTCGCGGTCGCTGCGGGTATGCGTGGCGCGCGGCAGCATGCCGTATTCGGCGGTCAGCCAGCCCTGGCCGCGGTCGCGCAGGAACGACGGCACGCTCTCGGCAATGCTCGCCGTGCAGATCACCTTGGTGTCGCCGAACTCGACCAGCACCGAGCCCTCCGCATGCTTCGTGTAGTGACGCGTGATGCGCACGTCGCGCAGCTGATTGGCCTGGCGGCCGCTGGGGCGTTGGGTGTTGTCGGTCATGTTGGGATTGGTCTGGAAGAAGAGCAGGGGGAAACCGCGATTTTACCGCCGATCGCGTCGGGCGCGGCGCGGCCTGTCGATCGGACGGCCGCCCGCATGTGCCGGGGCTTTGCGCGGGGTAGTACTTCGCGCGTATGAAGCGGCCTTGTCGGTAAAAATGGGATAATACGGATTCTCCGCCCCGCGTCTCGTACACGCCGGGCGATTCGACTCTCCGGCCATCGTCAAACGCATGGCCACAATCGCGAGAAATACGATGATCTACAGCATGACTGGCTATGCGAGCGCCACGCGCGAACTCGTCCCGGCCTCAGGCACAGGCGGCGTGAGCGTATCGGTCGAATTGCGCACGGTGAACTCGCGCTTTCTCGATCTGAACTTCCGGATGCCGGAAGACGTGCGCGTCTGCGAACCGACGTTGCGCGAAATGCTGATGAACAAGCTTTCGCGCGGCAAGGTCGACATCCGTATCAACCTGCAACGCAGCGAACAGTCGGCTAACGCGGGCTCGGTGAATCGCGAGGCGCTGACGCAACTTGCGCTGCTCGAGCGCACGGTGCTGTCGACGTTCCCGGAAGCAGGGCGCCTGCGCACCGGAGAGATTCTGCGCTGGCCGGGCGTGCTGGCCGAAACCGGCGTAGCGCCGGACGTGCTGCGCGATGCGGTGCTCGCATGTGGCAAGCAGGCGATTACCGATCTGATCGACGTGCGTGCCCGCGAAGGCGCGCAACTGGCGGCGGTGCTGCTCGCCAACGTCACCGAGATGGAAACGATCGTCACGAAGATCACGCCGCTCGTGCCGGAGCTGATCGCCAAGCATCAGCAGAAGATCGTTGAACGTCTGCAGGAAGCGCTGGGTATCGCCGCGCCCGACACGACGGCAACGAGCGTCTCGCGCGAAGAAATCAACGAACGGATTCGCCAGGAAGTGACGATGTACGGCATCCGTATCGACATCGCCGAAGAACTGTCGCGCCTCACGGCTCACCTGAACGAAACGCGTCACGTGATCGAGAAGGGCGGCAAGGTCGGCAAGCGGCTCGACTTCATGATGCAGGAACTGAATCGCGAAGCGAACACGCTCGGCTCGAAGGCGGCGGCGAAGGAACTGGCCGATTCGTCGATGACCCTGAAGCTGCTCATCGAACAGATGCGCGAGCAAGTACAGAATCTGGAGTAAGGCAGGAGCCCCGAGAACATGACCGACCACACACGCGAAACCAGCGCACCGCGCAACCCTTACGCCGGTGCTTATCCCGGCAACCTGTTCATGGTGGTCGCGCCTTCGGGCGCGGGCAAGTCGACGCTCGTGAACGCGCTGCTCGCCGGCGACGACGCGATCCGTCTGTCGATTTCGTACACGACGCGCCCGCCGCGCCCGAAGGAGCAGGACGGCGAGCACTATCACTTCACGACGGTCGACGATTTCCTGACCCGTCACGCTGCTGGCGAGTTTCTGGAAAGCGCGGAAGTGCACGGCAACTACTACGCCACTTCGCGCGTGTGGATCGAAGAACAGATGAAAAGCGGCCATGACGTGCTGCTCGAAATCGACTGGCAAGGCGCGCAGCAGGTGAAGAAACAGTTTCACAACGCTGTTGAAATCTTCATCTTGCCGCCGTCCCTGGACGCACTCGAAGAGCGTTTGAAAAAGCGCGGCCAGGACGAACCGAACGTGATCACGCGCCGTCTGCTCGCAGCCGGCAGCGAGATGGCGCACGCGGCCGAAGCGGAGTACGTCGTGATCAACGACAACTTCGAGCGCGCGCTCGGCGAACTGCGCTGCCTCGTGGCGGCGACGCGTTCGCGCTTCGCCTCGCAATACGCCCGTCACACGCAGCTTTTCGTGCAGCTTGGCATTCACCTGCCACACGCGTGAACGCGGCGGCATGTCGAGCACATAAGGTAGAATAAGCAACATACTGAGAAGGAACCCAACATGGCCCGCATTACCGTCGAAGACTGCCTCAAACAGATTCCGAACCGTTTCGAACTCGCGCTTGCCGCAACCTATCGCGCGCGTCAGCTCGCACAAGGTCACACGCCGAAGATCGAAAGCCGCGACAAGCCCACGGTCGTCGCATTGCGTGAAATCGCAGCTGGCCAGGTTGGCGTCGAAATGTTGAAGAAGGTGCCTGTCTAAGGCGCACGCTTCCGTTTTCGATTGCCCCATTGCCATGTAATTGCATCAACGTACAGACCGGCGTCCAACCCTAACCGCTACGGAGGCGAAATTGAGTGCTACCCCGCCCACCGCCACGGAAGTGGAACACGACGCCGATTCGCCCTCGTCTGCACGGAAGTACATCGACGCGGTCCTCGAACAGTCGTTTCGCCATCTGTTCGGGCCGACCGCCACGCCGGAGCAACCGCGCCGGCATGACGTCGTTTCGATCGCCAAGCTGACAGGTGTTCTGTCCGGTTACCTGCAGCCGGAAGAAATCAAGGACATCAAGGCGGCGTTCCATTTCAGCGACGAAGCCCACCTTGGCCAGTATCGCCAGAGCGGCGAGCCCTACATCACGCATCCTGTCGCCGTCGCGGAAATCTGCGCCGGCTGGAATCTCGACGCCCAGTCGATCATGGCGGCGCTGCTGCATGACGTGATGGAAGACCAGGGCGTGACCAAGGCCGAACTCGCCGAGCGATTCGGCGCGAAGGTCGCGGAACTGGTGGACGGGTTGTCGAAGCTGGACAAGATGGAGTTTCGCAATCGCGAAGAGGCGCAAGCGGAAAACTTCCGCAAGATGCTGCTCGCGATGGCGCGCGACGTCCGCGTGATTCTCGTCAAGCTCGCTGACCGGCTGCATAACATGCGCACGCTGGGTGCGGTGCCGCACGAAAAGCGCCGCCGCGTGGCGCGCGAAACGCTGGACATCTACGCACCGATCGCCCACCGGCTTGGCCTGAACAATACCTATCGCGAGCTGCAGGACCTGAGCTTCGCGAACTTCAACCCGCATCGCTACGCCACGCTCGAAAAAGCCGTCAAGGCCGCGCGCGGCAACCGGCGTGAAGTGGTCGGCAAGATTCTGGAGTCGGTGCAGCGCGCGATTGCCGACGCGAAGCTCGACGCCGAAGTCACCGGCCGCGAGAAAACCATCTTCAGTATCTATAAGAAGATGCGCGACAAGCAGTTGTCGTTCTCGCAGGTGCTCGACGTGTACGGCTTCCGCGTGGTGGTCGAAAGCGCGCTCGAGTGCTACACCTGCATCGGTGCGCTGCATGCGCTCTACAAGCCGGTGCCGGGCAAGTTCAAGGATTACATCGCGATCCCGAAGGTGAACGGCTATCAGTCGCTGCACACCACACTGGTTGGCCCGTTCGGCGCGCCGATCGAGTTCCAGGTGCGCACGCGCAAGATGCACGAGATCGCCGAAGCGGGCGTCGCCGCGCACTGGCTGTACAAGAATGGCGGCGCGGATCTGAACGATGTGCAAAAGCGCGCGCACCAGTGGCTGAAGTCGTTGCTGGACATTCAGAGTGAAGCGGGCGATTCGAGCGAATTCCTCGAGCACGTCAAGATTGATCTGTTCCCGGATGCGGTCTACGTGTTTACGCCGAAGTCGAAGATCATGGCGCTGCCGCGCGGCGCCACTGCACTCGACTTCGCGTATTCGATCCACAGCGATCTGGGCAACCAGTGCGTCGCAGTGAAGATCAACAATGAACTCCTGCCGCTGCGTACCGAGCTGAAGAGCGGCGATATCGTCGAAGTCATTACGGCGCCCTATTCGAAGCCGAATCCAGCGTGGCTTGGATTCGTGCGTACCGGCAAGGCGCGTTCGGCGATCCGCCACTACCTGAAGACCATGCGTCTGAACGAGTCCGTGCAGCTCGGCGAGCGTCTCGTCGACCAGGCGCTGAAGGGCTATGGGCTGGCGCTGTCGGACGTCACGCCTGAGGCGTGGGAAAAGCTGGTGCAGTGGACGGGCAATAAGAACCGTCAGGAAATCTTCGCGGATATCGGCCTCGGCCGCCGTGTCGCTGCGGTCATGGCCAAGCGCATCGAAGTGCTGATGAGCGGCCGCGATGCCGACGACGACGGTTCGCGCGACGGCACAGCATCGCATGCGCCGCCGGTCGTGATCACCGGTACTGAAGGCATGTCGGTGCAACTGTCCGCGTGCTGCCGTCCGATTCCGGGCGACGACATCATGGGCTACATCGGCATCGGCCTCGGCATGGCGATCCACACCACGGACTGCCGCGTTGCGCAGCGTATCCATCGCCGCGATCCAGGCCGCTGGATCGATGTGGCGTGGGCGCCGCAGCCGGGGCGTCTGTTCGACGTCGCGGTGAAGGTGCTGGTCAAGAACACCAAGGGCGTATTCGCCCGCGTGGCCGCCGATATCACATCGGCGGATGCGAACATCGTCCACATCGCGATGGACGAAGACCTGTCGCAGGAATCCACGGTGCTGCGCTTTGTGATCCAGGTCAGCGATCGCGTCCATCTCGCCAACGTCATGCGCCGCGTGCGTACGAATCCGGACGTGATGCGTATTGCGCGCGAGCGGCCGAGCGAGGAAGGGCATCACCGTCACGACGGCGGGATGCGAATCGACCGCGAGCGCGCGGATTACTGATCTGACGGCCGGCTGGGTCCGCTCGACTACACATTGACGTCTGCTTGCCTCGGGCAGCTTCAGGCGGGCTTTGTTCGAATCGGAACGCACCTGCCAGCCAGCGAGTCTCACCGGAACTTCAGGGAGAACGCTTATGAACGTAGCTGACCTCACCGGCGTGTCGCTCGATTATTGGGTGGCCCGCAGCCTGCATGACTTCGTGCGCGAAATCTACTTTACCGACAGCGGCGAAACCGTCTCGATCCGCGGCAATGACCGCGGCCGCCCGTGGGATGGCCGTTTTACGCCTTCCGCGTCGTGGGAAGCGGCTGCGGCGGTATTGGAGCGCGCGCAGCGGCTGGAGGTGCGTGAGCGGACCGATCATGGCGCGGCACATTGCATCGCGGAGTTCGAAGGCGGCCATCGAACCGTGGAAGGGCGGGGAGACTCGTTGCGGATCGCGCTGCTGCGGGCGTTTGTTGAAAGCCGTTTCGGCGCAAGTGTGGGCGAGGTGTTGTGGCAGGCGCAGGCTGTGGCTGGCGAGCACGCGGCGCTGATCGGCGAGGAATCGGCGGAAAGGCCGTTCGCGGATGTGCCGAGTCCCGATGGGCAGATCGGTGATATTCAGTCGATACCGCGGTAGCTGCGGTGACGCCGCCAAGGCTTGAGGGGCTGGCCGGGTGGACCGGTTAAAGCAGAACCGGTCACGCAAAAACAAAGGGCCTTCCGATCGGAAGGCCCTTCATAGGTGGTGCGGCTGGCAGGATTCGAACCCACGACCCCTTGGTTCGTAGCCAAGTACTCTATCCAACTGAGCTACAGCCGCACGCTAAACAGGTGGCGCTAAATACGATGATACTGCAATGAGGCTCGGTAAAACGTAAGGGCCTCCCCGGAGGGAGGCCCTCGAATAAGTGGTGCGGCTGGCAGGATTCGAACCCACGACCCCTTGGTTCGTAGCCAAGTACTCTATCCAACTGAGCTACAGCCGCACGCAGAAACGAGATTATAGCAAAGGTTTTCAAAAAGGGAAGCATGTAACTGCGATTTGTCTCATTGCCCTGATCGTGTACCCTTGATAGGCAGTCGTTTGCTGCGGTTACCGGATCATCATGAACAAGGCCTTTGTCAAAGAGTCGAGCGAAGAGAATGACGACGATCTCGACGTCGCCCAGCCCGAAATCCCCCCGGGTACAAAAAACTACATCACGCCCGCCGGCTACCGGCGGATGCGCGATGAATTGCTGCATCTGATCGATGTCGAGCGGCCGGAGGTGGTCAGACTGGTGTCGTGGGCGGCCTCGAACGGTGACCGCTCGGAAAACGGCGACTACATCTATGGCAAACGCCGTTTGCGAGAAATCGATCGGCGGATTCGTTTTCTGACCAAGCGTCTCGACATCGCTGAAATCGTCGACAGCAGCAAACAGGAGAACGTCGATCAGGTTTTCTTCGGCGCGACCGTGGAATACGCGACGGAAGATGGCGAGGTGCATACGCTGACGATTGTCGGCGTCGATGAAGTCGACCTGGATGTCGGCCACGTCAGCTGGATCTCGCCGATCGCGCGGGCACTGCTCAAGGCCAAAATCGGCGATACGGTGACGTTATACACGCCGGCCGGCCCGCAGCCGATCGACATCCTGGACGTCAAATATCCCCCGCCCGATACCGGCGGCGGTGCAGCATAAAAAAAGGCGCCGCGAACGGCGCCTTCGATACTGCAGGTGTTGCCAACTGCTTTAGAAGCGGTGACGCAGACCTGCGGTTACAGCGACTTGCTTGTTGTTGCCCGAAGCGCCCAGACCGTTGATGTCTGCATCGACGACGGCGTTTTCGTTGACTTGCTGGTATTCGCCTTGCAGGTACACGTCCGTACGCTTGGACAGCGCGTACGCGGTTTGCAGGTTGAACTGGTTCCAGTGCGGACGCGTGCCGGCCAGGCTTGCACGCGTGTACGTGTACGAACCGGCGATGCTTACTGCCGGCGTCAGCGCGTAGCGAGCGTTAGCTTCGAAGTTCTGGAAGTGAGCGCTGCTGCCGCCGAAGCCGCCGATACCGGCCGATTGACCCGATGCGCCTGCACCGATGCCAGCCAGACCCGACAGATTCGTTTGCGAGTACACGAGGCCGACGGTAGCCGGGCCGAATGCATAGTTAGCACCTGCGCCCCACGTTTGCTGGCGAGCAGCAAAGAACGTGTTGTCGCTCGACACTGCGCCGCCCGAATTGAACGCTGCAGCTGCGCCAGTTGCGCCGTTGCTGTTCAGTTGCAGGTAAGCAGCAGCGAGGTTCAGGCCGCCCCAGTTATACGATGCGCCCGCGCTGTAAGCACGGTTGTTGGCGAAGCCGTCAGCCTGGTTCGAGAAACCGTACATGCCGCCGAACTTGAAGCCGCCGTAGTTCACGCTCTGGTACTTGACCGAGTTGTTGACGCGGAACGAGTTGTTCAGGTTGTCGTTATCGAACGGATGCGCGAACTGCGTGCCGCCGTATTGCGTGCCGGTCAGTGCCAGCGGGCCCACGTAGTCGACCATGCTGTCGTATTGACGGCCGAGGGTCACGGCGCCGAACTGGTCGCTCGTCAGACCGACGAACGCTTGACGACCAAATTCGCGGCCACCTTGTTTCAGCGTGCCGTCATTGATGCCGAAGCCGTTTTCCAACGTGAAGATGGCCTTGAGACCGCCACCGAGGTCTTCAGAACCACGCAAGCCCCAACGGCTGCCGTTCACCGAGCCGCTCGTTTCTTGCCAGTTGCTGTGGCCGTGCTGGTTATTGGTATAGGTGATGCCGGCGTCGATCAAGCCATACAGCGTGACGCTGCTCTGGGCATGCGCTGCCGTTGCAAAAACGCCCGTGAGGGCCGCGACCATGAGAGTCTTTTTCATCTTGTAACTCCGAGAGCTAGAGTGGGCGTTGAACCCAGGCTTAAGGAGACCATCACGCGGGCGCTGCGAGAGGCGAAATCCGCATGAGAAGCGCGCTGTACAGCACGCGCGCCGGTTTCCGGTTACGCAGAGTGTAGAGAGACGCTTGCAAAGCGGATGTTCCGATTTTCGCAATAAAGTATTACTGGATATGAAACGATATGCGAATACCGTTTAAGCCTTGCCGATAAAGGCTTGCAGCGTTATTGAGGGGTGTGGGAGAGGGGAGTCAACTGAATCGCGTTGCGCATTTGCTACAGCAATCGATGCAAAAAAACAACGCAATAAATCGTAAAAAAGGATTGTTGTCGCTATAGCAATAGATGGTTGTCGATTATGCGAATAATCGATTTCGACTAAGCCGTTATACTGAAATCTCTGCTTTCCGAAGCAGACTTTTTCGTTGACGAAAAAGATCTCCAAACCTTTGTCGGCGCGACTTCCCAGTCGCGCTTTTTTTTGCCTACCGATTGTGGGTTCGACGGCGTTAGTCAGTGCGCCGGCGCGGCACCGTCCACATCACTCCAGTCGGTTGCCACCGAGACACTCCAGTCTTCCATCACGTAGCGACGCGCATCCATGGGGGACGAGAGCAGGTTTTGCCAGTGGTCCCCATGCCACATGGGATCGACTTCGAAGGCCGAGGGTGACGGGGCGGCCGGCTCGGATTGCGCGGGAACTGTCCTTCTGTGCGATTGGGTGAACCAGGCGATGAGGCGACGGAATTCATTGAACAGCATGGCAATCTCCTGACGCGCATTACTTCTCGGTACTGATTTCCATCATGCTGGCATGAGTGCGGCGCAACAACTCGGACAAACACTTACTGAAAACATCCTTTGTTACATATTCGCGTGGGCATGCCGAAATTTTTTCCGATATCGCTGATGGGTGATATCGAGCGAGTAATATTGACGTGAAAAGTTATCCGGTTTTTGCTGAATATGCTGTCGGAATTCCTCTGATTCATTTGGCATTGACTTATCGCGCGGCGTGCTAAGTGAATATGCAAAATTCGCTTGACGTTGATTCTTCGTTCCTCGTATAACAGCAAAGCTGAATTTCAATTGCCAGATATGGAAGTGCTGAGGGCTTCACAAATGCCCGATCGCGGATGAAATGGCCAGGAAATGCAGTTTGAGGGCAATGCCCCGATTTTGATAAATCCTCGAGGGAAGCTGGAATATGGAAACTGGTATTGTTAAATGGTTCAACGATGCTAAGGGCTTTGGCTTCATTACATCGGATTCGGGTGGCGAAGACCTGTTCGCGCACTTTTCGGAGATCCGCACTGAAGGCTTCAAGTCGTTGAAGGAAAGCCAGCGCGTCTCCTTTGAGGTCAAGGCAGGCCCGAAGGGCAAGCAAGCGGCGAACATTCAACCGCTGTAAGTCGCACCGCGCTGCTCTGGGTATGTCGCCGGGCAGCCTGATCGCCGGAAAGCCTTCGCAAGACGCGGAGGCTTTTTTTATGGGCATTGGTTATTATCATCGCGGCATGCGCGATTAACTACCTGGTTCGAATTAATCTGGGGAAGATTAGGGGCGTAAAATTTCGCCCTGGAATCTAAAATCGCCAGCATAAAAATATAATAAATAACGGCTTTATGAGGGAATCGCAGGTCGTGCAGGAATGCAGTCTTTGCGCCGCACGACGACAAGGGCAAAGCAATACTGGCTGGGTGCGCAGCGGCTAACTGGTGCATACTTGCCGCAAAGCCACGCGTCCAAAGTATCCTTTTCCATGTCTGAACAGTTTCTGCCGCAACCGGCCCTAGATGTGCCGATCGTCTTCGTCGACCTTGAAACCACCGGCGGCTCGACCAGTGAGCATCGCATCACCGAAGTCGGCGTGGTTGAAATAGGACCGGCCGGTGTGTCGCGTTGGAGCAGCCTGGTCGACCCGCAGCAACCGATTCCTTCCTTCATTCAGCAGCTCACCGGCATCACGAATGCGATGGTGCGAGGCGCGCCTACTTTCGACGTTATCGCGCCGGCATTGTTCGAGCGCCTGAACGGCAAACTGTTCGTCGCGCACAACGCCAGTTTCGATCGTGGTTTTCTGCGTGGGGAGTTTCGCCGGGCCGGACTCGCGTTTGATCCGGATGTGTTGTGCACCGTGCGCCTGTCGCGCGCGTTGTTTCCGGCGGAAAAGCGCCATGGGCTCGATGCATTGGTGGAGCGTCATGGTCTCGTCCCGTCCGATCGTCACCGTGCACTCGCCGACGCCGATCTGATCTGGCAGTTCTGGCAACGTCTGCATGGCGGTCTTGTACCTCCGGACGTCTTGCAGGCGCAGATCGAGCGCACTACGCGGCGCTACCGGCTTGCCGGCGATATCACCGAGGATCTGCTCGACACGGCGCCGGCCGGATGCGGTGTCTATGCGTTCTATGGAGAAGACGATCTGCCGCTCTATGTCGGGCGAAGCGTGCGTGTGCGTCAGCGGCTGCGCTCGCACTTAACGGGTGAACGGCGTTCGTCGAAGGATGTGAGGCTTGCGCAACAGGTTCGGCGTGTCGAGTGGCGCGCGACCGGTGGCGAACTGGGTGCCATGCTTGCAGAGGCGCAATGGATCGCAACGCTGCGTCCGGGCCATAACCGGGTGCCACGTGTCTTGAAGAGCGATCCGGTGGATGCACCCTGGCCGTTCGAAGGTCCGATCGTATTTGAGGAGCGTGAAGACGTGTCGCACGCGCGCGCTTTTCATGTTGTCGACCGGTGGCGTTACCTTGGGCATGCGCCCTCGCTCGCCCAAGCGGCGGAACTGTATGCGTCGAGCGCGGGCGGAGCGTTCGAACTGTCGACCTATCGTCTTCTGCAAAGCCATCTGGCGCGCGGCTTGCGCGTGATGCCCCTGAGCGTTTCCAGCGGCACGCCTGTGCCGAGTCTGGCTTAACTCGGGTTTGAGCAATAACCCGCTCCACAGGGCGGGTTCAATCCACACCTGAGAGCGGCTGACCGATCGGTGTTTCAGACACCGTTCGACCGCCCCAAGCGATCAGCCCGTCGCACCGACTCCACCCGCTTCGCACACGTGGCCGAGAGCGCGCGTCAACGCGCTCGAATGGGTCGAGTCGTAGCGCGTCAACGATTTCCAGTTAGCAAGCGATTGAGCCACGCGCGACGGACAATCCTGCGCCGTGCGCAGCGGTTGCACGCGTGCGAGTCCAGCCACGAGCGATTGCGTCAGCCGGTCCAACTGCGGCCTCGTGCTGCTAGCGAGGTCGGGCGCAGGGCCTTCGGGCGGCCGCGTGCTGCGCCAGGTATCAAACAGCGCGTTTTGCACATCCTTGCTGGCGTCGATCTGATCCTGGAAGAAGGCGCGCGCAAACGCTGGATCGACGTTCGCTGCAACGGCGCGCTTTTCGACGTCGGCGAGCAACGCATTCTCGCGCGGCGTATCCGTAATCGCCTGGTGGTTGGCCCACTTCCAGCGCGCGACGGGCTCTGCGAGCGCGAGACGCTGCGAAGCCAGTGCGATCAGATTGGTGAGAGCGGTGTCGTCGCCATCCGCGACGGCTGGGGCGGGCGCGAGCGCAAGCGCGGCGAACAACGCGAGCGCGCATGACGCTCCAAAGCGATACGAGCGATTCATGGAAGGCGGGAGTGGCCAGTGGCCGCGGAAGAAAAACCAGAAGAATAGACGATACGCGGATCAAGCGGGCGCGCTGAACAACCGAAAAGCAAACTGAGGGGATATTTAAAGGCGCCTAGCAGAGACTAGTGAGGGACGAGTGCTATCACTTGCGCCGGGCCAGATTAGCCAGGCGTCGCAATCAAGCAGGCGTAACCCGCACCCCGAAAGCGGCAAACGACAATCGTAGGGGCGCGTAGCAACGTTCGCCGCGCGCCGGACGCGCGGACGCTGTTGCTGCATCGCGCCACTGCACAATTACTTCGAGTCGCACGACTTACGTTGTTCGTCGAAAAATGCGCGAACATGCTCAGGCAGTTCGGCACTCAGAAACTCGACGCCAGCGGGTTCCGGATCCGGACTAAAAACTTTATCCGGGGTCGGAATCTTCGGTGGTTTGGCATCCATGATCTCTCTCCTTTACAAACCGATTATCTGCCTCGGTCCCCGTTTTGCACCAGCGTCTGATGCGGCTCACATGATGTGTGTTGCTTTAACGGTACAGCCTTACATTGGAACGGAATGTTTGAATAGAATTTGCCGGTTGACTGCGCAGAACTGAATTTGCCGCGGCCAATCAAAAACAGTCCGATATCTCTTCCGTTCCCCTCTCAGCCTTGCCCCACGCGCCTTCCGCGCATTATCTCTGTTGCGTCACAGCATCGCGTGTTCAAATCCGTTGATATGAACAAACCACGGCGATTTTTGTGCGCTGCCGCATCGGAAGGATTTTCTCCGCGGTAGTCCGAACGTTCGTTTATTACCGATTGGTTCAACACGGTCATTCAGCCCCCTAATTGTTTGTAAACGAACGATTGCGCGAATTCGTTGACGAATGGGAATACTTTTCTGACTATTTTTTGCAAATAGAAAAGCGCCACGCTCCAGACGAAGCGTGGCGCTCGAGGTGGACAATTTTTACGCGTTTGACGCTGGAATCGTGACGGGTGCGGAGTAGGCCGCAGGTTTGTCGGCGACTTCGACCTGGCCATGAATCCGCGCCTGATGACCATCAGCAAACATGTAGTACGGGAATGGACGGGCAGGTGCCGAGATGGCGTTGAGTCGTGCGACCAATTCCGGCGCGAGCGTGAAATCGAGCGAGCCGAGCGACTCCTGCAACTGCTCCGGTCGGGTCGCGCCAACAATGATGCTCGACACGCCGCGCTTCTGGTGCAGCCAGTTCAACGCAACTTGCGCCATCGGTCGCCCCGCGAAGTTCGCGACGGCCTCCAGTTCCGCGACGATGCGGAAGTTGCGCTCAGTCAGCTTGTCGAATCCCGGCGGTGGCGCGCTGGCCATGCCCGCTAGGCGCCCGTCGCCGGAAACAGCGCTCGCCGCTCCGCCTTGCGACGGACGGTATTTGCCCGACAACATACCCATACCCAGCGGACTCCACGGCACGAGCCCCATGCCCAGATTTGCGGCGAGATCAGCGAATTCATTTTCGGCGTTGCGCTCGATCATCGAGTATTCGAGCTGCATCGCCGCGACCGGTTCGAAGCCGCGCCAGTCGGCCAGCGTCTGCGCCCGTCCGGCAAACCACGCGGGCGTATCCGACAGGCCGACGTAGCGGATCTTTCCCGCGCGCACGGCGTCGTCCATCGCGCGCATGACTTCGTCCACCGGGGTGACGCGGTCCCATGTGTGCAGGTAATACAGGTCGATGTAGTCGGTGCCGAGGCGTTTGAGCGAGCCGTCGAGTGCACGCAGCAGATTCTTGCGATGGTTGCCGCCCGCGTTCGGATTGCCGGTCTCGGCGTTGTAGCCGTACTTGGTGGCGATCACGAGCCGGTCGCGCAGACCGCGCGCCGCGACGAATTTGCCGAGCCATTTCTCGCTGGTGCCTTCGGTGTACATGTCCGCGGTGTCGATGAAATTGCCACCGGCATCCACGTATAGATCGAACAGGCGTTGCGCCGCTTGTTCGTCGGCGCCCCAGCCCCATTCGGTGCCGAAGGTCATCGTGCCGAGTGCGATCGGGCTCACGCGAAGGCCCGAGCGGCCGAGCAGGGTGTAGCGATCCATCGTCATGTCAGTCTCCCTGAGCGGTCAGGCGGAAAGTGTTGAATCGATGGCGCCATCGTGCGCCGATTCTTTGCTTGGAAAAATGCCGTCTGTCTGCAAGGATTGTGAAGTCTGACTTAATAATGGAGATCACGATGGACCCAGCCCAGTTGCCGGCGTTGATGGCGTTCGCGAGCGTGGCGCGCCACGGCAGCTTCACGCACGCCGCTGCGGAAACCGGCGTGACGGCCTCGGCGTTGTCGCAAAGCATTCGTTCGCTCGAGACTCAGTTGAATGTGCGCCTCTTCAACCGGACCACCCGGCGTGTCGCCCTGACGGAAGCTGGCGCGCAGTTTCTCGCGCGTGTGCTGCCTGCGCTGGGCGAACTGGAGGCGGCCTTCGAGGCGCTCGACGAAACCCGCGACCAACCTGCCGGCACGCTGCGTATCAATTTGCCGAGGGTCGCGAGCGAGTTGCTGGTGCTGCCGCATCTGGCCGAGTTCACGCGCCGCTATCCGCAGATCCGGCTCGATCTGACACTCGACGACGGTTTCGCTGACGTAGTCGGTGAAGGTTTCGACGCAGGCATCCGGCTCGGCGAACGGGTCGCGCAGGACATGGTGGCGGTGCCTTTGGGCGGCGACATCCGCATTGTCGTAGCCGGCTCACCTGCCTACTTCGAGCGCTACCCAGCGCCGGCGACGCCAGCCGATCTCGCTGCTCACGATTGCCTGCGCTATCGCTTCTCGACTAGCGGCGGCATCTATCGATGGGAGTTCGCGCAGCCTGACGATCCGTCGCGCGTGTTCGAAGTCGAGACGCGCGGGAGTCTTGTCACCAACGATCTGCACACAATGGTGCGGGCAGCGGAGCAGGGCGTAGGTCTCCTCCACGTGATCGACGACTACGTGAAGGAGCAACTCGAAGACGGCCGCCTGGTCCGCGTGCTGGAGGCGTGGTGTCCGAGCTTTCCGGGGTTTTTTCTGTACACCGCGAGCCGTGCGCAGATGCCGTTCAAGCTGCGCGCGCTGATCGATTTCCTACGGGAGAAGCGCGAAGTCCGATAGACCTCGCGTGGTACTGCAGCTTCAGGCTGCGAATCGTTGCGTCGGATACGCTGCCGTGCGGCTCTCCCCGGGTGGTGTCTGCAACTGCCGTTGGTTTGTCGTTCGCCTCGATCGTGCCGCCGACTATCATTGAAGCGGCTATCTGCGGCACAGGGTGCGGTGGATAACGGAAGCGCCGACACCGGCGCGGAAGATGGCAGTCTTCGCCCTTCAGAGAGTTCGCCATGGAAAACGCTGTCTATTGGAAAGGACGTCAGGTCGGTATCGAGTGCGCCGGCCGGATCTCGTGGTTCTCGTCAGCGCCGCAGGAAGCGGTGTTGGCCTATGGCATGAAGCCGGCTGAGAACGTGATCGTTGAAGACGCCATGATCGTTCGCAATCTCGGCGTGACCGCGCGAAGCGATCGACTGGATTTTGGCGGCTGAAGGGGCGCTATCTTTGGTCGTTGTGGCGCCGGTTGCAGCGAAAACCGCGTTGAAAACTGACAACAGAAAAGCAAAAAGCCCAGTCGCAAGGACTGGGCTTTTTGCTTGAATCTTGTGGTGCCGGAAAGAGGAATCGAACCCCCGACCTTCGCATTACGAATGCGCTGCTCTACCGTCTGAGCTATTCCGGCATCAGGAGAAACGAGATTATAGGGACTTCTTCAGGAACTTGGCAAGCCCCCGCGGTCACTTTTTTGCTTCGAGATGGTAGCGCGTGACGCGGTCGACTTCGTTCTTCGAGCCGAGGAACACGGCGACACGCTCGTGCAGGCTTTTCGGCTGTATATCCAGAATCCGCTTCTCGCCATTGGTCGCGGCGCCCCCGGCCTGCTCGACGATGAACGCCATCGGGTTCGCTTCGTACATCAGGCGCAGCTTGCCCGGCTTGTCCGGTGTGCGCTTGTCGGCCGGGTACATGAAGATGCCGCCGCGGTTCAGGATACGGTGCACGTCGGCCACCATCGACGCGATCCAGCGCATGTTGAAGTCGCTCTGGCGCGAACCGTCCTTGCCGTCTTTCAACTCGCCGATGTATTTCTCAACCGGCGGATACCAATGACGCTCGTTCGACGCGTTGATCGCATATTCGCGCGTTTCGACCGGAATGCGCATATCGCTTTGCGTGAGCACCCACGAACCCAGTTCGCGGTCGAGCGTGAAGCAGTTCACACCGTTGCCGGTGGTCAGCACCAGCACGGTTTGCGGGCCGTACACCGCATAACCTGCCGCAACCTGCTGCGTGCCGGGTTGCAGGAACGACTGTTCGGTGGGCTGCTGGCCGTCCGGGCAGCGCAGCACCGAGAAGATCGTGCCGATCGACACATTGACGTCGATGTTCGACGAGCCGTCGAGCGGATCGAACACCAGCAGGTATTCGCCCTTCGGGTAGTTGGCGGGGATCGGGAAGAATTGCTCCATTTCCTCGGACGCCATGCCCGCGAGGTTACCGCCCCATTCATTCGCTTCGAGCAGGATTTCGTTCGACAGGATGTCGAGCTTCTTCTGCACTTCGCCCTGAACGTTCTCGCTGCCCGCCGTGCCGAGCGCATCGCCCAGCGCGCCCTTGCTGACGTGGTAGCTGATCGCCTTGCACGCGCGCGCGACGACTTCGATCAAAAGGCGCAGGTCGGCCGGCAGGTTGTTGGTTTCGCGCTGCTGCTCGATCAGGTACTTCGTGAGAGTGGTACGACGTTGCAAAGCCATTGCTGTACTCCGGGAAGGCTTAGGGAATGTCTCGATTTTAACCGCTCGCTGTGTCGATTCCGTGCTTTTGAGATACAAGGGCGTGCGCCCGTCTTGCCAGGGGCTGTAAAGGCGCGCGAAATTCAGGCTTTTCGGCGAGCCTTGATGGCCGTGACATGGCCGGCCACATGGGTGGCAAGCGCCGCGGCACGGGCGTGTTCGGCGGGGACCTTCGGCATTTTGGGCCGGTTCGCCTTGGGCATCGGCTCGATCTCGCGTTCGATCTGCTCGCCGGCCGCCGCGGTGGCGACCCGCAGGTCGTAGGCGATCTGCAGATTCAGCCAGAATTGCGCACTCGCGCCGAAGTAGCGCTCGAGCCGCAGCGCGGTGTCAGCCGAGATGGCGCGTTTGCCGCGCACGATGTCGTTGATGCGCGGCGCCGGTACGCGCAGCGCAAGGGCGAGCGCGTTGACGGACATGCCGAGCGGCTCGAGGAACTCGCACCGCAGAATCTCGCCGGGGTGGATTTCCGGGATACTTTCGCCGGTGCTGATGTCGGAGAAATCGATGCTGCCCAGATCGGAGCGTTTGATGACCATGCCGGTCTCCCAATAATCAGTGATAGTCGACAATTTCGACATTCAGCGCCTCCCCGTCGACAAAGTGAAAACAGATGCGCCACTGTGCGTTAATGCGAATACTCCACTGCCCGCTGCGCTGGCCTTGCAAGGATTCGAGCCGATTGCCCGGCGGCGCGTGCAGGTTGCGGATGGACCTGGCGGCGTCGATCATGAGCAGCTTGCGGCGTGCGAGCGCCTGCATATGAAGCGGCAGTGAATGCACGAACTTGCCCTGAAAGATTGCCGCCGTAGCCTTGTCGCCGAATGTCGTGATCATGGGATGATATAACGCATCGCGTTAAACGTAAACCGTTAAATGAATGCGTTTACTTTCACCCCGTCGAGCCGATACGAATAGTCGTCCAGACGGCTAACGTTGACGTCCGCACATCGCCTCATCGCGCAATTGAGGACGAAAAAAAGCCGGCAACACGTGCCGGCTTTTCGCTGCGTAAAGCGCTGTCAGACGATCGTCACGCCAACGCTTTTTCCACGATCTCGCGCACGTCGCGCGACTTCACCTGCGACGCCACTTTCTCCAGCGCCGCGCGCATGCCGTCGCGCAGTGTCGGCGTGAAGCGGCGCCACAATTCCAGCGAGCGGGCGAGGCGCGCGGCCACTTGCGGATTGATGGCGTCGAGCGCGATCACCTGCTCGGCCCAGAACGCGTAGCCCGAGCCGTCTTCGGCATGGAACTGCGCGGGGTTCGCGGCGCAGAAGCTGAAAATCAGCGAACGCGCGCGGTTCGGGTTCTTCAGGTTGAACGCAGGATGCGCCATCAGCTTGCGCACGATCTCGATCACCGGACGCTGCGCGCTGCCACGTTGCGTGGCTTGCAAGGCGAACCACTTGTCGATGACGAGCGGTTCCTTTTCGAAGCGCCGGTAGAAGTCGTCCAGGGCCTGCTGCGCCTCAACGCTGCCGCCGTTCGCCGCCGACGCATTGAGCAACGCCGAGAGCGCCGCCGAGCGGTCGGTCATGTTGTTGGCGGCGTCGTATTGCGCGGATGCAAGCCGCACGGCTTCAGCCGGATCGTCCAGTTCCGCGAGATACGACAGCGCAAGATTCTTCAACGCACGATGACCGGAAGCCTCCGGCGTCGCTTCATACGCACCTGGCGTGCGGTGCTTTTCGTACACGGCAAGCCAGTCCTTCCTGAGCGCATTCGCGAGGCGCTTGCGCACAAACTGCCGCGCGGCATGTACGGCAGCCGGATTCGATTCGGCCATCTGTTCAGCCAGATACGCTTCCGACGGCAGCATCAACGCCAGTTCGCGGAAAGCGGGCGAGAGCGTCTCGTCGGTCAGCACGCGAGCGAACGCCGCGACCACCGAGTCGTCGAGTTGCAGCGGCACGCCCGTGGCGGCGCGCCCGGCGAGCGTCAGCAGCTCGCGCGTGGCGAGCCGTTGACCGGCTTCCCAGCGGTTGAACGGATCGCTGTCGTGCGCGAGCAGGAACGCGAGCTGATCGGCCGAGTAGTCGTATTCGACGATCATCGGCGCCGAGAAATTACGCAGCAGCGAGGGCAGCGGTTCCTGCGCGACGTTGACGAACGTGAAGGTCTGTTCAGTCTGCGTGAATTCCAGCACGCGAGTAGTGGCTTCCGACGCCCTGGTTTCGCCTTCCAGTTGCAGCGCCAGATCGTGGCCGTCCTTGCCGATCAAACCAATCGCGAACGGAATCAGCAGCGGACCCTTTTGCGTTTCACGCGCGGCCGGGGCGGTATCGCCGTAGCCTTGCGTGAGCGTCACGCTGTAGCGCTGCTGCGCGGCGTCGTATTGCGTGCGCACGGACACGCGCGGCGTGCCGGCCTGGCTGTACCAGCGCTCGAATTGCGCGAGATCACGGCCGTTCGCATCGGCGAGCGCGTGACGGAAGTCGTCGCAGGTCACAGCCTGGCCGTCATGACGCTTGAAGTACAGGTCCATGCCTTTGCGGAAACCGTCGCGGCCGAACAGCGTCTGATACATCCGCACGACTTCGGAGCCTTTTTCGTAGACCGTCATCGTGTAGAAGTTGTTGATCTCGACGTAGCTTTCCGGGCGCACTGGGTGCGCCATCGGACCCGCGTCTTCGGCGAACTGCATCTGCCGCAGTACGCGCACGTCTTCGATGCGTTTGGTGGCGCGCGCGGCTTCATCGGTCGCGCCGCCCGCCATGTCGGCCGAGAACTCCTGATCGCGGAACACCGTCAGGCCTTCTTTCAGGCTCAGCTGGAACCAGTCGCGGCACGTCACGCGGTTGCCGGTCCAGTTGTGGAAGTACTCGTGGCCGACCACCGCCTCGATATTCGCGAAGTCGGTGTCCGTTGCCGTTTCGGGGTTCGCCAGCACGTACTTCGTGTTGAAGATGTTGAGCCCCTTGTTCTCCATCGCGCCCATGTTGAAGTCGCTCACCGCGACGATCATGAAGCGGTCCAGATCCAGTTCCAGCCCGAAGCGCGACTCGTCCCAGCGGATCGAGTTGATCAGCGAATCCATGGCGTGACGGGTCTTGTCCAGGTCGTGCGGTTCGACCCACACCTGCAACAGCTTTTCCTTGCCCGAACCGCTCTTCACGCGTTCCTCGAGCGCGACCAGTTTGCCGGCGACCAGGGCGAACAGATAGCTCGGCTTCCGGAACGGATCTTCCCAGCGGGCGAAATGGCGGCCGTCCGGCAGATCGCCTTCTTCGAGCAGATTGCCGTTCGACAGCAGCACCGGATAGTCGGCCTTGCTGGCGCGCAGCGTGACCGTGAAGGTCGCCATCACGTCGGGGCGGTCGAGGAAATAGGTGATGCGGCGAAAGCCCTCGGCCTCGCACTGCGTGAAGAAGTTGCCGCCCGACACATACAGGCCCGACAGCGTGGTGTTTTCCGCCGGATTGCAGATGCTGGTGAGCGTGAGCTCAAAGTTATCCGGCACGTTATCGAGCGTAAGGCCGTGTTCGTGCGCATGCGCTTGGGCGAATGGGGCGCCGTCGATCGTGGCGCTGACGAACTCGAGTTGTTCGCCCATCAGTTCGAAATTCGCGGCGTGGGACGCGTCCGGGTTGCGGCACACCCGCATCGTGTTCCTGACGACGGTGCGTTCGGGGATCAGATCGAACTCGAGTGCGACGGTGTCGATCAGGAAGGCGGGCGGCGCGTAATCGGCGCGGCGGATCACATTGGGCGTTGCGGTATCGGCCATGGCGTTCTGTAGTGATGGGACTCGAGCCGTCAAGCGTGCTTATGGCGCGCGAGCCGGGCTTGTCGAGCCATTGTACAAAGGCTCGGCGGATTGTGCGGCTCGAACTTTTTGCCGATTCGCCTGGTCAGCGTATTATCGGCGCGCGCGTGGAATAAAAAAGGCCAGCGCGTCGTTGAAATCGAGTGGCGACAGGCGCAACGCTAACAATCCAGAAGCAAACTAAAGGCCTTAAGAGGTAGACCATGAACATTAATCGATGGACCCGCCGCGCCACACTGCTGCTGGCCACGCTGACGGTGCTGCTGTCGGGCTGCACGAGTTACGTGACCTCGCAGGTCACGGCGTTCTCCGACTGGAGCGGCAACGACGCCAGCCGTACCTATGCGTTCACACGGGCGGGCGATCAGCAGAACAATCTTGAACTCACCACCTACGAGCGCCTTGTCGGCAACGAACTCGCCACGCATGCGTTCCGTCAGGTCGACACGTCCCAGGCGCGTTATCTGGTCGGGCTCTCGTACGGGATTCGCTCGGACATGGTGACGGTTGCGCAGCCGGTGTATTACAACCCCTGGCCGGCGCCGTACTGGGGCCGGCCGTTCGATCCGTGGGGACCGTGGGGTGCGTTTCCGACCGCCTATGTGAACCAGAGTTACCCGATCTTCACGCACCTGCTCGGCGTGCGGATCACCGAGCGAGCCAGCGGCAAAGAGGTCTATAACGTGACGGCGCGCAACTCGGACGAAGAATCGTCGCTGGTGAGAGCCATGCCGTATCTGGCGCGCAGCGCGCTGGCGGACTTCCCGCTCGGCAACGGCGTCGTCCATACCGTGAAGCTTCCCGTCGACAAGAACGGCGGGGTCTCGAACGAAGTCGCGACGACGGGTGCCGCGCCCGCGGCTGCACCAGCCTCGGCGCCGGGTGCGAAAGTCGTGCAGTAAGCGCAAAAAGCACTGTAAGCACTGCACCGGCACGGCGAACAGTATGCGCTGCGGCGCAACAAAAACGGCCCGGCAGGTCATTCTGCCAGGCCGTTTTGCTTTGCTGCCGGCGCGAGCGTGTCTTTGACCGGAAGTGGGTAGCGCCACCGCGATATGGCAAAAACGACGTTACGGTAAGCCTCCGTAAGTCGCGCACGAGAATCGAAAAATGCACGGCATTTCACTCAGCAGGCCGGCCCCAAAGCGTTGAAATGTTCCGAAACGAAACACTTGTTTAGAAAGTTAAATGAAAGTATTCGCGTCTATTTGCTGACGTAGCAGCGCCCATCTGGCCCGCGGAGCTCGCCGCAAGGCGGCTTTGCAGACTGCTCACGATCGCGCAAGGGCCGCCAGGCCTATATTTTGACGTTGTCCAGGCATCCGTCGCACCTGCGATACGGATACAGATAGATACGTCTTTTGTGGCTGATTTAATCCACAATATTCAGTATGATTCCGGCGACCACAGGGAGCCTGAGTCAATCCATCAGACTAATTGGCGAAGGCGCCTAAATAATCGGGGCCACGTGCCGTTAAAACGCTGAACCCTATATAAGAAGATTGGATTGACCCCGGCTGGAGATTGTCGTTCCGCGCGGCGCGCATACGCTGTGACGGCTGCGTATTCCGTCAGGCGCCCTCAGCCTCTCCTCGCTTCTACGCGCGAACACCGATATGCCCGATCTGCACTGGACCATTCCGGTCGCTCGCTGGTCTAGCTGGCCTGCTGCCGCATCTGCCGCACCCGACATCGGCTTCATCGAGCCGATCGTGCGGCGTCGCCTGAGCACGCTGTCCAGAGTCGCCCTGAAGGTAGCGCACGACTGTGTGGCGCAAGATGAGGTCCGGGTCGTGTTCGCTTCACGTCACGGCGAATTGCGGCGCACCACGGACATCCTGCGTGCCATCAGCGCGGGAGATCCGGTCTCGCCGACCGCTTTCAGCCTCTCGGTGCTGAACGCCATGACCGGCGTGTTCGGCATCGCGCGCGGCGATCGTTCCGCTGCCAGCGCGATCTCGGCCGGCGCCGAGACGCTCGGCTACGCGCTGCTGGAAGCGTACGCGCAATATGCAACGCAGCCCGGGGCACCAGTATTGCTGGTGTACGCTGACGAACCGGCCGATCAGGCGTACGGCACGATCGAAGACGAAGTGCAGGGCGGCGCGATCGCGATCCTGCTGAACGGCGAAGCGGCGACGGGGCAACTGGTCTGCACGTTGTCCGGCGCGGGTGACGAGGCAGCCGTGGCCGCGCAGGAGGCAAGCACGGAAGAACGTTTCACGACCCAGAGTCAGGCGCTGCAGCACTGTCTGGAAACGGGTAGGCCCGCCGTCTGGCAAGGCGCCGGCGCGGCCTGGCATTGGAGGTGGCATGAACGCGCGGCTTGATTACGTTTGGCGGTTCTGCGCGACAGGCATGGCCTTCGTGGTGTTCGGCATCTGCGGCGTGCTGTTTTCGGTGCTGGTGTTTCCGCTCGCGTGGCTGTGGCCGCACCGGGCGTCGCGTCAGCGCGTGGTGACGACCGTGATTCACTGGTTTTTCCGCGCGCTGGTCGCGGTGTTGCAGCGCATCGGCGTGATGGAGCTCGAGGTATCGGGTGGGCAGGCATTGCGCGCCGGCGGCCCGGCGATCGTGGTCGCCAATCACCCGACCTACCTGGACGTGATGGTGTTGTTGTCGCTCACGCCGCGCGCCTGTTGCGTGGTGAAAAACGCGCACTGGGGCAACCCGTGTTTCTGGGGGATCGTGCGCTCGGCGGAATATGTGAGCAACGCGGATCCGTCGGAACTCGTCGAAGCCGGCGCGCGACAGCTGGCAGCGGGCTACACGATGATTATTTTTCCCGAGGGCACGCGCAGCCCCGCGCCGAACCGGCTGCACGCGTTTTCACGCGGGTTCGCGCACATGGCATTAAAGGTCGGCGCGCCGATCGTGCCGGTGCTGATGGACTGCGATCCGCCGGCGTTCACCAAGCAGATGCGCTGGTATGACGTGCCGGCGCGCGCTTTCAGGATCCGTGTGAACGTGCTCGAGCCGCTTGGCGTCGAGCAACTCGCCGACCACGACACTTCACCGTCTCTCGCGGCGCGCAGCGTGACCAGCGCCATCGAAGCTCACATTACTCAGCACCTGTTCGATTATGGATTCTTTAAAACTGGAAATTAAACAGCTTCTGATCGAAGCCCTCGATCTGGAAGACCTGAGTCCGGCCGATATCGACGACGACGCCCCGTTGTTCGATACCGACGGCATCGGTCTCGACTCGATCGACGCGCTCGAGATCGGCATCGTGCTGCGCAAACAATACCAGCTGACCATCGCCGCGAACGACGAACGCACCCGCGAGCACTTCCGTTCGATCAGCACGCTGGCCGCGCTGGTCGCGAGTCAACGCGAAACGGCGCATGCTGTGAACGAAACCACAAGAAAAGGGGATTAATCGTGAACGAGGCAGAGATTCTTGAGCGCATCCGCGCCATCTTCAAAGAGAACTTCGCGATCGAGCCGGAGCGCGTGACGCCAGACGCGCATCTCTTCGAGGACCTCGATCTCGACAGTATCGACGCCGTCGACCTCGCGATCAAACTGCAGGAAATGACCGGCCGCCGCATCAAGCCGGAAGAATTCAAGTCGGTGCGCACGGTCGGCGATGTGATCGGTGCGGTCGAATCGCTGCTGGCGGCACAAGGCTGATGCCATCCGTGCGCTCGCGAATGCAAGCGGCGGCGAGCCGGCCCGCCGAGGCTTCGCCCGGCACTGAGCGCCACTGGGCCAAAACGGTGGTGCAGGTTCTGTTGAAACTCGCGTATCCCGCGTTGATTCTGTGTGCCTGGCGCTGGGACACGCCGCGCTATGTCGGCTGCATGCTGTTTGCGATTCTGTGGCTGCAACGCTGGGCCGGCAGCGGTCCAGTCGCGACCTCGCTGCGCCGGCTCTCCACGATCGACTGGACCGTGGTCGGCTTGCTGAGCTGCGCCTCGGCGGCCATCGTGTTCACCAACAGCGAACTGCTGCTGCGCCTCTATCCTTCGCTCGTCAATCTGGGTCTGCTGATCGCGTTCGGTGCGACGCTCGTGCGCGGGCCGTCGATGATCGAAAAATTCGCGCGGCTGGGCAATCCGGATCTGCCGCCGGGCGCCGTGCGCCATACGTGGCGCGTGACCCAGGTGTGGTGCGTTTTCTTCGCGCTGAACGGCGCGTTCTCCGCTTATACGGCGCTCTATTGGAGCCGCGCAAACTGGTCGCTCTATAACGGCGCGATCGCTTATGGGTTGATCGGCGTGCTGCTGGTAGCCGAGGTCATCTGGCGTTATCTGGTGGTGCTGCCGCGAGCCGCGCGTTCGGAGGCGGCATGATCGCGTTGCACGACCTGTTGTCGGCGGGCCATGGGGCCGCCGTCGTGAATGCGCCGGTATGCCGCGACGGCGCGACGGTGCTCGACCGCACAGCGTTTCGCGCTCGTGTGTCGACGCTGGTCACGCTGATGCAAACGCAAGACGCGCGCCGCTATGCGTTGTGTATCGATGATCCGTTCGATTTCGCCTGCGCGCTGTTTGCGCTGTTCGCGTGCGGCAAGGAGCCGGTGATTCCGGCCAACGCGACGCCGGGCTATCTCGCCGATCTGGCCGATGTGTACGACGCCGTGCTGACCGACGCCGACCTGCCACTTGGCGTGGGAGACGCAGACGCTGATGCTTCGCACACGATCGATCCGCAAGCTCCGTTGACGCTCTACACTTCCGGCAGCAGCGGCGCCCCCAAACCGATCCGCAAGACCCTCGCGCAATTCAATGCCGAAGTGCACACGCTCGAAAAGCAGTGGGGCGCTTTGGTCGGCGATGCGACGATGCTCGCGAGCGTGCCGCATCATCACATCTACGGTTTGTTGTTTCGCGTGTTATGGCCGCTTGCAGCGGGCCGCGCGTTTGACCGCACCATCAGCATCGAGCCTTTGCATCTGCAAGCGCAGATCGAGCAATGCGGCGCGACGGTGGTTGTCTCGACGCCCGCGCAATTGTCGCGTTGGCCTGCGCTGCCCGGCTTCGCCGCGTTGACGCCGGCGCCGCGCGCGTTCTTTTCTTCAGGCGGCCCGCTCGCCCTGGAAGCCGCACAGGAATACGCCGCCGCTTATGGCGCTGCGCCGCTCGAAATCTACGGCAGTACGGAAACCGGTGGCATCGCGTGGCGTCGTCAGGATCATACCGATGCCTGGCAGCCGGTCGTCGGCATTGAAGTGCGCCGCGACGAAGACGGCGCGCTGAATGTCCGCTCGCCGCATCTGGATCACACCGGCTGGCATCGCACGGACGACAAGATCGCGTTCGACGCCGATGGCCGCTTCCGCCTGCAAGGCCGCCTCGATCGCGTGCTCAAGCTGGATGGCAAGCGCGTGTCGTTGCCGGAGCTCGAAGCGCGTCTCGCGCTGCATCCGTATGTTGCGCAAGCGGCGATCGTGCCGCTGGAAGGCGCCTCGCGCGAGCGCGTCGGCGCCGTCGTGGCGCTGACGGAAGCCGGCTGCGAGGCATTGCGCGGCGATGGCCGCGTGCAACTCGCGCGCACCCTGCGCCGACATCTCGCTGCCTATTTCGATGTGGTGGTGCTGCCGCGTCATTGGCGTTTCCGCCTCACGTTGCCGTTCGACGCGCGCGGCAAGCTGCCGGTGGCCGCTGTCGCGGCGGCATTCGAACCGCGCGCGGATGGCGTGGAAGTGCTCGCCGAAGCCCGCAGCGCCGACACGTTGCACTACGAACTGCGCGTGCCGCCGACGCTCGTGCATTTCGCCGGCCACTTCCCCGGTCTGCCGATCCTGCCGGGCGTTGTCCAGGTGCACTGGGCCATGCATCTGGCCGCTGAACACGTGCCCGCCGTGCGAGCACTGGCATCGGTCGATCGCCTCAAGTTCATGGCGCCGGTGCCACCGGGCGCGGTGCTGAATCTCACGCTCGCACACGACGCCGCGCGTGGCCGCGTGCAGTTCGCGTACCGGCTGAGCGGGCGTGAATGCGCGTCCGGTGTGATCGTGTATCGGGAGCCCGCATGATGCGCTTCGCTCCTTGCATCGTCATTCCGATTTATAACCACAAGGACGCGATCGGCGCGACCGTTGCCCATCTCGCGGTGCACGGCTTGCCGATCTTTGTCGTCGACGACGGCAGCGATGAAGCGACCCAGTTGGTGCTCGCTTCGCTCGCGCAACAGTACGCGGAGCAGCTTACGCTCCTACGTTTGCCGGTCAACGGCGGCAAAGGCGCGGCGGTGATGGCGGGACTACGTGCCGCACGCACCGCGGAGTACACGCACGCTCTGCAGATCGATGCCGACGGCCAGCACGACGCGACGGACGTGCCACGTTTCATCGACGCGGCGCTTGCCGAACCGGGCGCGGTGATCCTCGGCCGCCCGGTCTACGACGAGAGCGTGCCGAAATCGCGCCTCTACGGCCGTTATCTGACACACGTGTGGGTGTGGATCGAAACGCTCTCGCTGACGATCCGCGATTCGATGTGCGGCTTCCGTCTGTATCCGCTTGCGCTTGCTTGCGAGCTGATCGACAGCGTGCAACTGCCGACGCGCATGGACTTCGACATCGAAATTCTCGTGCGTCTGCACTGGCGGCGCGCCGCGTTCCGTTCGATTCCGACGCGCGTCATCTATGCAAGCGACGGCGTCTCGCATTTCGACGTGCTGTGGGACAACGTGCGCATCAGCCGCAGCCACACGCGCCTCGTGTTCGGCATGCTGTGGCGTCTGCCGATGCTGCTCGCGCACAAAGTGATGCCACGCCGTTCGGCTATTGCAAGTGAGGCGGTCAAGCAGGGCGATCAGAACGAACCCGGCCAGCACGCTGAACAAAACGAACAAAGCCCCCAGGACTGGTGGCGAATCGCCGAACGCGGCAGCCATCTGGGCATGTCCTTGCTCGCCCTCAGTTGCAAGTTATTCGGCCGCCGTTTCACCGCGCTCTGGCTGCATCCGATCGTCGCGTATTTTCTGCTGACGGGTCGTGCCGCACGCGAGGCGTCGAGCAACTACTTCACGCGTCTCGGTGCGGCCGCACCGCACGGCGATACGCCGCGCCCGGGTTGGCTGTCCGCCTATCGCCACATGCTGGCGTTCGCGCAATCGGGTTTCGATAAGCTCGCGGCGTGGTCCGGTCGTGTCAACAACGCCGACGTCAAATTCGAAGACCCATCGGCATTCGAAGCCTTGGTGGCGAGCGGCAAAGGCGCGCTCGTGATCGGCGCACATCTCGGCAATCTGGAAATGACCCGCGCGCTCGCCGCGCAGGGCGCCTACGCGAAAGTCACCGCCGTGGTCTACACCGAACACGCGCGGCGTTTCAATAGCGTGCTGGCGTCGGCGAATAGCCAGTTCGCGCGGCATCTGCTCGAAGTCAGCGACTTCGGTCCCGAGACTGCGATGATGATGCAGGAGCGCGTCGATGCGGGCGAGCTGCTGGTGATCGTCGGCGACCGCGTGCCGGCCCACGAAGCGGGTCGCACGACCGAAGCGCAATTTCTCGGCTCGACTGCGCCGTTCGCGCAAGGCCCCTACGTGCTCGCACATGCGTTGGGCTGCCCTGTCTATCTGTTCTTCTGCCTGAAAGAGCGCGACGGTTATCGTTTGTATTTCGAACCGTTCGCCGAGCGCATCGAGTTGCCGCGCCGCGAACGCGCGCAGCATCTTGCCGCGTGGGCGCAGCGGTACGCGGCGCGCCTCGAACACTATTGCCGCAAGGCACCTTATCAATGGTTCAATTTCTTCGATTTCTGGGCCAGCCCCAAGCGAGGCACACATGGCCGAACATGATCTGATCGAGGCGCAGAGCGCTAGCGCAAGTGAGAACACCCGCGCGAACGCGGCAGCGGTAACGATCGGCGGCCGCAAGCTGACGATCGAAGAAGTCGTTGCGATCGCTCACCATCGCGCACCGGTTGCGTTGAGCGCCGATCCGGCGTGGCGTGCGCGCATCCAGCGCGGCGCGGATTTTCTGCGCCGGCATCTGGCGTCGGGCGCGACCGTGTACGGCGTCAACACCGGCTATGGCGACGCGTGCGTGGTCGACGTGCCGATGGAACTCGTCGAAGCGTTGCCGTTGCAGTTGACGCGTTACCACGGCTGCGGCATGGGCCAGTATCTCGACGACGCACAAACGCTCGCGGTGATCGCCGCGCGACTCAACTCGCTGGCCTATGGTTTCTCCGGCGTGCGCCCCGTGTTGCTTGAACGCCTTGCCGATCTGATCAATCATCGCGTGTTGCCGCGCATTCCGTCGGAAGGCTCGGTCGGCGCAAGCGGTGACCTGACGCCGCTCTCGTATGTAGCCGCCGCGCTCGCCGGCGAACGCGATGTGATGTTCGAAGACAGTCTGCGCAACGTGCGCGAAGTCTGGGCCGAACTGGGTCACGAGCCACTGACGCTCGCGCCGAAAGAAGGCCTTGCGCTGATGAACGGCACCGCGGTGATGACGGGCCTCGCCTGTCTCGCGTTCGCGCGCGCCGATCATCTGACGCGCCTCACCGCACGTCTCACCGCGCTCTCTACCGTGGCACTCGACGGCCGCGCCGCGCACTTCGACGCAATGCTGTTCGAAGTGAAGCCGCATGCAGGCCAGGCCGAAGCCGCGGCGTGGATTCGCGACGATCTGAGTGGGCGCGACGATACGCCGGGGCATCGTCTACAGGACCGCTATTCGATTCGCTGTGCGCCTCACGTAATCGGTGTTGCGCGCGATGCCTTGTCGTGGGTGCGCCGCGATGTCGAGAACGAACTGAACAGTGCGAACGACAACCCGCTGATCGACCCCGACAACGGGCGTGTGCTGCACGGCGGCAACTTCTACGGCGGCCATATCGCGTTCGCGATGGACTCGCTGAAAGTCGCGGTCGCCAATCTCGCCGATCTGATGGACCGGCAGCTCGCGCTGCTGGTCGACGTGAATTTCAATAACGGCTTGCCGCGCAATCTGTCGGGTGCTGCGCCCGCGCGCGCAGCGATCAATCACGGTTTCAAGGCGGTGCAGATTTCGTCGTCCGCATGGACGGCCGAAGCGTTGAAGAACACGATGCCCGCCAGCGTGTTCTCGCGTTCGACCGAAGCGCACAATCAGGACAAGGTCAGCATGGGCACGATCGCTGCGCGCGACTGTTTGCGCGTGCTGGAGTTGACCGAGCAGGTCGCCGCCGCGCATACGCTGGCGACGGTGCAAGCCGCGCGCCTGCGCTTGAAGATCGACAGCGCCACGCCTGTTCCCGCGCCGCTGCAAACGTTCATCGATAGCGTGACGGCGCAGTCGCCGTTCGTCGACGAAGACCGCGCGCTGGAAAGCGACCTGCGTGCGCTGACTGCGCGCATCGCCGCCTGCGATCTGTTGAACGACTATCGCGGAGGCCCGAACGCATGAGCGGCTCCCCTAAAGTGTTGACTGCCAGCGCGATGGTCGAAGTGCCGTTTCACGACGTCGACGCGATGAACGTGTGCTGGCATGGCCACTATCTGAAGTACTTCGAGATCGGCCGCGCGGCGCTCCTGCGCACGTTCGACTACGACTACCGCGAGATGCAGGCTTCGGGTTACCTATGGCCGATCGTCGAAGCACATCTGAAGTATGTGCGCCCGGCTACTTACGGCCAGGCGCTCGAAGTGCGCACGCAACTGCTCGAACACGAAAACCGACTTAAAATAGGCTATGAAATTGTCGACTGCGCATCCGGTACGCGATTGACGAAGGGCTACACGATCCAGGTCGCGGTCGATGCCGCGACGCAGGAATTGCAGTTCGTGTCGCCGCCCGTCGTATTCGAAAAGCTGGAGCGCGTATGGGGACGATGAGCTTGCGCGGTGTGGCAGCGGGAGCGTTGCTCACGCTAGGCACCCTAAGCGTATCGAGCCTGGCAGCATGGCCGCTGGTGGCGTCTGCGGCTGAAGCCGCGCAGTCCGCCGGCAACCCGGCACTCGTCTCGCAGATCGCCTCCCACCTTGCCCAGGCCAAGGGCGTCCGCGCGCAATTCACGCAAACGCAAACGCTCGCCGCGATGAAGCAGCCGCTCGTCAGCACGGGTTCGCTGCTGTTCTTCCGCGATCGTGGTGTGATCTGGCAGATCGACACGCCTTACAAAGCCACCTACGTGATCACCGACGCGGGCGTCGCCGAAGTCGACGCCAACGGCCAGCGTGTGACCGCTCACAGTGCCCAGGGCACACGCGGCGTCGCGCAGGTTTCGAAGATGATGCGCGCGATGCTAGGCGGCGATCTGTCGGCGCTGTATTCGCAATTCGACGTGCAGGCCGAAGGCAGCGCCGCGCAGTGGCGCATGCAGCTCACGCCGAACCAGCCGCAGATTGCGCAGTCGATCAAAGGTTTGCAAATGAACGGCGGCGACTATCTGCAGAGCTTGCGCATCACGCTCGCGAACGGCGACATCACGAAGCTCGACTTTGCGAAAAGCGCTGCGGTGAGCGAACCAACGTCGGCTGAGCGTAGCCTTCTCGGAGCGCCGTAATGCAGGTGCTGCAACAGCGGTCCGCGAAACAGGCGTGGGGCATGCGCGCCGCGTGGCTGCTGCTCGCGCTCGCCGCGGCGCTGTATTGCGGTTGGCGTTTTGCGGGACCCTCACCGCTGCAGACCAATCTGCTGGCGTTGCTGCCTGCCACGGAAGCGGATCCGGTCGCCGAGAAGGCGGTCGATACGCTCGCGAGTGCGCTGGGCGACCGCACGGTTTTCCTGGTCACCAGCAACGATGACGCGCACGCCAAAACGGCTGCGAAACAACTCGGCGCATCGTTGCAGAAGAGCGGGGCGTTCGGCTCGGTGACGGCGGAGTTGCCGCCGTTCGATCTGTCGCAGATCGCCGCGCTGTATATGCCGTATCGGTTCGGTTTGCTGGCGCCCGCTGACCGCGCGGCACTCGCGCAGAGCAATGCTGCAAGCCCCACGCTGCACGACGCACTTGCACAACGCATCTACAGCCCATTGCACGGCGGCCTGACCACGCCACTCGCCGACGATCCGTTCGGTTGGCTCGAACACTGGCTCGGCGGTTTGCCGCTCGCCACGTCGAATCTCGAACTCGAAGACAACATGCTGGTGTCGCATCGCGGCAACGCGACCAGCGTGCTGATCGTCGCCACGTTGCCGGGCTCGGCCTACGAATCGAAAACGCAGCACGCCGTGCTCGCCGCGCTTGCGCAGGGTGAAAGCAGCTTGAAGCAGGCGTTCCCTGACGTGTCGGTGGCGAGAACCGGTGCGGTGTTCTACGCGGAGTCGGCACGCAGCGCATCGGAGCATGAGGTGCATCTGATCGGCGTCGCGTCGCTGTGCGGGATTGCGTTGCTGATGATGTGGGTGTTCCGCTCGCCACGTCTGTTGCTGCTCGGTTTCGTTTCGACGGCGCTCGGCATCGTCTGTGCGCTCGCGGTGACGATGCTGGTGTTCGGTCAGTTGCATCTGTTGACGCTGGTGTTCGGCGCGAGCCTGATCGGCGAAGCGGTCGATTATTCGATTCAGTATTTCGTGGTCTATCTCGGCGCGCAGCGCGATTGGGATTCGCGCCGTGGCGCGCGTGCCGTGCGCCCGGCCTTGACGGTCGCGCTTGCCACCAGCCTGCTTGGCTACGCGATCCTCACGTGGGTGCCGTTCCCGGCGCTCAAGCAGATAGCATGCTTCGCGATTGCGGGCATTGTGACGGCGTATGCCTCCGTGCTGTGGCTGTTGCCCGCGTTGCTCACGCGCCCGCCGAAGCGCGGCCCGCGGCATCTGTTCGCTGGTGCGGCGCGTGTGCTGACGGTCTGGCATCGCACGATCGGCGGCAAGCGCGCGTGGTTTGTCGCAGCGTTGTTGCTGATCGTGGCAATTCCCGGCTGGTTGCGTCTGACGAGCGACGACGATATCCATCTGCTGATCCAGCGTGATCCTTCGCTGGTCGCGCAGGAAGACAAGGTGCGCGCGGCGGTGGGTGTCGATAACAGCGCGCAGTTTTTTGTCGTGCGCGGCGAGACGCCGGAAATCGTTTTGCAACGCGTCGAAGCGCTGGGTACGAAGCTCGACGGGTTGAACGGCCCCGCGAACAAGGTGGGCAGCTATCAGTCGGTGGCGCAATTCGTGCCGTCCGTGAAGCAGCAAAACGCAGACCGTGCATTGCTTGCGCAGCACGTATTCAACAATCCCGCGGCGTTGCGTGCCACGCTGCTGCAGGCGGGCTTTAAAGACGAAGTCGCCGATGCCTGGCTCGCCGCGTATGCGAAACCGCAGCCGCTGCTTACGGTCGAGACGTGGCTCGCCGCACCGTGGTCGCAGCCCTACAGGCATCTGTGGCTGGGTGAAGTCGATTCGGCCACCAAAGCGTATGCGTCAGTCGTGGTTCCACAAGGCGTGACGCCGCAGAACGAACCTGCGCTAATCGCCACCGCGCAGGCGCTGCCCGGCGTCGTATTCGTCGACAAGGCGGCGAGCGTCTCGAAGCTGTTCGGCGCGTATCGCGTGGATAGCGGTTGGTGGCTCGGCGGTGCGCTCGCGCTCGTGCTCGTCCTGTTGATGCTGCGCTACCGCGCGCGCGGCGGCATTGCCGTGACGTTGCCGGTGCTTCTCGCAGTCGTCGTCACGCTTGCGGTGTTCGGTTACGCTCACGTGCCGCTAAATCTGTTCAACTGGCTCGCGCTGATGCTGGTGCTCGGCGTTGGCGCAAACTATGCGGTGTTTCTGCGCGAAGGCTGCTTGCGCGCGGACGCCGATCTCGGCGCGGTGTGGACCGGTGTGCTGCTGTCGTCGGCCACCACGCTGTTGTCGTTCGGCATGCTCGGCATGAGTGCGATGCCCGCGCTGAAGAGTTTCGGCGCCACGCTCGCGCTCGGCATCCTCGTATCGGTGCTGCTCGCGCCGATCGGCATGCCATCGGAATCAAGGAGGGCCGCATGAAGGCGCCATCAGTTTATTTGCACGCGCTCGGCATGATCAATGCGCTCGGCGGCGACCTCGATGCAATCGTCCCGGCGCTTGTTGCCGGTCACGCACCCGGTATGGCGCATGCGCATACGGGCATTGGCGAAGCATTTGTCGGCAGCGTACTCGCGCCGCTCGATCTGGCGCCGCCCGCCGGGCTCGCACGCTACGACTGCCGCAATAACCGCTTGCTGCTGGCCGCGCTGACGCAGATCGCGCCCGCGGTCGACGCGGCTCGCGAGCGTTACGGCGCGCAGCGGATCGGCGTGGTGCTCGGCACCAGCACGTCGGGTATCGAAGCGGCCGAAGCCGCATTCGTCTATCAGGCACAAGCGGGCAAGCTGCCCGCAAACTTCAATTACCGGCAGATGGAGATCGGCACCGCCGCGCCGTTTGCCGCCGCCGCGCTTGGCGTGCAGGGCCCGGCCTTCACGATCTCGACCGCTTGCACCTCGAGCGCGAAGGCCTTTGCGTCGGCGCGCCGTTTGCTGCAATTACGACTGTGCGACGCGGTGGTGGTGGGCGGTGTCGATTCGCTGTGCGAGTTGACGGTGCAGGGTTTCGCCTCGCTCGAATCGACCAGCGGCGTACGCACCAATCCGATGAGCCGCAATCGCAGCGGGATCAACGTCGGCGAAGGCGCAGCCGTGTTTCTGATGAGCCGCGAAGAAGCGGCGGTGCGGCTCGCGGGTGTCGGTGAATCGAGCGATGCACATCATATTTCCTCGCCGGACCCCCAGGGTGTGGGCGGCGAACTCGCGTTGCAGGCGGCGTTGGCCGATGCGGGCGTCGCATCGTCGGCCATCGGCTATGTGAATCTGCATGCCACCGCCACACGCAAGAACGACGAGATGGAAGCGAAGCTGATGGCGCGTGTCTTCCCCAACGGCGTGGCAACAAGCGGCACGAAGCCGCTGACGGGTCACCAGCTCGGCGCGGCAGGCGTGACCGAACTCGCCTTCGCATGGCTGACGCTGGCGGGCGCGAATGGCTCGCAACCCGTGCCGCTGCCGCGCCATCTGTGGGACGGCGAGGCGGATCCGGCGTTGCCGACGTTGGACCTGGTCGAAACGGAACGCTTTTTGCCGCAAGGCGCGGGACCGCAGTACGTGATGAGCAATTCGTTTGCGTTCGGCGGCAGCAATGTCAGCCTGATTCTTGGACGGTGACGCGCACGATGACCCAGACGCCCTCCATTCAGGATCTCATCCGGCAACCGATCGAAACGATCATCCCGCATCGCGGCACCATGCTGCTGATCGATGCCGTGAGTACGTTCAGCGAAGAGGCACTGAGCGCCCGCGCGACCGTCCATGCTGACGCCTGGTATGCCGACGCAGACGGTGCGATGCCCGCGTGGATCGGTATCGAGCTGATGGCGCAGACCATCGCCGCGCACGTCGCGCTGCTGGCCATGCGCGGCGGCGGTCAGGCGCGTCCTGGTGTGCTGCTCGGCTCGCGCAGCTATCGCGCGTTACAACCGTCGTTCGCCGGCGGCGCCCAGTTGCTGATCCATGCAACAGAATTACTGCGCAGCGAAGAAGGCCACGGCGCCTACGAATGCACGATCCACCATGGCGACGTGTGTTGCGCCGAGGCGGTCATCAAGGTCTTTCAGCCGCGCGATTTTCAGTCATTCATCGAAGGGAGTTTCAGTTCATGAGCCGGCGTGTTCTCGTTACCGGCGCAAGCCGCGGCATCGGCCGCGCGATTGCGTACAAGTTGGCCGCCGACGGTTTCGCGGTGTCGGTGCATTGCCGCACGGGTCGCACCGAAGCCGAAGCCGTGGCAACGGGCATCGCCGCACAAGGCGGGACGGCGCGCGTGCTGCAATTCGATGTGCGCGATCGCGCCGCGTGCCGTGAAGTGCTCGAAGTGGATGTCGTGGCGCACGGCGCTTACTACGGCATCGTATGCAGTGCGGGCGTGACGCGCGACGCCGCGTTCCCCGCGCTCACCGAGGAAGACTGGGACATCGTGATCGAAACCGGTCTCGACTCGTTCTACAACGTCGTCCATCCGCTGACCATGCCGATGGTGCGGGCGAAGAAGGGCGGGCGCATCGTCACGATCGCGTCTGTCTCCGGCGTGATGGGCAATCGCGGCCAGGTCAACTACAGCGCGGCGAAGGCCGGCCTGATCGGCGCATCCAAGGCGCTCGCCGTCGAACTGGCGACGCGCAACATCACCGTCAATTGCGTCGCGCCGGGTTTGATCGATACCGGCATGCTCGACGACATGCCGCTCGAACAGGCATTGAAGACGGTGCCGATGAACCGCGTCGGCCAGCCTGCCGAAGTGGCGTCCGTGGTCAGCTTCCTGATGTCGGATGCGGCCTCGTATGTCACGCGTCAGGTGATCGGCGTCAATGGTGGGATGGTGTGATGAAACGTGTCGTCATTACCGGCATGGGGGGCGTCACGGCGTTCGGTGACGACTGGAACGCAATCGAAGCACGCCTGAAGAGCGGCGTGAATGCGGTGCGCCGCATGCCCGAGTGGGATTACTTCGAGTCGCTGCACACGCGGCTCGCGTGCCCGTTGCCGGGCTTCACGGTGCCCGCGCACTATCCGCGCAAGAAAACCCGCTCGATGGGGCCGGTGTCGATGTACTCGGTGCGCGCGAGCGAACTGGCGCTCGCCGATGCGGGCCTCGCCGACGACACCAGCATCAAGGACGGCCGCATGGGCGTTGCCTACGGTTCGTCGTCGGGCTCGGTGCAGCCGATTCGCGCATTCGGCACGATGCTCGAAACCGGCTCGATGAGCGACGTCACGTCGAACAGCTACGTGCAGATGATGCCGCACACCACGGCGGTGAACGTGAGCCTGTTCTGGGATCTGAAAGGGCGGATCATTCCGACCTCGTGCGCGTGCGCATCGGGCAGCCAGGCGATCGGCTACGCGTATGAAGCGATCCAGAGCGGCAAGCAGACGCTGATGCTGGCTGGCGGCGCGGAAGAAATGTCGGGCCCGGCGGTCGCGGTATTCGACACGCTGTACGCCACCAGCACGCGCAACGACGAGCCGCATCTCACACCGCGTCCGTTCGATGCCGCGCGTGACGGTCTCGTGGTGGGCGAAGGCGCGGCGACGCTGGTGCTCGAAGAATACGAACACGCGGTGGCGCGCGGCGCGCGGATTCATGCGGAGATCGTGGGCTTCGGCTGCAATTCGGACGGCGCGCATATGACCCAGCCGACCGCAGAAACCATGGCGCTGGCCATGCAGCTCGCTTTGAAAGATGCGCAACTGGCGCCCGAGGCGATCGCCTATGTGAACGCGCACGGCACCTCCACGGACCGCGGCGACATTGCCGAAAGCCATGCAACCGCGCAGACCTTCGGCGCGCGCATGCCGATCAGTTCGCTCAAGAGCTATGTCGGCCATACGCTTGGTGCATGCGGTGCGCTGGAAGCGTGGTGGACCATCGAGATGATGAAGCGCAACTGGTATGCGCCGACCTTGAACCTGGAGAACGTCGATCCGGCCTGTGCGCCGCTCGATTACATCGTCGGCACGGGTCGTGAGATCGACGCCGAACATGTGATGAGCAACAACTTTGCATTCGGCGGCATCAACACGTCGCTGATTTTCAGGCGCGTTCGATGAGCGTGCCGCTGCAACGCGTGGTCGTCACCGGCATGGGGATCGTGTCGTGCCTCGGCAATACGCTCGACGACGTGTCCGCCGCGCTGCGCGCGGGCCGCTCACGCATCGAGCGGATCGACGCGTGGCGTGAGCGCGGCTTCGGCTCGCAGGTGGCGGGCGTCGCCTCGGTCGCGCAGGAGCCGCCGTTCGATCGCAAGCTCGAACGCTTCATGGGCGACACCGCGCGCTTTGCGTGCCACGCGGCGAAGAAAGCGATCGACGATGCCGGGCTCGACCTCGCCGCCTTGCGCTTGCCGCACGCCGGCACGGTGATCGGCTCGGGCGTCGGCACGATGTCGAGTTACGACGTGTCCATGTCGATTGCGAATACCCGCGGCGTCGATAAAGTGCCGCCGTATACGGTTCCGCATGCGATGAGCAGCACCGCGTCGGCCAACGTCGCGCAGGTGTTCGGTCTCGAGGGCGTGAGCTATTCGCCATCGTCGGCGTGCACGACGTCGGCGCTCGCGATCGGCCAGGCGATGCAGTTGATCCAGACCGGTCGCCAGCAGATTGTGCTGGCCGGTGGCAGCGAGTCCTTGCACGACAACATGACGTTGATGTTCGACGCGATGGGCGCACTGTCGCGCAACTTCAACGACACGCCGCAGCATGCTTCGCGTCCTTACGACACGGCGCGCGACGGCTTCGTGATCGCCTCGGGCGGCGGCGTGCTGGTGCTCGAATCGCTCGATCATGCGTTGGCGCGTGGAGCCCGCATTTACGCCGAGCTGACCGGTTTCGGCGACTGCACCGACCGCGCGGGCATGGTCACGCCGCATGCGGCAGGCATCGCACGTGCGATGCGTGGCGCGTTGGGCGAAGCGGGCAAGCGCCCGGATTACGTCAACACGCATGCACCGTCGACGCCGCTTGGCGACGTCGAGGAATTGCGCGCATTGGTTGGCGTATTTGGCGCCGACGTCCCCTCGTTCTCGTCGACCAAAGGCATGACCGGACATCCGCTCGGCGCTTGCGGCGCGCACGAGGCGATCTACACCTTGCTGATGATGCGCGACGGTTTCATCGCGGGGACGACGGGCATCGAGACGCCGGAGCCGGGCGTCGACGGCATGCCGCTCGTGCGCACGACGCGCGACGCTCGCATCGGTTCGGCGATGTCGATTTCATTCGGGTTCGGCGGCAGTTGCGCAAGCCTGATGTTTGAAGGGTGGCAGGGCGGTTGAACCGGCCGCGATTTTAAAAAACGAGGGCAATAAAAATGAAAAAAGTTTTTGTGCTGGGTGCGTTGGCGGCGGTGGTGCTGACGCAAGCGGGATGCGCCACAGATGTTAAATCGGTACCGCTCGCGGCGGCCGGCGGTCAGTCACGCGGGGGCGTGCCGGTGTATTTCGGTCAGCAGAGCCACCCGGCGGTGACGGAGAGGCTTGGCGACGTGTCCTACTCGGTGCGGATCGCGCGCAAGGTGGCAAGTCCCGACGATGCATGTCATGAGGCGCTTGCCGAAGCCGTGCAGAAGCTGCGCGCGGCAGCTCGCGAACGCAACGCCAACGCCGTGATCGACGTATCGACACGTTTTCATAGCACCCAGAGCAACTCGTCGACCGACTTCACCTGCGGCGTGAGCCCGAGCGCGGCGGCCATCGCCGTGAGCGGCCAGCTCGTCGTGCTGGAAGCGAACTAGGTCGAATCGAATTTAGAACTCACTAAAGCAACAAAAACCACTCAGGAGTCTCGATGAAACGCAATCTGCTGTTTGCCGCGCTGTTCGCTTCGCTCGCCACGCTGAGCGCTACTCAGGCCTTTGCCCGCGACACGGTTGATAACTATCCGGTTGCACCGGCGCTGCAAAGCGAACCGGGCAAGGTCAGTGACGACATCGCGCTGTACTTCGCGGGCCAGCAGCATCCGGCCGTGCTCAAAACGATCGGTGAATTCGCGACCAACAAGAAGACCAATGCCTTCGGCAAGAGCGACCTGGCAGCGTGCCAGCACGTGTTCCTTTCAGCGGTGATCGAGTTGCAGGAACGCGCGCGCAAGGAAGGCGGGAACGCCGTGATCAACATCAAGAGCAACTACAAGAATGAAGTGCGTGAGAGCGCGACGGAGTTCACGTGTGGCGCGGGCGCGGTAATTGCTGGTGTGGCGCTGAAGGGCGATGTGGTGACGCTGCGCGGCAAATGATCACCGAAGTGGTGTTGAGCGTGCAAACAAGCGTGCAAATAAGTACGTCGTGATGCTTACCAGTGCGGGGGTATACCACCGCACTGGCGAAATTCAGTCTGCCTTGACTGCAGCGACATTGACCAGCGTTTCACGACGCTTGCCAGGTTGCGGGTGGTACAGGCCGAGGCGCTCGAAGAGCCCGAAGTCTTTCGCGCGGCTCCACCAGAGATACGGCAGCGAGACGTTGCGCTGCTCGAAGCGGAAACCGCCGCGGCGGATCATGTCGAGGTAGCCGTTGGCGCTTTTCTGCACGTGCATGGGGTGACGGAACAGCAGCCGGATCACCCACGATTTGATGTACGCGTCGGTGGATTCAGCGAACAGCAGGATGCCGCCCGGTTTGAGCACGCGGCGGAATTCGGCGAGTGCGCGGTCCTGCTCGACGAGATGGTGGAAGGTTTGATGACAGAACACGATGTCGGCGCTGGCATCGGGCAGCGGCAATTGCGCGCAGTCGCCGTGCAGCACGTCGATATCGGCGAGCTTGTCGCGGCACGCGCGCGCTGCATTGGCGGCAAGCGCGAGCGATGGTTCGTGGAAATCGACGCCGACAAGGCGGCGCGGCTTGAACGCGTCGGTAAGCAGGTGAAATGAAATGCCTTGCCCGCAGCCGACGTCGACGATCACCGGCGCGGCGGGCAAGGGCGCGTCGATCAGGCGTTTGAGGTCGTTGATCGCGACCCGCAGGACGTGATGTTCCCACGTGTAGGTGCGCAGGAACCAGATTCCGAAGGCCGTTTCCGGTACGAAAGGCACGCTGGATGTTTCGGATGGCGACACGCTGGACTCCGACGAAATTTGTTCTTGCTGTGAAGCGTAATTGTAACGAAAAGTAAGGATGCAGCGTAATGCTGTTCAGTGCAAGCAAACGATTGAGGCAACCTTGAGTACACATTCGTCAAAGCGCATAACCGTCGACGTAGCGATCATTGGTGCGGGTCCGGCAGGCGCAGTCGCGGCGGCGCTCCTGCGCCGGTCGGGCCGGTCGGTGCTGGTGCTGGAGCGCCAGCATTTTCCGCGCTTCTCGATCGGCGAAAGTCTGCTGCCGCAAAGCATGGCCTACCTCGAAGAGGCGGGCATGCTGCAGGCGGTGGTCGAAGCCGGTTTCCAGTACAAGAACGGCGCGCATTTCATTCACCGCGGCCGGTCGTCGGCGTTCGACTTCCGCGACAAGCATTCGCCGGGGTGGGGCACCACGTACCAGGTCGAGCGCGCGGTGTTCGACGATATTCTGATTCGCTGCGCGGCCCAGCAGGGCGCCGACGTGCGCTTCGGCCATACGGTGCGCGCGATGCAAACCGGGGAGAATGGCAACAAGCCGGTACTCGACGTGATCGACGAAGCGGGAAGCGCGTATGAAGTGGAGGCGCACTTCGTGTTCGACGCGAGTGGCTTCGGCCGCGTGCTGCCACGCTTGCTGAATCTCGAAGCGCCTACGCGCATGCCGACACGTGCCGCGATCTTTACGCACGTACGCGATGGCATTCCGGTCGGCGTGACCGATCGCAACAAGATCTGCGTGGCGACGCACCCGGAGCGCCGCGACGTGTGGTTCTGGATGATTCCGTTGGCGGGTGGCCGTTCGTCGGTGGGTTGCGTGGCGGAGGCCAGCTTCCTCGACGTGCCGGAAGCTGAGCGCGACGCGAAACTGCGGGCATTGATCCAGCAGGAGCCGACACTCGGGCCGTTGATCGGCAATGCACCGTTTCTGATGCCGGTGCGTCATATCGGCGGATACGCGGCGAACGTCGAGCGCTTGCATGGACCCGGCTACGCGTTGCTCGGCAATGCGGGCGAATTTCTCGATCCGGTGTTCTCGTCCGGCGTAACGATCGCGTTGCGTTCCGCGCATCTCGCGGTGCAGACGTTGAGCCGGCAACTCAATGGCGAGCAGGTCGACTGGTCGGCTGCTTACGACGTGCCGTTGCGTAAGGGGATCGATACCTTCCGCGCGTTTGTCGAACGCTGGTACACGGGCGAGCTGCAGGACATCATTTTCTATCCGGACCAGACGCCGTCGATCCGTCGCATGATCAGCGCGGTGCTGGCGGGTTATGCATGGGATGAGTCGAATCCGTATGTCGCCGATCCGGTGCGGCGCTTGAATGCGTTGCACGACGTGTGCACTCACGCTTGACCGTTGATCGCACTGCACGGTGCGGGCAAATGAAAACGGCGCTTCCTCAAGGAAGCGCCGTTTTTCATTCAACCGCCTGAATTAGCTCAGGCGTTAGCCCACAGATCCAATCAGGCCGCGATCTTCGCCGCGCGCGGCGCATGCTGACGCACGCCGTCGCGACGATGCACGCGCTTGCCCGCGGCATACGTTTCATAAATCGCGCGGTCGTCGCCGAGCAGCGCGAACGCGAACAGCAGTTCTTCGAGCGACTCGGTGCGTGCGGTACGGCGCGCGAGCAGCGGCGTGGCTTGCGGATCGAGCACGACGAAATCGGCTTCCGACTTCGGCTTCAGGGTGCCGACCTTGTCGGCCAGATCGAGCGCTTCAGCGGCACCTGCGGTGGCGAGATAGAACATCCGCGTGGCCGTCAGATGATGACCCGTCAGACGCGCGACCTTGTGCGCTTCGTTCATCGTTTGCAGCATCGAGAACGAGGTGCCGCCGCCTACGTCGGTTGCCAGCGCGATCGGCATGCCGGCTTCGTCGGCCTTGTCGAAGTCGAACAGGCCGCTACCGAGGAACAGGTTCGAGGTCGGGCAATGCGAGGCGACCGTGCCGGTTTGCGCCATGCGCTTGCGGTCTTCCTCGTCGAGGTAGATGCAATGGCCGTACACCGCGCGGCGGCGCAGCAGGCCGTAGTGATCGTAGATGTCCAGATAGCTGCGGTGGCCCGGGAACAGATCGGCGACCCATTTCACTTCGTCGGTATTTTCGGCGACGTGGCTCTGGATGAAGATGTCCGGATGCTTGCCCGCCAGCACGCCGCACGCTTCGAGTTGCGCTTCGGTCGAGGTCGGCGCGAAACGCGGCGTGAGCGCGTACATCTGGCGGCCACGGTTGTGCCAGCGGCCGATCAACTCGGCGCTGTCGTCATAACCCGATTGCGCGGTGTCGCGCAGAAACTCGGGGCAGTTGCGGTCCATCAGTACCTTGCCGGCCACCATGCGCAGATTGCGCGCTTCGCTCTCGGTGAAGAGGGCGTCGGCCGATTCCTTGTGGACCGTGCAATACACGAGCGCGGTGGTCGTGCCGCAAGCCAGCAGTTCTTCGACGAAGAAGCTCGCCGTATCGCGCGCATACGCCGGATCGGTGAAACGGCGCTCGGTCGGGAACGTGTACGTGTCGAGCCACGGCAGCAGACCCGGCGCCGGCGACGCGATCATGTCGGTCTGCGGGTAATGGATGTGCGTATCGATGAAACCCGGCACGATCAGCTTGTCGCGCATTTCCTGCACATGGGTGCCCGGCGCGAGTTGAGACGCGAGCGCTGCATACGCGCCCGCCGCGACGACATGGCCGTCTTCGATGATCAGCAAACCGTCCTCGTTGAAGACCGCCGCGTTGGGCGATTGCGCAGGGTCGCCGTTGAAGGTCAGCAGTTGTGCGCGGAACGCTGATTGTGTCGGTTGAGTCATGGAAAAACCGTCTCCGTATTTGTGAGGAGCTAAACAGCGCAGACGGCGGCTTGATTCCAGGTGTGAAACGAACCCGTGCCGCCGCCGGCTGCCATTCATTGGCCCGTCATTGCGGGCCGCCTGGGTGCCAGTGCGCGTCGAGCTTCGCGATCAGTTCGCTGCGTTGCTCGGGCGTGACGAACGACGCTTCGAAGCTGTTGCGGATGATCGTGTAGACCTCGGCATCGTTGAGCTTCAACGCGTCGATCGTGGCGAAATAGTTGGCGTTCACGTAACCGCCGAAATAAGCCGGATCGTCGGAATTCACCGTGACGGCGACGCCGCGATCGAGCAGGTCCTTCAGCGTGTGCTTGGTCATGTCGTCGAACACGCAGAGCTTGAGGTTCGACAACGGACACACGGTCAGCGCGACGCGCGAATCGGCGAGGCGCGTGACGAGCGCCGGATCTTCGATACTGCGCACGCCGTGGTCGACGCGATCCACTTTGAGCAGATCGAGCGCTTCGTAGATATACGACGGCGGACCTTCTTCGCCCGCATGCGCGACCAGTTTCAGACCGAGCGCGCGTGCCTTGGCGAAGACGCGTTCAAACTTCGAAGGCGGATGGCCGCGTTCGGACGAATCGAGACCCACGCCGATCAGGCGATGCTTGTACTGCTCGAACAGCGGCAGCGCTTCTTCGAACGTGGCGAGCGCGTCTTCTTCCGATAGGTGGCGCAGGAAACACAGAATCAGCTTGCTCGTCATGCCGCGCTTTTCCGCATCGGCCAACGCGCGATCAATGCCGGCGACGACGGTCGCGATCGGCACGCCACGTTCCGTATGCGTCTGCGGATCGAAGAAGATTTCGCTGTGGATCACGTTATCGGCGAGGCAGCGTTCGACATACGCCGTCGTCATGTCGTAGAAGTCCTGCTCGTGCAGCAGCACGCTCGCGCCGGCGTAGTAGATGTCGAGGAACGATTGCAAATCGGTGAACGCATACGCGGCGCGCAGCGCTTCGATCGACTCGTACGCGAGCTTCACGCCGTTGCGTTCGGCGAGCGCGAAGATCAGCTCGGGTTCGAGCGAGCCTTCAATATGGATGTGCAACTCGGCCTTCGGGGCGCGAGCGGCTTTCTCAATGAGTGCCGTGGGGGTAGCGGTTGTTGTATTCATGGTCGGTCAGCATTTAGTTTGGAGTCGGTTCGCGCCGGATGCGGGATGCAGGACAGGATGCAATCGCTGTGAGGCGGCAGGTCGATTGTGCGGCAAATCAGACCGTCTGCGCTGCGTGCGCGCCCGCATTCGCCTCCACTGCCTGCAACACTTGAGCCGCCGCGGAGATCGCAATGATCTCCGGCGACTTGTCGACGATACCGTCGACGCCGAGCGGGCACTTCATCCGTGCAATCTGCGAAGGATCGATGCCACGCGCGGCCAGCCGATGTTCGAACTGCTTGCGCTTGCTGTGCGAGCCGATCATGCCGAAGAACGCGAAATCGCCACGCCGCAGAATGCGCTCGGCCAACTCGAGATCGAGCGCATGGTTGTGCGTCATCACGATGAAGTACGTGTGCGGCGCAGCCTTATCGATGGCTTCGTCGGGTGCATCGTTCGGATCGATCTTTACGTTCGGCGCATGCAGCGTTTCCACGGGCGGAAACTGCGCGTCGCGCTCGTCGACCCAGCGCACGGTGCAAGGCAGCGTGGCTAGCACGCGAACGAGCGCCGCGCCCACGTGACCGGCGCCGAACAGCACGACCTGGAAGTCGCCTGGCGCGATGGTCTCGGTGAGCAGCGCGCCGCTGTCGTCGAAGCCGGCGCCGTCCCACAGCAGGCAGTCGGAGGCATCGACACCCGGCTCGGGGTCGGACAGCATCACCGCATCCGGTGCGGGGCCGAATGATACGCTACGCACCGTCGAAAGGCCCGCGGCCACGCGTTTCGCGAGGGAGGTGATCCAGCCGAGGTCGCCGATGTCGAGGCGCTCGAAGGCGAGAATCACGGCGCCGCCGCAGCACTGACCGAGACTGGGGCCAAGCGCGAAACGTTCGAGGCGGCGCATATGCGGCGAGCGCATGCCGTCGCGCAGCACCTGGCGCGCGGTCTCGATGGCTTTCCATTCGAGGTGTCCGCCGCCGATCGTGTGCTTGGCCGAATCGCGCGTGACGATCATCTTGGTGCCGGCTTCGCGGGGCGCCGAACCTTCGACGCGTGCGACCGTCACCAGCACGGCGGCGTCGCCGTGCGCGAGCAGTTGTTGCAGGTCAGGTAGCCAGGCTTGCATCCGGCGGTTCTCCATACGTGGCCGCACGGGGTGTCCGTGCGGCCGGTTGAGTGTGGCGCAACGCGTTCGTGTCGCGTCGGGCCCAGGTTTTAAGTTGCTTAACGTCGTTCAACGCTTCATCAAATTGCTAAACCGGCGTGGTGGCGGTTGTGGTTGTGACTCCCACCGTCGCTTCCGTTGCTTGTTCCGTTGGCTGTGCTGTTGCGGGTTCCGTCGCCGTCGCGGGCGATTGCAAAGCATCCAGCGCGTCGAGAATCGCTTCGGGTGTCGCCGGTGCGCGAAGCTGCGGCGCGTTTTCCGCACCCGGCACCGCGGCCGCAACCGCGTCACGAATCGCGAGGAATACCGAGAACGGCAGCAGCAGTGGCGGCTCGCCTACTGCTTTCGAGTGAAACACGGTCGGCTCGACGTTCTGATTCTGATAAAGCCGCACATTGAACGCCGCGGGCGTATCGCTGACGGCCGGAATCTTGTAGGTCGACGGCGCGTGCGTCATCAGGCGGCCATCGCGGTTCCACCACAATTCTTCGGTGGTGAGCCAGCCCATGCCCTGAATGAAGCCGCCTTCCACCTGGCCGAGATCGATCGCCGGATTGATCGATTGGCCGGCGTCGTGCAACACGTCCGCGCGCACCAGTTTCCATTCGCCGGTCAGCGTGTCGATCACCACTTCCGACACGGCCGCACCGTACGCAAAGTAATAAAACGGGTGACCGGTCAGCGTTTTCGCATCCCAGTGCACTTTCGGCGTCGTATAGAACCCGTCCGACCACAACTGCACGCGCGCCAGATACGCGGCGGCGACCAGTTGCTCGAATGGCATCGCACCGCCGTTCACCGACACTTCACCGCTGGCGAATTCCACTGCATCGGCGCTGCCGCCGAGTTGCTTCGCCGCGAGTGTGGCAAGCCTGTCGCGAATGGTCCGCGCAGCGGCTTCGGCGGCTTTGCCGTTCAGGTCGCTGCCCGTTGAGGCGGCGGTCGCCGAGGTGTTGGCGATCTTCGACGTATCGGTCGCCGTCACGCGCACGCGGGAAAGCGGCAGGCCAAGCTGGTTCGCGACGACTTGCGCGACCTTCGTGTTCAGCCCCTGACCCATTTCGGTGCCGCCGTGATTGACGAGTACGGAACCGTCTTTGTACACGTGCACCAGCGCGCCGGCCTGATTCAGAAACGGCACGTTGAACGAGATACCGAACTTCACCGGCGAGAACGCGAGACCGCGTTTTAGCACCGGACTTTTCGCATTGAACGCGGCGATCGCTTCACGGCGCGCGCGGTAGTCGCTGGTTTCGAGCAACTCATCCGTTAGCGGCACGATGATGTTGTCGTCGACGCGCTGTCCGTACGGCGTCGTGTCGCGTTCGCCGATGCCGTAGTAGTTGGCGAGCCGCACGTCGAGCGGATCGCAGTGCAATTGACGTGCGATGCTGTCGAGCATCACTTCCATCACCAGTGCGCCTTGCGGGCCGCCGAAGCCGCGGAACGCGGTGTTCGATTGCGTATTCGTCTTGCAGCACAGCGCGACGATGTCGACGTCGGACAGGTAGTACGCGTTGTCGAAGTGACAGACGGCACGGGTCGCGACCGCACCGGACAAATCAGCGGAATAGCCGGCCCTCAAGGCGATTTCGACGCGCGCGCCGAGAATGCGGCCGCTGTCGTCAAAGCCTGCTTCGTATTCGTAGACCGCGTCGTGGCGCTTGCCGGTGATCATGAAATCGTCGTCGCGGTCGGCACGCAGTTTGACCGGCCGGCGCAGCAGTTTTGCCGCCAGCGATGCCACGCACGCGAACACCGCCGATTGCGATTCCTTGCCGCCGAATCCGCCGCCCATCCGCCGGCATTCGCACACGACGTTGTGCGCCGGCCAGCCGAGCATATGCGCGACGACCTGCTGCATTTCGCTCGGATGCTGCGTCGAGCTGTAGACGAGCATGCCGTCCATTTCCTTCGGCACGGCGTACGCGATCTGGCCTTCGAGATAAAACTGTTCCTGGCCGCCGACTTCGAACGTGCCGCGGATCTTATGCGGCGCGGCGGCGATTTTCGCATCGGGTTCGCCGCGCCTCAGATGGAGCGGCGGCAGGACGAATTGCTTATTCGCCTTTGCTTCGGCTGGCGTGAGGATGACCTCGAGCGGCTCATATCGCACGACGTCATCGCTTTTGGCCAGCGCTGCGGCGCGCCGCGCGAGCTCATGACTCTCGGCGATCACCGCGAACACCGGTTGGCCGAGATACAGCACTTCGTCTACAGCGAGAATCGGATCGTCGTGCAGCACAGGTCCGCAATTGTTCTCGCCAGGGATGTCTTCGGCGGTCAGCACGGCGATCACGCCAGGCGCTTTTCTGACAGCGTCCAGATCGAGCGACACGATCCTCGCGTGCGCATGCCGCGACAGCCCAAGCGCCGCGTGCAGCGTGCCTTGCAATTCGGGGACGTCGTCGGTGTAGGTGGCTTCGCCGCTCACATGCAGCGCGGCTGATTCATGCGGCAAGGAGATGCCGATCGCCGTCTCGCTCTCCTGAGCGGCGGCGTGCTTGTCAGCCTGCTGCGCAGCATGTTCGACGAAAGCATCGGTCCGGTTCATCACGACGACTCCTTCGCAACGGCCGCGTCGGGCGCGCCGGCTTCGTACGCGAACGCATTCACGTCGAAGAGGGCGAGCGGCGCGTCATCGCGCGTTTCGAGGTGGAAGCGCCACAACACATTGCGCGCCACCTTCAGTCGATAGGCGCTCGAGGCGCGCATGTCGGTGAGCGGCTGGTAATCGGCGACGAGTGCGTTCATCGCTTGCCGCGTGGTGCTTTCGTTCCATGTCGCGCCAATCAGCGCGGCCTCGGTTTGCGCGGCGCGTTTGGGCGTCGCGGCCATGCCGCCGAACGCGATGCGGGCGTCCCTGATCGTGCCGTCTTCGCCGATGTGCAGCGCGAATGCGGCGCACACCGCGGAGATGTCCTGATCGTAACGCTTTGACACTTTGTACGTGCGGAAGCGCAGATCGCGGGCCGGACGCGGCACGCGCAGCGCCGCAACGAATTCGCCTGCCGCGAGGGCGGTTTTCTGATAGCCGAGGTAGAAGGCGTCGAGTTTCAGCGCGCGGGTTTTGGCGCCGTGGCGCAACACGACTTCGGCGTCGAGCGCGAGCAGCGCAGGCATCGAATCACCGATTGGCGAGCCGTTCGCGACGTTGCCGCCGAGCGTGCCGGCATTGCGGATCGGCAGCGACGCAAAGCGCGTCCACAGTTCGGCCAGTTCGGGGTAATCGGCGGCGAGCGCCGCGTAGGCGTCTTCGAGCGTGACGGCGGCGCCGATCGTCAGCGTCTGCGCATCGCGTTCGATCGTCTTCAATTCGGCGACGTTGCCGATGTACAGGATGTCGCCGAGATCGCGGAACTGCTTGGTGACCCAGAGGCCGACGTCGGTGCTGCCTGCCAGCAGGCGCGCTTGTGGATGCTCGGCGCGCAGTTTGGCGAACGCGTCGAGCGAGACCGGTGCATGGAACGTGGGCGAGCCGAACGCAGTGCCGCGCGTATCGGGCGCGCTGTACTCGAAGGTGTCGCGGCGTTGGATCTCACGCAGCTTGTCGGCGACCGCTTTGCGGTCCAGCGTCACGCGTGGGTATTGCGGGTAGTCGAACATCTTCTGCGACGCGTCGACGATCGGCCGGTAGCCGGTACAGCGGCACAGATTGCCGGACAGCGCGGCGTTGATCTCATCGCGGGTGGGCAGGCCGGCGGCGGCCGGCTGGTTTTCATACAGCGCCCACATCGACATCACGAAGCCGGGGGTGCAGAAACCGCACTGCGAGCCGTGGCAATCGACCATGGCCTGTTGGACGGGGTGCAGGGCGCCGTCGGCGGCGCGCAGGTCTTCGACGGTGAAAAGGGCTTTGCCGTCCAGCGTCGGCAGGAACTGAATACAGGCGTTGACCGCTTTCAGCGCGAGCCCGCCTTGTGCATCCAGTTCGCCGATGACCACCGTGCAGGCGCCGCAGTCGCCTTCCGCGCAGCCTTCCTTGGTGCCCGTGCAATGCAAATCCTCGCGCAGGTGCTGCAGCACGGTGCGCGTCGCCGGGACGCCCGCGACCTCACGGACGGACCCCTGGTGATAAAAGCGGATGGTTTGCGTTGTCATGGCGAATCCGAAAGACAGTGCGGACCGGGCGCGCGTTACGCATGGGGTCGCGCCAAAGCCGGCCTCGCGCACGTAGATCGCCATCCAGTTCCGAAGATAGCATTACCTTGTCCCGAAAAGATTTCCCAACCCGCATGAAGCTTATTCGGAAGCGGTCATGTAATTAATACGATTCGCGCCGCGGTGGGAAGTTGCTTAAAGCGTGGCGGAACGGGGAAAACGAGGCAGGATGGGGCAGCGCGGAGAATGACGGAGGCCGGGTGCTGACTCGCGGGCGGCCGGAAAGAGGGGCTGGCTGTATTTACGGGGCCGGAGCAGATGTGAAAACGCCGGCCTTCGAACCGCCCTGGCAGGCGGGGCAAAGGTCGGCGTGAGGCCGGCTATTCCGATCGGAGCGGCTGGAACAGCCGGTTCAGGCGATCCGGCGGCGATTCTTGATCAGGCTCAGCGCCAGCGGCACGAAAGCGACGACGAAAGCCACCAGCGACCAGGTGGGCAGCGACAGGCCGAGAATCGGCGGATAGGCCGTTTCGCAGAGGCCTGCCACCTTGAAGACGCCGGGCAGCCACTGCGCGGGCGGCAAGCTGTCGACCACCGGCTGCAGCGCGTCAAAGCCACAGCTGAAGCCCGGATTGGCCTGCACATACACGTGCCGCGCGGCAGTCACGATGCCGCCCAGAGCCGACAGGGCCGCCAGCACTTCCAGCAGCCGCACGCCGCGCCAGCTGTTAAAGCGTGCGCCGAGGAATGCAAAAATCGCGATCAGCAGGAAGAAATAGCGCTGGATGATGCACAGCGGGCACGGGTCTTCGTGCAAGCCGTATTGCAGATACAACGCGCCGGCGACGAGGCCGACGCAGATCAGGCCAAGCAGAACCAGCAGGGAGCGCTCGCGGCGCAGCATCGCATTGTCGTTATTCATGGGTCGTGTGGCTGTCTGGAAACGGAAAGGGCAGGTGCCCGCGATTCTAGCGCGAACCCCCGCCCTGGCGCTTATCACGCTTTTAAGGCGCAATCCTCGCTCGGTGTCTGCTCCGTGTCCCGTTCAGCGCCCCCACTCAGCGAATCGCGTTGAGCACCGCTTGGGCGCCGCGGCCGATGGCCAGCAAAGCGTCGTCGGTGTGCGGTGCGCCTGCCAGCATCAGGCCGACGGGCGCGTCGCCGCGCAGATGGCAAGGCAGCGACAGCGCGCAGGTGTCGAGGAAGTTGAACACGCTCGGGTTGCGCAGGATCAGCGCGTTGGTGCGGCCGAAAGCTTCATCGTCGTCGATCAGGTCGGCTACGCGCGGCGGCACCACCGGCACGGTCGGTGCGACGACCGCGTCGAAACGCTGCCACAGCGTGCGCGCGGCTTCGTCGAGCATGGCCTGGCGCTCGGCGAGCAGGTCCAGATAGTCGACGGCGCTGGCCGGCTGGCCTTTCAGGATCCGCACCAGCACGCGCGGATCATATAGGTCGCGGTGCTTTTCCAGCAGCGGACGGTGCCATGCATACGCTTCGATCGGCGAAAAGCCGAAGCGGTTGATCTCGGGCAGACGGTCGAGCGGCGCGAAGCGCACTTCCGTGACGATCGCACCGGCCGCTTCCAGATGCTTGAGGGCAGTATCGATCGCGGCGGCGACTGCCGGCTCGACGCCGTCGGTCACGAAATTGGTCAATACGCCAAGGCGCACGCCTTCGAGCGGCCGAGCCGCCGGAATGCGCGGCTCAAGCCCGGCCAGCATGCGGTCGACCAGCGCGCAGCACGCCACCGAGACGCCGATCGGACCGAACGAATCCAGCGTGGAAGAAAGCGGTACGCCGCCTTGCTTCGGAATGCGATCAGCGGTCGGCTTGAAGCCTGTCAGGCCGCACAGCGCAGCCGGAATACGGATCGAACCACCGGTATCGGTGCCGAGCGCGACGGCGGCCATGCCGTCCGCGACCGACGCCGCCGCCCCCGAGGAGGAGCCGCCCGAAATCCGCTCGTCGCCCTTCACGCCGCGCTGATACGGCGACAGCGGATGTCCGTAGTGCGGGTTCAGGCCGAGCCCGGAAAACGCGAACTCGCTCATGTTGGTACGCCCGACGATTACCGCGCCCGCCCGTTTCAGGCGCGCAACCGCGACCGCGTCCGCCTTGGCGGCGGGCGCGTCGGCCAGCACCACGGAACCCGCTCGGGTCGGCTGGCCTTCGATATCGAACAGGTCTTTGACCGACACCGGAATCCCGGCAAGCGGCGAGAGCACGGTGCCGGCGGCGCGCAGGCGGTCGTGCGCATCGGCGGCGGCGCGGGCGCTGTCGGCGTCGACGTGCATGAAGGCGACCGCACCCTGGCCCGCCGGATCGGCGATCCGTTCGAGCGCGGTTTCAACGAGCGCGCGGCTGGTGGTGCGGCCCGCGGCGAGGTCGGCGGCAAGCTGGGCTAGCGGCGGGAAGGGCGTGAATTCGGTGGCCATGATGTCGGGAAGGACCAGGTTAGATGCGCGGTTAAATGCGCGGTTAGCTTGAGTTCACTTTGTAGCGGGTTCCCGCTGACTGCGCAGCCGGGCCCGCGTTCGGGGTCAGTCAAATCCGGTTGAATAATGTCGCGCGGAACGCTTCGATATGCTTTTGCACCGATTGGCGGGCGCCTTCGGCATCGCGTTCGCGCAGCAGGCGAAACAGCTCCAGATGTTCTTCGTGGACGTCTTCGAGATGATGCGGCTCGGACAGAGAAATGAACCAGAAGCGCAGCGAGCGTTCATGCAGCCCACGCAGAATGTCGGCCAGCACCGGGTTGCGCGACGCCGCCGAAATCGCCAGATGAAACTCGCGGTCGATATCCATCATGCCCTCGATATCATGCGCGGCGACGCACACCGACGAGCGGTCCAGCAAGGCCTGCATCGCGTCGAAATCGTGTTGCTGCGCATGGCGCGCGGCCAGCTCGACGCAGTAGCTTTCGTTGACGAGCCGCACGTCGATGATCGCCAGCACGTCGTCGAGCGAAACCGGCCGGACCATGATGCCCTTTCTCGGCATGATGGTGAGCATGCCTTCGTGCACCAGCCGGTGCAGCGCCTGATGTACCGGTGTTCTGCCGATGCCCGTCAGCACCATCAATTCCGCTTCGTTGAGCACCTCGCTCGGCCGCAAACGCATCGTGATGATCTCGCGCTTGACGAAGGCATAGGCCTGCTCGGCGAGACTCGCCGAGGCGGTTTCGCGGGGGGCACTGGAACGGCGGGCAGTCTGCAAAAGCGTCATGTGAAGAAGGTGCGGGCGGTGTCGTCCGCATTGTAGAGCAAGGTTTTGCGCGGACGGCGCCGGGTGGGCGTTTGCTCACCGGCGCCGTTTGCGCATGACGCGTAGTTAGTTCTCACACGTCACAGCAATCACGGAAATCCTGGCGTGTCAGGCGCTCCTCGGCGTCACCGCCGCGGCATGTTGCACCTTGACGCGCGGCATCATCAACGTGACCAGCCCGCCGACGATCAATGCTCCCGCGATCAGCACCAGCCCGAAGGTCACGCTATGCGTCGCATCCTTCACGATGCCGAGCACATACGGGCTCACATAGCCGGCCAGATTCGCAATCGAGTTGATCACGGCGATGCCGGCCACGGCCGCGGTGCCTTGCAGGAACGTAGTGGACATCGACCAGAAGATGCCGAAGCCCGCCAGAATGCCGATATAGGCGATCGACAAACCGGTGACGGCGAGCGGAATCGAGTTGGTCACCGAGGCGCTGCCGAGCAGGCCCGCCGCGCCGATGAAGCAGCATACGGCGTAATGCCAGCGTCGTTCGCCCGTGATATCCGACGAGCGGCCGATCAGGATCATGCCGATGCCCGCCGCGAGATAGGGAATCGCGGTGACGAAGCCGTTCGTGACGAGATTCGTGACGCCGAGGTCCTTGACGATCTGCGGCAGCCAGAACGAAAAACCCGCATTGCCGGTGACGAGGCAGAAGTAGATCAGCGTCAGCAGCCAGAAGCGGCCCGAGCGCAACGCAACCGCCAGGCTCTGTTCGGCGCCGGCCGCTGCCGCCGCCGTGTTTTCGCGCGAGAGGCGGCCGAGGATCACGCGCTTTTCGTCGTCGGTGAGCCAGGCGGCTTCGCCGGGCGTGTTGCGCAACACGGCGAGCGCCCAGAAGCCGGCGAGGATCGACGGAATTCCTTCGATCAGGAACATCCACTGCCAGCCGCGCAAGCCGTGCGCTTCATGCAGCGCCGACATCAGAAAGCCCGACAACGGCGCGCCGATGATCCCTGCCACCGGAATTGCCGCCATGAACACGGCGACCATCCGCGCGCGCCGGTCGGACGGAAACCAGAAGGTCAGATACAGCACCACGCCCGGCACCAGCCCGGCCTCGGCGACGCCGAGGAAAAAGCGCAGCACGTAGAACATCGTTTCCGAGCGTACGAACATCATCAGACACGACAGCAGCCCCCACAGCATCGTGATGCGGGCGATGGTGGCGCGCGCGCCGAACTTCTTCAACAGCAGATTGCTCGGCACTTCGAACACGAAATAGCCGAAGAAAAAGATCCCCGCGCCGAGTCCGTACGCCGCGTTCGAAAGGCCGAGGTCGCCGGTGAACTGCAGCTTCGCGTAACCGATGTTGACGCGGTCCAGGTACGACAACACGTAGACGAGAAACAGGAACGGCATGATGCGCCAGGTGATCTTGCGCAGAGCGGCGGCTTCGAGCCACGCGTCGGAAGACGCATCGGCGTCGGCGGATAGCGAAGGGGGATTCATGGGTGCCTCATTCGACGATAGGTAACGCGTGCACGCGGTAAGCGTGGCGCAGCGTGCGGTTCAGGACGGGGTCGTGCAGTTCGAGTTCGAGCGCGTCGCCGTCGGCCATCCCGACGATGCCGCCTTGTACCGCCAGCGTGCCGCAGAACATCGCGGCGCCTTCTGCCACGGGTGCGCGTTCCAGCAGATCGGCGGCCGGCAGCAGCGACGCGACGCTGCCTTGCTGATAGACGCGTCGCTCGCCGTTCTTTGTCACCGCGAAGGCGCGCAGTTCGAGTTGATCCCAGTGACCGGCGACATCGTCGAAACGCCATGCGTCGCGTGCGACCGGTTTCGGGCAAACCTGTTTGGAGACCGTGACGCCATAAGCCTCGACTTCGCGGTCGGTATGGTCGGAGCCGACGGTGACAAGTAGCCCCGCTTTCGAGCGCACCAGCACGCACTCTGCTTCACCGCTCGACTTCACGCCCACCACGTCGATCTGTTCGGCCTGTGTCAGCAGTTCGGCGCCGAGGCGGTAGAAGCAGGGCGTGGTAGACGGCCGCTTCACGCCGAGCTCTGCCAGTTCGGCGATGTGATGCTCGATCGCTGCCTGATCGCGCCCGGCCCAGCCGGCGATCGTCAGACGATTCACTTCGACGATATCGGCGCGACTGTCGCCGGAACGATCTACAACATTGAAGGACACCTGCATCACTCGACTCCCAAGAAAATATGCAGCAAATATTATTGTGATATTTCACTGGTGTCCAGCGTGTCAAAAAAGTTTCGGGTCAACGGCCCCGCCGTAAGGTTAGCGATCCGGCCAACCCCACGTCCTTTCGGCTTTTGCGCGATTTGGTGCGCCGCACGAGTACGTTACACTGCGTTTTTGAGACATTACTTTTTGTAAGGGACATATCCATGCATCACGGCATCGGCTTCATTCAGGATCTGGCGGTCGTGATGGCGCTCGCCGGCGTCGTCACCGTGCTGTTCCATCGCCTGAAGCAGCCGGTGGTGCTGGGCTATATCGCCGCGGGCGTGATCATCGGGCCGTACACGCCGCCGTTCCAGCTGATCCACGACGAGCAGACCATCCAGACGCTCGGTGAACTCGGCGTGGTGTTCCTGATGTTTTCGCTCGGACTCGAATTCAGCCTGCGCAAGCTGTTCAAGGTCGGCGCGACGGCGATCGTCGCGGCGCTCTCCGAAATCGTGCTGATGCTATGGATCGGCTACGAGATTGGCAGCGCGTTCGGCTGGAGTTCGATGGACTCGCTGTTCCTCGGCGCGATTCTCGCGATCTCGTCGACGACCATCATCGTCAAGGCGCTCTCCGAACTGGGCCTGAAGCGCGAGAGCTTCGCGCAACTGGTGTTCGGGATTCTGATCGTCGAGGATATTCTCGCCATCGCGATGCTGGTGCTGCTCTCCGGCATCGCGCAGACAGGGCAGTTGAGCGCGGGCGTCGCCGTCGTGACACTTGGCAAGTTGTTGCTCTTCATGACGGTGTCGTTGGTGGTGGGCATTCTGCTCGTGCCGCGCGCGTTGAACTACGTGGCGCGCGCCAAGAGCGACGAGATGCTACTGGTCTCGGTGCTCGGCTTCTGCTTCGGCTTCTGTCTGCTGGTGGTGAAGCTCGATTACAGCATTGCGCTCGGCGCGTTCCTGATCGGCGCGATCATGGCCGAGTCGCGCCATCTGCATCGGATCGAGCATCTGATCGCGCCGCTGCGCGACGCCTTTTCCGCGATCTTCTTCGTGACGATCGGCCTGATGCTGAACCCGGCCGTGTTGGTCGACTATGCCTGGCCGATTGCGGTGATTACGGTGGCGGTGATCATCGGCAAGATCGTGTCGTGCGGACTCGGCACTTTTCTCGCGGGCAAGGATGGGCGCACGGCGATGCGGGTCGGCATGACCGTTTCGCAGATCGGCGAGTTCTCGTTCATCATCGCGTCGCTCGGTCTCACCTTGAAGGTGACGAGCGCGTTTCTGTATCCGATCGCGGTGGCCGTCTCCGCGTTGACCACGCTTTTCACGCCATATCTAATTCGTGCCGCCGATCCGCTGACGCAGCGTCTCGGGCAGGCGATGCCACGTACGCTCGTCAACGTGTTCGGCATGTACGGGCAGTGGCTACGTAGTTTGAGCACGGGAACCGGCGAGCCGACGCTGTTCAGCATGACGCGGCGGATCATTCTGCAGATCGCCGTCAATCTCGCGCTGGTCGCAGCGATCTTCCTGATCGTGTCGTATAGCGCGCCTCACACCAGCACCTTGCTCGCGCACTGGGTGAGCTCCGAGCCGATGCAGCGCGTCGTGCTGTGGAGCATCGCGCTGGTGCTGTCGATGCCGTTCCTGGTCGCGGTCTATCGCAAGACCAAGTCGCTTGCGTTGCTGCTCGCCGAAGTGAGCGTACAGCCGGCGACGGCGGGACGTTTCACCAGTGCGATTCGTTACGCGATCTCCGATCTGGTGCCGGTGGTCTCGATGGTCGGCGTGTTTTTGCTGGTCGCGGCGCTCTCCAGCAGCATCTTGCCGCCGACGGGCCTCCTGACCGTGGTGCTGGTGTGCGCTGCGTTACTGTTGGCGCTGGTGTGGCGCTGGTGCGTGAAAATCCACGCGGCAATGCAGATCGCCCTGCGCGAAACGCTCGAAGAACAGCCGGATCCCTAAGTTAGACGATCTGTGTCTTGAATCGCAACAATGTGAGCAATTGTGTGCGGGTTTGCCGGGCTTGCCGCGCTAGCGGATAATCAGGGCATATTCATTCGTTCGCGTGGAAGGCGCCTGTCTGACTGTCATGAGCGAAAACAAACCTGAAAACGCCGGTAAGCCCGGCAGCCCATCGTCGCCTTCGGCGACGCCAACGCCCTCGACGTCGTCAACACCGTCCGGCGCAACTCCCGGCGCGTCGAAGTCCGACGTCTTGCCGCCTGAGCCGGCGGTCACGTTACCGCTTTCCCACGAAGATTCCATCCAGTCGCCGATCAAGGACGTAGTCACGCCGTCGGCTGCATCGCCTGCTGCCGAGGAGGCCGCGGCGAGATCGTCGACCGACGACCCTGACAGCGCATCCACCGTCACCCCCACCGATGCGCAAACGGCGCGGCAACGCGACGCGGCTGAAGCACGCAGTTCAGCGGCTGCATCGACTGCTCAGCAGGAGGCCGAGGTTCACGAGCGCGCGGCACGCAAGGCGGGACAGGTCTACAAGAGTCCCGTTACACGCCCCAGCACGCTCGGGAGCAGCGAACCGCTCGCCGGTGAATTGAGCGCTCCGGCCGACGAAGCTGCCCTCACCGCAAACGAGGAGAAAGCGGAAGAAGCGGCCGCTGGCGCCCGTCGAGCCGGCTCGCCGCCGCCGGGTTTCGGCGCCGCGCCTGACTTCACCGCAACGAACCCGCCGCCGCCGAATGCGTTGCCGCCTTCGCCGCCGCGCTATCTGAAGCAAAGCGATTCGGCGTGGACCGTGTTCGGCCGCATCATCGCGGCGCGCGCGCGTCAGCTGTTCGATCGCGCGGGTCAACGGATCACGCAGCGCACGCTGCGCATCGGCGTGTCGGCGCGTATCTTTCACCCGGAACCGGGCGCGAAGGGACTTCGAGGCAAGACGCTGCAATACCTCGAGGAATCGATTGCGCACTGGGTGATGTCGCGCGATGTACTGGTGTTCATGATTCCGACGGTCGGCCATCAGGGCATGCTGCACCCGAGCAATATCCGCTTGCGCGACTACGCGAAGCATCTCGACGGTCTGCTGCTGCAAGGCGGCGCGGACGTCTCGCCGCAATCGTACGCGGAACAGGCAACGAGTCCTGAGTGGCCGGGCGACCGCGTGCGTGACATGTACGAACTTGAGCTGCTGCATGAGTTCATCGAGTCGGGCAAGCCGGTGCTCGGCGTGTGCCGTGGTTGCCAGTTGATCAATGTGGCGTTCGGCGGCACCTTGTACCAGGACATCGCCACTGATGTGCCGACTGCCGGCGCGCACGTCAACGAGAACTACGATCAGCATCGGCACAGCATTCATTTCCCGGATGGCTCGACGCTGGCCAATATGTTCCCGGGCCGGCGCGAGGCGATCGTCAACTCGATTCACCATCAGGCGGTCAAGACCATTGGCCGCGATCTGAATATCGAGGCGGTGTCGGCGTCGGACGGCATCATCGAGGCTGTGCGCTATCGACGTGCGCCGTTTGTGATGGGCGTGCAGTGGCACCCGGAGTTTCATCGCGCGGGTGGTCCGGAGCTGCTCGATTGCACGCCGTTGCTCGATACCTTCCTGCGGGTGGCGCGCGAAACGCGGTTTTAAGGGCTCGCCTTTAAGCTGCGCTTTCGAGTTTCGCGTCCGGTCTTTCAAGCACGATAGTCACGAGCCGCTGCCATGTTCGGCGGCGGCTCGTTGTCGCGCTACCTATCTCCATATTTCTGCTCTTCTTGATGTTGGATTCGCGCGAACGCCATGCAGATTGGGAAACGTCTGCACGACGTCATGCGCGAGTCAAATCGTTGCGTTTTTGTCTTATCTGAAATCTTTTATTTCGCGACGGATACGTCCATCCGGCCAAATCATTCGTTATCGATTTATCTCGATTTAAAGTCCGTCAGCGAGACACTTGAATGCTTCGCTTGACGGCTAATCCGCGCGATAATCCAAGGCTGTTTTGGATTTGCATGGAGCATGCACGTATGAAGTACCCCTTAATTGTACGGCGCGCCATGTTGCTCGCGGCCTCGTGTGCGCTGTTGCAGCATGGTGGTTTCGTACTGGCAGCGCAAAGCGACGAAACCGCGCCTCTCGTCGGCACGCGGCCGGCCATCAACACGCTCACGCCGCAACCGGTCGCTGCTGCGCTGCGTAGCGCAGCATCCGCCACACCGGCTAACGTCAGCGATGCGCAAGGCAACGTCGCCGAACTGATGCAGATGATTCACGAAGCGAAGCTGAGCGAATTGCGCACCACATATAACGGCAGCTACGGCGCGAGTCTGTTTTTCTATCCGCAGGAAATGACGTACTACGTCGCGCTTTTTCAGGACAAACATTTCTGGCGCGTAATCAAGTCGGAAGACGTAGGCCGTGCCGAAGCGGTCTATGCAGGTTTCGTCCAGCAGACGGCGCAACTCGCGGACGTCGAGATTCGCCGTACGCAGTTGCGGGCGCAGAAGGCGTATATCGAAGACATCATCGCGTTATCGGAAGAACGCGCGAAGCGCTTGCAGGCCGATCTCGATGTCGCGCGCACGCAGCAGGCCAAGGTCAACGACTACCAGCGGCAGGCGCAAGGCGAGGCGGCGGCGCTGCGCGCGGAAAAGGAAAAGGCACAGGCGCAGTTGCGTCAGGTACAGGGCGAAGTGATGCAGTTGCAGCGGCAAACCGAGTTCGGATTGCCGACACAGAAGTAGGCGTAAGAGCGTAAAAAAGCCCGGCCATGAAGGGCCGGGCTCAGACCGCTGATCAACCCCACGTTTTTCGGAGCGTGGGGTTTTGTTTTTTTGCGCCCCGCGTTGGATGACGATCAAACCAGGCGCACGTACCTCATCGATCCAGCCGGTACACATAGCGCAACGCAGTAATATCCACGCCGCCCATATGATCCGGTTCGGCGCCGACGAACTGCCAGCCTTGCCGTTCATAAAAGCCGATCGCCGGTGTGTTGCCTTCGAGCACGTAGAGATACAACTGCGTTTCGCCTTGCGCGCGCGCCCAGTCTTCGGCAGCACGCATCAACAGCTTGCCAGCGCCGATGCCCTGGTGCCCAGGCAGCGCATGCAGGTTGTCGAGCAGGACACCCCACGCGGACTCCGGCTGTCGTTCGACGCAGACAAAACCGATCGGCTCGTCCGCGAGCTCGGCGATCAGCACGATGCGGCGTTCGCCGCCCGGTGCGCGCAGGCGCGCTTCCCAATAGGCGGCGCGCTCCCGCGTCACCTCGCCGTCGAGGAACGCGTCCGGCAGCAGGCCGCGATAGGTCGCCTGCCAGCTGGCGCTATGAATCGAGGCGATCAGCGCCGCATCCGCGAGGGTCGCAGGGCGCAGTGAAAGTGCGTGGGAGGTTTGCATCGGGATGGTGGTCAACGGGAATGGCCTGTCTGCGAAAAGTCTACCGCAAGGGTGAGCAGATGTTGACTGTAATGAAAATGTATGGAATACGCGACAGCGCCAGGAACGGTAACATTACGTGTTGCGGGTTCCCGGTATTTCACAACGTTTACCCTGATACCATGCAAATGTGTTCAGCATGAAAATGCAGCGCCCCCGGCGCGTTCTAATAATTGAGTTGCCCGCGGCATCCGCTTGCCGAACGCAGTGGATCGTTTCAACTGCCTGAGCGCCGCCCGTCTGCGTGGCGACAGGCTTATCAGAGAATGTCATGTCTACTGCGTCACACGCCACTTCCTCATCCGAAGAATCCAAGTTCAAGACAGTTTTCCGCGTGGTCAGCGGCAACTTTCTTGAGATGTACGACTTCATGGTCTACGGCTATTACGCGTCCGCGATTGCCAAGACCTATTTCCCGAGCGGTAACGAATTTGCCTCGCTGATGCTGTCGCTGTCGGTATTCGGCGCGGGCTTCCTGATGCGGCCGCTTGGCGCAATCGTGCTGGGTGCTTACATCGACCATCACGGCCGGCGCAAAGGCCTGATCCTCACTCTCGGCCTGATGGCGCTCGGTACCCTCACGGTCGCGTCGATACCAGGCTACGCGACCATCGGCGTGCTAGCGCCCGTGTTAGTGCTGGGCGGCCGGCTGCTGCAAGGCTTCTCCGCCGGGGTCGAACTGGGCGGCGTGTCGGTCTATCTGTCGGAGATCGCCACTAAGGGCAACAAGGGCTTCTATTGCGCATGGCAGTCGGGCAGCCAGCAGGTTGCCGTGGTGTTCGCCGCGTTGATCGGCGTGGTGCTCAACAAGGTGCTGCCGGCTGACCAGATGACCGCCTGGGGCTGGCGCGTGCCGTTCCTGATCGGCTGCCTGATCGTGCCGTTCCTGTTCCTGATCCGTCGTTCGTTGCAGGAAACCGAGGAGTTCAAGGCGCGCAAGCATCGTCCGAGCATGGGCGAGATCATGAAGACGATGGCCGCGAACTGGGGCATCGTGCTGGGCGGTATGGGCATGGTCATCATGACCACCGTGTCGTTCTACATGATCACGGCCTACACGCCGACCTTCGGCAAGGAAGTGCTGAAGCTGTCGTCGATCGATACGCTCGTCGTCACCGTCTGTATCGGTTTGTCAAACCTGATCTGGCTGCCGCTCGCGGGCGCGTTGTCGGATCGCGTCGGCCGCCGTCCGGTGCTGATCGCCTTCACGATCCTGACGATCATCACCGCATACCCGGCGCTGCAATGGCTGGTCGCCGACCCGTCGTTTGCTCGCCTTCTGGCAGTCGAGCTGTGGTTGTCGTTCCTGTACGGCAGCTACAACGGAGCGATGGTGGTGGCGCTGACCGAAGTGATGCCGGTCGAAGTGCGGACCGCCGGCTTCTCGCTGGCCTACAGCCTGGCTACGACGATCGGCGGCTTCACGCCGGCCATCTCCACCTTGCTGATTCACACCACCGGCAACAAGGCCGCGCCTGGCCTGTTCCTGGGCGTGGCGGCGATTTGCGGACTGATCGCGACGCTGGTGCTGTATCGCACGCCGGAGTCGCGCAATCAGTATCGCGCGGCTTAAGCGTCACCGTTCACCCGGACAAACAAAAACCCCGCGCTCGTGAGAGCGCGGGGTTTTTTCTTGAGCGTTGCGTCGGCACCGAATTCGCTGAATCCGGCCCAGTTAGCCGCGGCGCAATTCGTTAGCCACTGCCTCCACCACGTCGCCCCATTCGCCGGGTTGCGGCTGGCGCAACAGCGTTGCGCCCGGATACCACGGACTGCGCGACTCGCCGACGAACCAGCGCCAATCCGCAGCGAACGGCAGCATCAGCCATAGCGGTTTTTTCAGGGCGCCGGCCAGGTGAGCGATCGACGTATCGATCGACACGACCGCGTCGAGCCGCTCGATGATCGCCGCGGTATCCGCAAAATCGCCGATCCGCTTATCGAAGCGATGAATCGACGCCGCATGCGGATGCGCGTCGAGCGCCGCGTGTTCCTCGGCGCTCAGTTCAGGTTGCAGCACGATCCAGTCGATCCCTTCGAGCGCGAAAAGCGGAGCGAGCGCGGCGAGCGGCATCGAACGGGTTTCGTTCTGCTGGATGCGTCCTGACCACGCGATGCCGATCTTGCGCTTTGCGTGACCGCCGAGCGAGCCGCGCCATTTGCGGCCGTAAGCCGGCGGTGCGCTGAGGTAGGGCGTGCGGTCGGGAATCGTGTCGTAGGTTGTGCCGAGCGCGAGCGGCAAGCTCAGCAGCGGGCATTGCAGATCCGCCGCTGGACGCGGTGTGCCCTGGGCGATCAGCGTCACGCGCCACGCTTGCGCGGCCGGTGCAAGCAGCGGCAGCAGTTGCGGCTGCACTTCGAGTACAACGCGCGCGGCGCGCTGCGCGACCAGCGGCACGAAGCGGACGAATTGCAGTGTATCGCCGAAACCCTGTTCGGCATGAACGAGGAGCGTGCGTTGTTCAATCGGCTCGCCGTGCCAGCGCGGCAACGTCTGAATGACCGGATGCGCGGTGGTTTGCAGCCGCCATTCGTATTCCGGCAGCCCACGCGCGAAATCGCGCAACGCGAGCCAGGCAAGCGCGCGGTTCATGTGCGCGGAGGCGAGATCGGGGCGCAAGCGCAGCGCCTGATCGAAGGCCCGCACTGCAGCGGCATGCGCGCCCAGTGCCTGGTGTGCGGTGCCGAGACTCAGCCATGCAAGCGCGAACTGCGGATCGAGACCCACCGCGCGTTCGAGATACGGCAGCGCTTGCGCATGGTGTCCCAGCGCCGCGAGCGCGTTGCCGAGCCCGAAGATGGTGGGCGGCAGGTTCGGCTGCAGGGCGAGCGCTGTCTGGAAAGAGGCAACCGCTTCCGCGTGGCGGCCGGTGGCGTCGAGCGTATTGGCGAGATTGAAGTGCGCGGCGACGAAGCGCGGTTCGGCTGCCAGTGCGGCCCGAAATCGCGGGATCGCCTCGTCCGCACGGTCGAGCGCGTTCAGCGACATGCCCATGTTGTTGAGCGCACCCGCATGCCCAGGGCGCAGTTCGAGCGCGCGCTGGAACGACGCGATCGCCTCCGTATGCCGGCCGAGCGCGTGCAATGCATTGCCGAGATTGTTATGCGAAGACGGGTCGTTCGGTTGCAGGCGCAGCGACTTCTCGAAGGCGTCGGCGGCGTCTTCGTGGCGGCCCACCGACGCGTACGCATTGCCCAGGTTGTAATGCGCCATCGGGAAAGACGGCGCAAGCGTCAGCGCATTGCGGAACTGTTCGATGGCGTCGTCGATCTGGCCGAGCGCCTTCAGCGCATTGCCGAGGTTCAGCTGCAGCGCGGCGTCTTCCGGGCGCAGGTTCACCGCGCGCCGCACGAGCTCGGCGGCTTCGGCGTGCTGACCCTGCTGGTGGCGCAGGACGCCCAGCAGGTGCAACGCATCGACGTGCACGGGGTTGCCGTCGAGCGTCGCGCGGTAGCCGCGTTCGGCGTCGTCGAGGCGGCCGTCACGATGCGCCGCGAAGGCGCGGTCAAATACTTGTTGCATGACGGAGGGGTGGCATTCGGGTGAGGCAGAGGCCGCATTTTCCCACACTCGCCGGGCCGCTCTCCAAATTGACCTGTTGTCCCGATATCTGTAACATATGAATACCTGTTCATATGTATGTCAATGATGCCGCTTGCCATGGCTTCCGCTATCTCACCCGTCAGCGTCGAAGACCGCCCGGTGGAGACGATCGTGCCGCTGGCCGACCTGTTTCGCCTGCTTGGCGATCCGACGCGTTTGCGCATCGTGCTCGCGTGCGTCGACGAGCGGCGCGCGGTCGGCGCGATTGCGGAGGGGCTGGGGCTGTCGCCGTCGCTGGTGAGCCACCATTTGCGGCTGCTGCGCGCGGCGCGGATCGTGCGCGCAGAGCGGCAGGGCAAGCAGGTGTTCTATCTTGCCGCCGATCGCCACATCAGCGCGATGCTGGCCGGCATGCTCGAGCATGTCGCTGAGCCGGCCGGCGAATTTTCTTTGGACCCGTCATGAAGAAAGTTACCACATCGAACCGGGCCGCCGAAGAGCGCGAGGACGATCACGCGCCGGTGTGGCTCGAGGGGGAATTCGATGGCATCGATGGGGAAGATGCGCAAGGCGAGGGGAAGGGCGGCGATGCTCGCGATCAGGGCGAGCTTCGGCACGGCGCAGGGCGCCCGGATGCTGACGATGCACGTGCGAGCGGCTTGCAGGGGCACGGCACGCAGGGACACGAAGCGCATGAGCGCGAGGCAAGCACGCACGGTATTCGTGAGCAGGGCGCGCATGATCACGGCGCGGACCACAGCCACAGCGTCGACGGTCATAGCAGCCACGCCGGGCACAATCACGGCAGTCATGCCGACCATAGTCACAGCGACCACGCCCACGGCAGCCACGCCGGCCACAGCCACAACCACAGCGGCCACAGCCACGCCCACGCACCCGCCCCAGGCCACGGCCGCGCGTTCGCACTCGCCGTCGGGCTGAACGTAGCAATCGTGGTGGTTCAAGCCGTCTACGGCGTGATCGCGCATTCCACCGCGCTGCTCGCCGACGCCGGCCACAATCTCTCCGACGTGCTCGGCCTGCTGCTCGCCTGGGGCGCAACCTGGCTGGTCGCGCGTCGTCCGTCAGCACGCTATACCTTCGGCTATGGCAGTTCGTCGATCCTGGCGTCACTCGCCAACGCGGGGCTGCTGTTGTTCGCGTGCGGCGTGATCGTCGCCGAGGCAATCGGACGCCTGATGAATCCGGCACCCGTCGCGGGACTGGTGGTGTTCGTCGTCGCGACGGTCGGCGTGGTCGTGAACGGCTTCTCGGCGTGGCTCTTCATGCGCGGCCAGAAGGAAGATCTGAACATTCGCGGCGCGTTCCTGCATATGGCCGCGGACGCTGCTATCTCGGCCGCGGTCGCGATCAGCGGCCTCGTGATTCTCTACACCAACTGGACGTGGCTCGACCCGGTGATGAGCCTCTTCGTGGTCGCGGTGGTGGTGGTTGGCACGTGGGGGCTGCTGCGCGATTCGGTGCGCATGGCGCTCGACGCCGTGCCGCCCGGCGTCAGCCTGCAGGACATCCGCGACTATCTCGCCGGACAGCCCGGCGTGACCGACGTGCACGACCTGCACGTCTGGGCCTTGTCGACTACCGGCAACGCGCTTAGCGCGCATCTGGTGATGCCGGCAGGTCACCCCGGCGACGAGTCGATCGACGCCATCGTCGTCACTCTGCGCGAACGTTTTTCGATGCAGCACGCTACGCTGCAAGTCGATCTCGGCACCACCGAGCACCGATGCGCGATGGATCATTCCCACGATTGATGCAGCGCACCGTTGAGCGGCTTATCGGCGGCGTACACTAGAACGGTCTGTTGTCTCCGGAGTCCCGTATGGACGCTGCCGCACACGATGCGTCGCCGGTGCTGATCGTTGGGGCGGGTCCGACCGGACTCGCCGCGGCAATGAGTCTGGCGCGTGCCCACATCCCCGTGCGTCTGATCGACAAAGCGCTGCAACCGAATCCGTATTCACGGGCCATCGGCATTCAGGCGCGCACGCTTGAACTGTTTGAACAGCACCGCCTGATCGAGCCGTTTCTCGACCTCGGTCATCGCGCACGCATCGCCAATCTTTTTTCCAATGGCATGCGTCTCGCGCGCCTCGATTTCGATCCGCTGCGCACGCGCTATCCCTATCTGCTGTTTCTCGATCAATCCGTAACCGAACGTTTGCTGACGGAGCATCTCGCGACGCTCGGCGTGACAGTCGAACGCGGCGTTGAGCTGATGATGTTCGTGCAGGGTTCCGCCAGCATTCAGGTGACGCTGCGCCGCGCGGACGGCCATACCGAGACTCTGCGCCCGTCGTACGTGATCGCGGCTGACGGCGCGCATAGCACGATCCGCCATCGGCTCGGTTTGAGCTTTGCGGGCAGCACCTTCGAGCAGACGTTCCTGCTGGCCGATGTGCATGCCGAAACCGATTGGCCCGAGGACGAATTCCATATCTTTGCGTCGGGCGAGGGTCTCGTCGCGCTGTTTCCGATGGGTCATGGCCGTCATCGTCTGATTGCGGACCATCCGGTCGAACCGACCCCTGTCCCGCCGCCGGCCACGCCCGCGGTACTCGGCGAGCCGCCGCTCAACCACGTCTCGCCGCCGTCGCTCGAAGAATGCAAGGCGCTGATCACCCGGCGCGTGCGGGAACGCGTCGACGTGTCGGACCTGGCATGGTCGTCGTATTTTCATTTGAACAGCAGAATGGTGGATCGGCTGCGTGTAGGCCGCATCTTCCTCGCCGGGGATGCGGCTCACGTACACAGCCCGGCCGGCGCGCAAGGAATGAACACGGGCATTCAGGAAGCGTTCAATCTCGGCTGGAAGATCGCGCGCGTTCTGAAAGGCGCGGCGCCTGACCGTCTGCTCGACACGTACCACAATGAACGGCATCCGATCGAACGCGACGTGCTGCGGCAAACGGGCTTCATCACGCATATGGCCGAGGCCGATCATGGACCGCTGAAGCTGCTGCGTGAGCGCGTGATGCCGGTGCTGGCCGCGCTCGGCCCGCTGCGCGATGCGGCGCGTATGACGATCAGCGAGTTGTCGGTGCAGTATCGGCGCAGTCCGCTAACGCTTGAACGTCTGCTCGACGGCGGCCCGCGTGCCGGCGAGCGCGCACCGGATGCGTTGGTGCACGTAGTGGATGGGCCGCTTGGCCGTGCGCCGGGCGTCGGTTGCATTTTCGATCTGCACGATCCGGCGTTCTTCTCGTTGTTCCTGCTGGTCCCGCCGCTCGCAGTGGACGACACACCGCTTGATCCGGCCGCGAAGCACGCACCGCCGCCGGACCCGGAACTGGAGCGGCTGGCTGTGGAAGTCGAGCGATTGTTGCCGGGCGCGGTGCGCATCTGGCGCGTGACCGATACGAGCGGCGAGGGCGGTCCGGCGCTGTCCGAATCGTATGGACGCACACGGCCGTCGTTCTATCTGGTGCGGCCGGACGGCTACATCAGCGCGCGCGGCCGCACGGGGTCCGACCTGCACGGCTTGCTGCGCCACTGCGAAGCGTGGTTCGCAGTGGGTGGCGTGATACCGGAGCAGGCGGCGCTGTGAGGTGGTGCTGACACGAACACGCCTCGCGCGCGTCGTATCCGCCGGCCGACCGGCCTTCGCTTAAACCGCAGCCGGCGTCAAGCTGTCACGATGCTTGACGAGCGCTTCCCTGACGATGCCCGACATCTCGACGCCACTCGCATCCGGCTCATCGAGTTCCGCCAGCAAAGCGCGCCGCATGCGCGGCTCCCAGAAGCGGCGGATATGATCGGCGATGCCGGCGAGCGCTTCCTCACGATCCGGCATCGAATCGAAAAAATCGCCGATCCGGTTCGCCATGTCGATCAGATTCTGACTGTCCATGGCTTGCCTCACTTACCCGACGTTGCGTTGGCCAACTCACGCTGCTTCAGCAGATCGAGCTGCTCCGTGTTGAAGCGCGAATAGTCCTGCTGCCATTGCGACGGCTGTTCGACCGGCATCACCTGCACCGCCGTCACCTTGTACTCGGGACAGTTGGTGGCCCAGTCCGAGCTATCGGTGGTGATCACGTTCGCGCCCGATTCGGGGAAGTGGAACGTCGTGTAGACGACACCCGGCTGCATCCGCTCGGTCACCTTCGCGCGCAACACGGTTTGTCCCGCGCGCGATTCGATGCCGACCCAATCGTCATTCCTGATACCGCGTTCTTCCGCATCGTGCGGGTGGATCTCGAGACGGTCTTCGTCGTGCCAGCGCGAATTCTCGGTGCGGCGCGTCTGTGCGCCGACGTTGTACTGCGACAGGATGCGGCCCGTGGTGAGCAGCAGCGGGAACTTGCGCGTGACCTTTTCCGGCGTGGCGATGAACTTCGTGATCACGAACTTGCCCTTGCCGCGCACGAAGGTGTCGATGTGCATGGTCGGCGTACCGTCGGGCGCGTTCTCGTTGCATGGCCACTGGATGCTGCCGAGTTCGTCGAGCTTCTTGTACGACACACCATGGAAGGTCGGCGTGAGACGTGCGATCTCGTCCATGATCTGCGACGGATGCGCGTAGTCCATTTCATAACCGAGTGCGCGCGCGAGCATCACCGTGACTTCCCAGTCGGCGTAACCCGGCACCGGCGGCATCACCTTGCGCACGCGCGAAATGCGGCGTTCCGCGTTGGTGAAGGTACCGTCCTTTTCGAGGAACGACGAGCCCGGCAGCAGCACGTGCGCGTACTTCGCGGTCTCGTTGAGGAAAATGTCCTGCACGACGATGCATTCCATCGAAGACAGCGCGGCCGACACGTGATGCGTGTTCGGATCGGATTGCACGATGTCTTCGCCCTGGCAGTACAGGCCCTTAAAGGTGCCGTGCACGGCGGCGTCGAACATATTCGGAATGCGCAGGCCCGGTTCGGGCTGCAGTGTGACGTTCCATGCTTCCTCGAACAAGGCGCGCGTGATCGAATCGCTGATGTGGCGATAGCCCGGCAGTTCGTGCGGGAACGAGCCCATGTCGCACGAACCCTGCACGTTGTTCTGACCGCGCAAGGGGTTCACGCCGACACCTTCGCGGCCGATGTTGCCGGTCGCCATCGCCAGATTCGCGATGCCCATCACCATCGTCGAGCCTTGCGCGTGTTCGGTGACGCCGAGGCCGTAGTAGATTGCGGCGTTGCCGCCGGTGGCATAGATGCGCGCGGCTTCGCGGATGGACGCGGCGGGCACGCCAGTGAGTTCCTCCGTCGCTTCCGGCGCGTTCTCGGGCAGGGCGACGAACGCACGCCATTGCTCGAACGCGCGCGTTTCGCAGCGCTCGGCGATGAACGCTTCGTTCAGCAAGCCTTCGGTCACGATCACATGCGCAAGCGCATTGACCACTGCCACGTTGGTGCCAGGACGCAATTGCAGATGATGCGAGGCCTTGACGTGCGGCGTATCGACGATATCGATGCGGCGCGGATCGACGACGATCAGCTTCGCGCCTTCACGGATACGGCGCTTCATACGTGAGCCGAACACCGGGTGGCCGTCGGTCGGATTCGCGCCGATCACCATGATGACGTCCGCCTTGTCGACCGAGGCGAAGGTTTGCGTACCGGCCGATTCGCCGAGTGTGGTCTTCAGACCGTAGCCGGTCGGCGAATGGCACACACGTGCGCAGGTGTCGACGTTGTTGTTGCCGAACGCGGCGCGCACGAGCTTCTGCACGAGATACGTTTCTTCATTTGTGCAGCGCGACGACGTGATGCCGCCGATCGAATCGCGGCCGTGCTTCGCCTGAATGCGGCGGAATTCCGACGCCGCGTACGTGAGCGCTTCTTCCCAGCTGACTTCACGCCACGGATCCGTGATCTTCGCGCGGATCATCGGCTTGGTGATGCGGTCCTTGTGCGTCGCGTAGCCCCAGGCGAAGCGGCCCTTCACGCACGCGTGGCCTTCGTTGGCCTGGCCGTTCTTGTGTGGCACCATCCGCACGACCTGGTTGCCCTTCATCTCGGCCTTGAACGAGCAGCCCACGCCGCAATAGGCGCACGTGGTGACCACCGAATGTTCGGACTGGCCAAGCATGATGACGGTCTTTTCCTGCAAGGTCGCGGTCGGGCACGCGGCGACGCACGCGCCGCACGATACGCACTCCGATTCCATGAACGGCTTGTTTTCGCTCGCGGCGACGCGTGATTCGAAACCGCGCCCGGCGATGGTCAGCGCGAACGTGCCTTGCGTTTCTTCACACGCGCGCACGCAGCGATTGCAGACGATGCACTTCGATGGATCGTACGTGAAGTACGGATTCGATTCGTCCTTCTTGTCCTTCAGATGGTTCGCGCCGTCAAAGCCGTAGCGTACTTCGCGCAAGCCGGTGACACCCGCCATGTCCTGCAATTCGCAGTCGCCGTTGGCGGGACAGGTCAGGCAGTCGAGCGGGTGATCGGAGATGTACAACTCCATCACGTTACGGCGGAGCGATTGCAGACGATCGGTTTGCGTGCGGACCTTCATGCCGGCTTCGACAGGCGTCGTGCACGAAGCGGGGTAGCCGCGCTTGCCTTCGATCTCGACGAGGCACAAACGGCACGAGCCGAACGGTTCGAGCGAATCGGTTGCGCAGAGCTTGGGCACGTTGACACCGGCTTCGACGGCGGCGCGCATCACGGAAGTGCCGGCCGGAACCGTCACTGCCTGGCCGTCGATTTCCAGCGTGACGTCGACGTCGGCATGACGCGCGGGAGTGCCGTAGTCGGTGTCGTCAAAGAACGAACGGGGCGCACGTTGCGCTTGTGCTTGCGATTTGCACGCGCAATTACCGGAGCCGCAGCCGCCACTCAAAGGGACTTCCTTCGGGGCACCGGCAGGGGAGTTGAGCACATCGGACATGTGAGGCTCCTGGGTCAGGCCGCAGCCGCTTTGGGCGCGTGGTCGTGTACGTTATCGAGACCGAAGTCTTCGGGAAAATGGTCGAGCGCGGACAACACCGGGAACGGCGTCATGCCGCCCATCGCGCAGAGCGAACCGGATACCATCGTGTCGCACAGATCGCGCAGCAACTGCACTTGCCGCGTGGACGTATCGCCGTTGCGGATCCGTCCGATCACTTCGACACCACGCGTCGAGCCGATCCGGCACGGTGTACATTTGCCGCACGATTCCAGCGCGCAGAAGTGCATCGCGTATTGCGCGAGTTCGGCGAGATTCGACGTGTCGTCATGCACGACGATGCCGCCGTGGCCGACCACCGCGCCGACGGCCGCGTACGCTTCGTAGTCCATGGGGATGTCCCACTGGCTTTCCGGCAAATACGTACCCAGCGGGCCGCCGACTTGCACGGCGCGCGCCGGGCGTCCGCTTGCCGTGCCACTGCCATAGTCATAGAGCAATTCGCGCAGCGTGACGCCGAACGCCAACTCGACCAGACCGCCTTGCTTCACATTGCCGGCGAGCTGGAACGGCAGCGTGCCACGCGAACGGCCCATGCCGAAATCTTTATAGAAAGCAGCGCCACGCGCGAAGATGATCGGCACCGTCGCGAGTGTGATGACGTTGTTGATCACGGTCGGCTGGCCGTAGAGGCCGACTAGCGCCGGCACCGGCGGCTTCGCGCGCACAATGCCGCGTTTGCCTTCGAGCGATTCGAGCAGCGCGGTTTCCTCGCCGCAGACATAGGCGCCTGCGCCCTTCGCGACGAACAGTTCGAAGCGATGCGCTGCCGAGCCGAGCACGCTATCGCCGAGCCAGCCAGCGGCGCGCGCCTTGGCGATCGCGGCTTCGAGCGTCGCGATCGAGTGCGGATATTCACTGCGCACGTAGATGTAGCCGACTGTCGCGCCGGTCACGACGCCCGCGATGATCATCCCTTCGATCAGCACGTACGGATCGCTTTCCATCACGAGGCGGTCGGAGAAGGTGCCGGAGTCGCCTTCGTCCGCATTGCAGACGATGTATTTCTGCGCCGCTTTGGCGCCGCGCACCGTGCGCCATTTGATGCCGGCAGGGAAGGCTGCACCGCCGCGGCCGCGCAGGCCGGATTCGATCAGCGCTTCGCAGGCGGCGTCGCCGTCGGTTTGCAGGGCTTGCTTGAGACCGTCGAGGCCGCCGTGAGCGACGTAATCGTCGACGGACAGCGGATCCGTGATGCCGATCCGCGCGAAGGTCAGACGCTGCTGCTTCTTCAGATACGGGATGTCATCGACTACACCGACACGGCGGGCGTGCTCGCCACCTTCGATAAAGCCGGCGTCGAACAGCGCGGCAACGTCGCTCTCTTCGACGTTCGCATAGCCGACGCGGCCTTCAGCCGTCGCAACTTCGACGAGCGGTTCAAGCCACAGCAACCCGCGCGAACCGTTGCGAACCAGTTCGATTGCAATGCCGCGGCGTGCGGCTTCGGATTCGATCGCTTGAGCCAGTGCATCGGCGCCGAGCGCAAGCGCCGACGAATCGCAGGGTACGTATATGCGCGTCATGCCGTTACCTCCACGCATTTGCTGGCGGCGGCGAAGAGCGCGTCGAATTTCTGCGGCGTCACTTTCGCATGGAGCGTGCCGTTGACCATCATCGCCGGCGATAGTGCGCATTGGCCGAGGCAGTAGACCGATTCCAGTTCGACCGTCTCACCATGCCGATGCTCCGCGTCAAAACGGCAGCCGGTGTGCGCCTCGATATGCTGCGCGAGCGCCTCGGTGCCCATGCTGCGGCATGCTTCGGCGCGGCACAGTTGCACCGTGACGGGCGCCGCGGGCTGCGTGCGGAAGTGGTGGTAGTAGGTGATGACGCCATGCACTTCCGCGCGCGACAGGTTCATGGCACGCGCGAGAGGCGCAACCGTGTCGGGCGGCACGTAGCCGAGTTCGTCCTGAATGGCGTGCAGTACCGCTAGCAGCGACCTGCCCGGTTGCGCGTGACGCTGCACCAACTGCTCCGGCGCGACGGCGATGGAATCGTCCAAGTGGGGGCTCCTCCAAAGTCATATATGCACTTGTTATTCATAATGCGTGCACTTATGCTTCGTATATTCGATATGGGATAGCCGAACAATAGGCGGGTGATTCGCCTCATGCAATAGGAAAGAGTTGAACATATATGATCAGGATCGAGTGCCAGGCGCAGCTGGTTGTGAAGGGCCCGGATGGCCGTGAGGCAAGCCTGTCGGACGTCGTGCCGTTGCTCGCGCTGGTGGACGAGTCTGGCAGCATCGCGCAGGCGGCGACGCTTAAGGGTTTGTCCTACCGTCACGCGTGGGGTTTGTTGCGCAGCATCGAGGAGCGTTTGGGTGGTCCGCTGATCGCGAAGGAGCGTGGACGCGGCTCGGTGCTGTCCGAGCTCGGGCAGGCCGTGTTGCGCGCGCAGCGTCTGTGCGGCGAGCGGCTCGACGGCAACATGCAGGCGCTCGCGAGCGAAGTCGCCAGCGAATTGAACCGCTGGCTCGCGCCGGCGGCCGACGACGTCCGCATCTACGCGTCGCACGGTTACGCCGTGGCGGCGCTGGTGACGGCATTGGTCGCGAACGACTTGCCGGTCGATATCAAATACCGCGACAGCGCGGACGCGGTGAGCGCGCTCGCCCGGGGCGAATGTGATCTGGCCGGTTTTCACTTGCCGCTAGGCGAGTTTCGCGCGGCCTGCGCGGATACCTATCGACGTTGGCTCGATCCGCAGCGCCACGTGCTTGTGCATCTGACGAAGCGCAAGCAGGGCCTCTTTCTCGGCAAGGGAAATCCAAAGGGCATCGGCGGCCTGAGCGATCTCGCGCGCGACGACATTCGCTTCGTCAATCGTCAGCCTGGTTCCGGCACGCGCATGCTGCTCGATCTCGCGCTACGAAAAGTCGGAGTCGATCCGGATCGGGTCAACGGCTATGCATCGGCGGAACTCACGCACTCGGCGATCGCGGCGTTCGTGGCAAGCGGCATGGCGGATGTGGGTTTCGGCGTCGAGCCGGCAGCGCATCACTTCGGGCTCGACTTCATTCCGATCGTCGACGAAGACTATTACTTCGCCTGCGACCGCGCCCGGCTGGAGCGCGCGCCGCTCGCAACGGTGATCAACTTGCTGCGCGGCGCGGCATTTCGGCATAGCGTTGAACAGCTCGAAGGTTACGATCCACGCGACTGCGGCAAGCTGCTCGATCTTGATGCGGGGCTAGGCCCTGGTGCGGCGTAAGCGACTGTAAACAAATTGGTGCCGTCGCCGCTGCGAGGGGCGTTTGTTTGGGATAATCTCTATCCTTCCGCTTACGCCTTAACCGCGCGCTACGCCGCGCTGAACCGATATGAAAGTTCTTCTTCACGCATGTGCTGCGGCAGCGACGGCCGGGGTGCTTCTCGCCACCGCTTCGGTTGCTTTCGCACAGAATTCGCCAGGTGTGCCGGGCGGTATCCTGCAAGATCAGTTCCGTCTTGCCGAGCATCCGCAGATGCCGTTTGCGGCGTCCACGCCCTCGGACAAATACCAGTCCAACAAAAAATCAGCCATGCGCAAGCGCGGCGACAATGGCGATCCGAACGGGTGTAATTTGCAGTGTCCTAAAGACGAATAAGCGAATCAGCGCTTTCATGTTCCGTTTTGTATTCGTTCGAGACGCCGGCTTGCAGCCGGCGTTTTTCGTTTAAGTTTTTTTATAAGGTCTCTCGGTTCTGGCCCATCGTTCAGCGGCTGTCGGTTATGGCTTCGCCGTGTGCCACATGTCCTTGAAGCCGTCTCCCTTCATGTCGCCCGCTTGCTTGTCGGCCGCGTAGCGATACAGCGGATGGCCTTTATAAGCCCATTGCTGTTTGCCGTCGGCCGAAGGAATCACGGTCCAGTCGCCTGAGGGCTTGTCCGACGTGCTCGCCATGGCCGCCGGCCAGTTAGTCATGCAGCCGCCGGTGCAGGCGCTCATGCCGGGCTTGGTGTCTTTGTCGAAGGTATAGAGCGTCATGCCGTCCGCGGTGACGAAGCGGCCGTCGACGATCTTCGGGGCCTCGGCAAAAGCGGTCTGTTGCAGTGCGAGGAGAGTCAGCGTGGTGAGGCATAAGAGAGTCTTGCGCATGATGTCGGCTCCTGGTTTTGATGTTGGTCTCGCGCGGAACGCAGTGTGCGGTCGTGCGTGCGGAATAAACGATTGGACGGATGCGTTTATTCCCTTGGCCTCACGCGGCTTTTTTCGACACCCGCCATACGCGCCAGCAAAAAGGCCCGCTCGATGAGCGGGCCTTCTGTTTTATGCGCAGGCAACAAAAAACCCGCAAGCAGCAGGCCGCTTACGGGTTTTGAGTCTTGATGATGCAGCTTGAAACGATGTTCTGGTGGAGGCGGCGGGAATCGAACCCGCGTCCAGAAGCACTCTACGACTAGTTCTACATACTTAGTTCTGTCATTTGATTTAACCACCACGACGCGGACGAACACGCTGCGTGACGGCGATTCACTAGATTTTCGACCTTGGCGTCGTGACGCCACCAAGACTTAACTGACGTATATGACCTCTGTCGGTATTGCTACCGGTCTTGCGACTCTAGCCCGTCAGTGAACTAGGCAGAGGACGGCGGCCCTTAGGCTGCCAGTGCGAACGTTTCGTCGTTTGCAGTTACGTTTTTCCCATTGATTAACGAGGTGACGGGTCCTCGGTATGCCCTAGCCGCTTCGCAACCCCTGTCGAAACCAGGTCGCCCCCGCGGTTCGTTGCCCAAAATATCTGGGCCAGACGGAGATTTTACAATAGTTTGACGGCCACGTCCTGGGTGATTGGCTTGATGGCTGGCCGTGTGCTGGTGCGCTGTCAATGCGAAGCCGCAAGCCGCCGCCATGCGTTGCGTGTGGCCTGTCTGCGGTGTTCGCTATTTGCGTTCAGCTGTTCAACCCCTCAGCCGATGTCGCGCAGCAGCTTCTGCAATTCCGCTGGCGAGTGCACGACATGCTGCGCGTGCCATTGAGTCGGCGGAATGTCGTTGCCGCAGTAACCATAGGCGGCCGCGATGGTCTTCATGCCGGCCGCGAAACCCGCCTGCACGTCGCGCAGGTCGTCGCCGACGTAGACGATGCGCTCGGGCACGACATCCAGCTCACGCGCGGCGTGCAACAGCGGCGCGGGGTGCGGCTTCGAATGCGGGGTCGTGTCGCCGCTCACCACGCAGCCGGCGCGCTCTTCGAGGCCGAGTTGCGCGATCAGCGGCTCAGTGAGCCTTGCCACCTTGTTCGTCACGATGCCCCAGCGCACGCCCCGCGCATCGAGATCGTCGAGCAATTCGGGAATGCCGGGAAACAGCGTGGTCTCGATGCATAAGTCCGCTTCATAGTTGGCGAGAAACTCCTCACGCATCGACGCGAACTCGTGATCGTCAGGGCCGATGCCGAACGCCCCCCCGATCAGACCGCGCGCGCCCGCCGACGCGAGCGGCCGCAGGTCTTCGAGCGGCACCATCTCGAGGCTGCGATCGTGGCGCATCTTGTTGACTGCGGCCGCGAGATCGGGCGCGGTGTCGGCCAGCGTGCCGTCGAGGTCGAACAGGACAGCCTGGCAAAGACCGAGCGCGTCGTCGTTGTCTTCGCGTTGGGGCAGGGGCGTGGGATCGCTCATTGATTGGATTGAGTCCGGGCAGGTCGAGGCGGATCAGACGTCGCGGCGGCAGGCGAGCATGTAGTTCACGCTCGTGTCGGCGGACAGCGTGAAGTGCTTGCTGAGCGGGTTATAAACGATACCTTTGATGTCGACTGTACGCAGGTCGGCAGCGCGCACAAAGCCGGCCAATTCCGACGGGCGGATGAACCGCGCGTAGTCGTGCGTACCCTTGGGCAGCATCCGCGCGATATATTCGGCGCCGATCACCGCAAACAGATACGACTTCACATTGCGGTTCAGCGTGGAGAAAAACACCCAGCCGCCGGGTTTCACGAGCGTTTTGCATGCTTCGACAATGGCGGCCGGTTGGGGCACGTGTTCGAGCATTTCCATGCAGGTGACGACGTCGTAAGTGCCCGGTTCGCGGGCGGCGAGTGCTTCGGCGGCGATTTCTTCGTAACTGACGGTTACACCACTTTCAAGGCTGTGAAGATCCGCCACGCCGAGCGCTTGGGTCGACAGATCGATTCCCTTCACATGCGCCCCCAATCCCGCCATCGACTCCGACAGAATGCCGCCGCCGCAGCCGATATCCAACACGGTTTTGCCGGCGAGATGTGCGTGCGCGTCGATCCAGCTTAGACGAATCGGGTTGAGTTCATGCAGCGGTTTGAATTCGGCATTCGGGTCCCACCAACGATGCGCGAGGTCGCTAAATTTCTGCAGTTCGTGGGGATCGGCGTTGGTCATAGCGGAAGCTGCCTCGATGAGAGCGTTGAGCGGGCGCTCGAGGATAAACCCTAAGTATATAGGCCGGGCGACGGGGCGGCAAAATGCCGCGCGGTGGCTGGCGCGTCCTGTTCCGGCAGATCGGGCGCGTACTCGGAGGAGAAGGCGAGTAGCGCCCGCAGCTGCGGCATAAAAAAAGCCCCGCCGAAGCGGGGCTTTGATACTGCGGTAATTTGTAGCTTACTGCTTCGAAGTACCGACAACTTCGACTTCCACGCGACGATCCGGTGCGAGGCAAGCGACGAGTTGCTTGTGGTTCTTCTGGTTGCAACCGGTCGTGACCGGGTTGCGCTTGCCCTTGCCTTCCGTATAGATACGGTTGGATTCGATGCCCTTGCTCACGAGGTACGACTTCACAGCTTGAGCACGGCGCAGCGACAGGCGGTCGTTGTACTTGTCCGAACCGATACGGTCCGTGTAACCCGTTGCAACGATGACTTCCAGGTTCAGCGAGCCGACCTTCGATGCCAGATCGTCCAGCTTTTCCTTGCCAGCCGGCTTCAGGATGGCCTTGTCGAAGTCGAACAGAGCGTCAGCTTGATACGTAATCTTTTGGCTCGTAATAGCCGGTGCAGGTGCGACCGGAGCCGGCGGGGTCGGAGCCTGGGCAACCAGGGCGCCATCGCACTTAGCGTTGGCCGTTGCCGGCGTCCAGAATGCATCGCGCCAGCAAAGCTCGTTCGTGCCGTTCATCCACACGTATTCGCCGGTACCATTCACCCAGTTGTCGTTCGTAGCTTGTCGCGACGCCGGCACCGATTGCGCCATGGCGGATGCAGCCATAACTGCGGTAGCTGCAATGAACGCGAGCTTTGAAAGTTTATTCATATTTCTCCTCTCGAAATTGAGATTACCGCAGGTTTACTGCGAGCCTGTTGACGAAGACAAGTCATACATTGCTCGAAGTATAACATCGGTGTAGAACAAAAAACGTGCTGTGTAGACTTCGAGCAGTGTCTAACTCTTTGTGCGTTGGCATTTTGCCATATCGTTCCCTTCCAACGATAAAAAAATCTGCCCCCGATCAAATCACCCTCCAATTGTGGTGCATGCGCAACAGAAGCAATCCGCTGTAGGCACCGCCAGTCATGGCTGAGCGGCGAATTGCCCCACGCACAAATCGAGCCTGCCCCGACTTCATCTTGGGGCGTTCAGGCGCCGTTCCCGCTCGTCTGCTAATAGGTATACGTACCCCAGCCGGGGGCGGATGCGCGGCATGTTAGAATCGCGTGATGCGTTGCGCCTGCAATGCTTACGCGAAGGCGCGGCGAGGTGAGGTCAGCTTCACGCCGTCGCCTTGGCACGTAAAAGATACGGATAATGGATCAATTCGCCAAAGAGACTCTGCCAATCTCCCTAGAGGAGGAAATGCGCCGTTCGTATCTCGATTACGCGATGAGCGTGATCGTGGGGCGTGCGCTTCCCGATGTTCGCGATGGCCTGAAGCCGGTGCACCGGCGCGTGCTGTACGCGATGCACGAACTGAACAACGACTGGAACCGGGCGTACAAGAAGTCGGCGCGTATCGTCGGCGACGTCATCGGTAAATATCACCCGCACGGCGACACGGCTGTTTACGACACCATCGTCCGGATGGCGCAGAACTTCTCGCTGCGCTACATGCTGGTGGACGGTCAGGGCAACTTCGGTTCGGTCGACGGCGACAACGCCGCGGCAATGCGGTACACCGAAATCCGCATGGCGAAGATCGGCCACGAGCTGCTGGCCGATATCGACAAGGAAACCGTCGATTTCACGCCGAACTACGACGGCAGCGAAAACGAACCGGCCATCCTGCCGGCGCGTATCCCCAATCTGCTGATCAATGGCTCGTCCGGTATTGCGGTCGGCATGGCGACCAACATCCCGCCGCACAACCTCAACGAGGTTGTCGACGCATGTCAGCATCTGCTGAAAAACCCGGAAGCCACGATCGACGAACTGATCGAGATCATTCCGGCGCCTGACTTCCCGACCGCCGGCATCATCTACGGCGTGGCTGGCGTGCGCGATGGTTACCGCACCGGCCGCGGCCGTGTGGTCATGCGCGCGCTCACTCACTTCGAGGAAATCGACCGCGGTCAACGCATGTCGATCATCGTCGACGAGTTGCCGTACCAGGTGAACAAGCGCTCACTTCTGGAGCGCATCGCCGAACTGGTCAACGAGAAGAAGCTCGAAGGCATCTCCGACATCCGCGACGAATCCGACAAGAGCGGCATGCGCGTCGTGATCGAACTGAAGCGCGGCGAAGTGCCGGAAGTGGTTCTCAACAATCTGTACAAGGCGACCCAGCTTCAGGACACCTTCGGCATGAACATGGTCGCGCTGGTCGACGGCCAGCCGAAGCTGCTGAACCTGAAGGAAATGCTGGCGTGCTTCCTGTCGCATCGCCGGGAAGTGCTGACGCGGCGCACTGTATACGAACTGCGCAAGGCCCGCGAACGCGGTCACGTGCTCGAAGGTCTGGCAGTCGCGCTCGCCAACATCGACGAATTCATCGCGATCATCAAGGCCGCGCCGACACCGCCGATCGCCAAGCAGGAATTGATGGCGCGTCCGTGGGATTCGTCGCTGGTGCGCGAAATGTTGTCGCGCGCCGAGACGGAAAACGCGTCGGCCGGTGGTCGCGAGGCTTATCGCCCTGACGGTTTGAATCCGTCGTTCGGTATGCAGTCCGACGGCCTCTACCGCTTGTCCGACACCCAGGCTCAGGAAATCTTGCAGATGCGTCTGCAACGCCTGACGGGTCTGGAGCAGGACAAGATCATCGGCGAGTACCGCGAAGTGATGGCGCAAATCGCCGACCTGCTGGACATTCTGGCTCGCCCGGAACGCATTACGGCAATCATCGTCGAGGAACTGACGTCGATCAAAGCCGAATTCGGCGACGCGCGCCGCTCGAAGATCGAGCTGAACGCAACCGAACTGAACACCGAAGACCTGATCACGCCGCAAGAGATGGTCGTGACCATGTCGCACGCGGGCTATGTGAAATCGCAGCCGCTGTCCGAATACAGTGCGCAGAAGCGGGGCGGCCGCGGCAAACAGGCCACGGCGATGAAGGAAGACGACTGGATCGACACGCTGTTCATCGCGAACACGCACGATCACATTCTGTGCTTCTCGAATCGTGGTCGCGTCTACAGTGTGAAGGTCTACGAAGTGCCGCAAGGTTCGCGGAACTCGCGCGGCCGTCCGATCGTCAATATCTTCCCGCTGCAGGACGGCGAGAAGATTACGGTTGTCTTGCCGGTCAAGGAATTTTCGGCTGACAAATTCGTCTTTATGGGCACCGCGTTAGGAACCGTAAAAAAGACGCCGCTAGAAGCCTTTGGCCGCGTGTTGCGCAAGGGTATTATTGCGGTCGGTCTGGATGACGGCGACTACCTGATCGGCGCCGCGATCACAGACGGTCAGCATGACGTGATGTTGTTCTCGGATTCCGGCAAGGCAGTTCGCTTCGACGAAAACGACGTGCGCCCGATGGGCCGCGAGGCGCGTGGCGTACGCGGCATGCAACTCGAAGACGGCCAGAGCGTGATTGCGTTGCTGGTGGCCGGCGACGAGCAGCAGTCGGTGTTGACCGCAACCGAAAACGGCTACGGCAAGCGCACGCCGATCATCGAGTACACGCGTCACGGGCGCGGCACGAAGGGAATGATCGCGATCCAGACGTCGGAGCGTAACGGCAAGGTCGTCGCCGCGACGCTGGTGGATCAGGAAGCGCAGATCATGCTGATCACCAATACGGGCGTGCTGATTCGTACGCGCGTATCGGAAATCCGCGAAATGGGGCGCGCAACCCAAGGTGTTACACTCATCAGCCTTGACGAAGGGACCAAGCTTTCAGGTCTGCAACAGGTTGCTGAGGCGGAAGCAGATATCGATGTGGAAGGCGACACCGAAGGTCCTGCCGAAGGCGACAACGGCGGTGAAGACGGTGGTGCGGCCTGATTCGCGTCGGTAGCTTTCAGTCTCAGTTATTGGTTGAAAGCTGCGCAGGGAACAATGGCGTGTCGGGCCGATACGCATCCCGCGCAGCTTGCAGTTCAAGTTAATTTCTCTTAGGGAGTAATGATGCAAAAACGATTCAAACAACTGATGTTGCTGGCTGCTCTCGTGCCGACCTTCGCTATGGCTCAAGCGCTTCAGAGCCCGGCCCCGGCGGCTCCGGCTGCTGCCGCTGCACCGGTTGATCCGGCCAAGCAGGCTGCAATCAAGGACTTGCTGGACGCAATCGACGCACAGAAGCTCGTCGGCGCGATCGGCAACAGCGCCCAGATGCAAGCCAAGCAGCTGGTTCCGGCTATCCTGTCGGACGCCCTGAGCGAAAACAAGACGATGACGGACAAGCAGAAGCAGGCTTCCGTCCCGACGCTGCAAAAGAACGCAGTGCCGAAGCTGGTTGACGGCGCAGGTCAAGTGTTCGCAACGGACAGCTTCCGCCAAGACGCCATGCAAGCTCAGTACGACGCTTACGCGAAGTACTACAGCACGTCGGAAATCAAGGATCTGACCGCGTTCTACAAGAGCCCGACTGGCCGCAAGTTCATCCAGGTGCAAGACCAGGTTGGCCGCGACGTCGTGAATGGCTTGATGCAAAAGTACATGCCGCAATCGATCAAGGCAACGCGCGACCAGGCTGACAAGGAAGTCGCTTCGGTCAAGCCGGCTAAGTAAGTTGGTTAAATGAGTTGGCTAAAAAAGCCGGCGAGTTGAACCAAAGGGTCGAAAGGCTGCGCTGACATCGCGCTAGCCGCCGCTCCGCAAGCCATATGGCGTGTCGGGTTTGGCGGGTTGGCGGTGACAATGCGATAATGGCCGTTTGCGCACACGCGCAGACGGCCATTTTCTTTTTGGGTGCGGAAATATTGCCAAACGCGCGTCGTCAAACTCGCGTTGTCGAGTTCGCGTCGCAAGCTTTGCAATGGCTGCCTTCGCGGCTGCCAACTTCGCCGATTTTTGCGCGATCTGTTCGTTTTTCGCGCCAGCTTCCAGGATCTCACGATGCGCGTCTTTAATTTCTCCGCCGGCCCCGCGGCCATGCCCGAAGAAGTGCTGCGTCAGGCAGCCGACGAGATGCTCGATTGGCACGGCAGTGGCATGAGCGTGATGGAAATGAGCCATCGCGGCAAAGAATTCATGTCGATCCACGAGGAGGCGCTCGTCGATCTGCGCGACTTGCTCGCGGTGCCAGCCAGCCACCGCATCCTGTTCCTGCAAGGCGGCGGTCTGGGCGAAAACGCAATCGTGCCGATGAATCTGATGGGCGCGAAACCGCGCGCGGATTTCGTCGTGACGGGTTCCTGGTCGCAAAAGTCGCTGAAAGAAGCACAAAAGTACGGCACCGTGCATCTGGCGGCGAGCGGTCAAACGGCCGAGGGCTTCACGCGCGCACCGGCGCGCTCGGAATGGCAGTTGTCGGACGATCCGGCATACGTACATCTGTGCACCAACGAAACGATTCACGGCGTCGAGACGTTCGAGATTCCCGACCTCGGCGATATTCCGCTGGTGGCGGACGCCTCGTCGCACATCCTGTCGCGCCCGATGGACATTGCCAAATACGGCGTGCTGTTTGGCGGTGCGCAGAAGAACATCGGCATGGCGGGTGTGACCGTCGTGATCGTCCGCGAAGATATGCTAGACCGCGCGCAGGCGATCTGCCCGTCGGCGTTCGAATGGAAAACCGTCGCCGAGAACAACTCGATGTACAACACGCCGCCCACGTATGCGATCTACATCGCGGGGCTGGTGTTCAAGTGGTTGAAGAAGCAGGGCGGCCTTACCGCGATGGAAGCGCGTAACCTCGAGAAATCGAAGCTGTTGTACGACACGATCGATTCGAGCAGCTTCTATCTGAACAAGGTCGAGCGTGGCTCGCGCTCGCGGATGAACGTACCGTTTTTCCTCGCCGACGAGTCGCGCAACGAAGATTTCCTGGCCGGCGCGAAAGCGCGGGGAATGGTGCAGCTAAAGGGCCACAAGTCCGTCGGCGGCATGCGGGCGTCGATTTATAACGCCGTCCCGCTCGAAGGCGTCAAAGCGCTTGTCGAATACATGAAGGAATTCGAACAGCGCAGCGCCTGATCGTCTTCGATATTCAGGCACGCGCATCCTTTCCAGCACGCATTTGTGCAGTAGCTACCGGCAGGGCCGTTTTCACGCATGGACGACGAACTCAATACCCGACTCAAACCCCTTCGCGAACGCATCGACGCGCTCGACGCGCAGTTGATCGCGCTTCTCAATCAGCGTGCCGCGGTGGCGCTCGAAGTGGGCGAGGTGAAGAAGCATTTCAACGCACCGGTGTTCCGCCCCGAGCGCGAGCAGCAGGTGATCGCGCGCTTGCAGGATATGAGCGCGGGCCCGCTGGCCAGCGAGCATATCAGCGCGATCTGGCGCGAAATCATGGCCGCGAGCCGCGCGCTCGAAAAGAGTATCAAGGCCGCGTATCTTGGCCCGGTTGGCACGTACAGCGAACAGGCGATGCACGAGTACTTCGGTCAGTCGATCGAAGGTCTGCCGTGCCCGTCGATCGACGAAGTATTTCGCTCGGTCGAAGCAGGCGCCGCCGAATTCGGCGTCGTGCCGGTCGAGAATTCGACCGAAGGCGCGGTGTCGCGCACGCTGGATCTGCTGTTGCAAACCCAGCTCACGATCGGCGGCGAACTTGCCTTGCCGATTCACCACAATCTCCTGACGCTGAACGGCGGCCTCACTGGCGTGACGCGAGTGTGCGCGCACGCGCAGGCGCTTGCCCAGTGCCAGCGCTGGCTTGCGACCAACGCGCCGCATCTCGAGCGTCAGGCGGTGTCGAGCAATGCCGAAGCCGCGCGCATGGCGGCGGAAGATCCGACGGTTGCGGCCATCGCAGGCGACCGCGCGGCGACTCATTACGGTCTGCAAGTCGCGTACGCCCTGATCCAGGACGATCCGCACAACCGCACGCGTTTCGTGATGATCGGCAAGGAGCGCACCGGCGTCAGCGGGCACGATCAGACGTCGTTGATCGTCTCCGTGGCGAACGAGCCGGGCGCCGTGTTCAAGTTGCTGGAGCCCTTGGCGCGCCACAGCGTGTCCATGACCCGTTTCGAGTCGCGTCCGGCGCGCGTCGGCACGTGGGAGTACTACTTCTACATCGACGTCGAAGGCCATCGCGACGAGCCGGCGGTTGCCGCCGCACTCACCGAACTCGGTCAGAAGGCCGCGTTCCTGAAGATACTCGGCTCGTATCCGCGCGCCCGTTGATGTCGGCCCAGGCGCGCGCACGCGGTCTGGGCGCGCCTGTCGCAGGTCCACTTATTACTAATTAGTCGTTCGGAGATTTTCATGACAACGTCCTTCGGTCCTTCCTATGTGCGCGCGATCGCGCCTTACATCGCCGGCAAGCCGATTTCGGAAGTGGCCCGCGAGTTTGGCCTCGACGAAGCGACCATCGTGAAGCTCGCGTCGAACGAAAATCCGCTAGGCATGCCGGAATCGGCGCAACGCGCCATGGCGCAAGCGGCCAGCGAACTCGGCCGCTATCCGGACGCGAATGCATTCGAACTGAAGGCAGCGCTGAGCGAGCGCTACGGGGTGCCGGCCGAGTGGGTCACGCTCGGCAACGGCAGCAACGACATTCTCGAAATTGCCGCGCATGCGTTCGTCGAGAAGGGTCAGTCGATCGTCTACGCGCAGTACTCGTTCGCGGTCTACGCGCTCGCCACGCAAGGCGTGGGCGCAAATGCGATCGTCGTACCGGCCGTCAAGTATGGCCACGACCTCGACGCGATGCTCGCCGCGATTACCGACGACACCCGCCTGATTTTCGTCGCGAACCCGAACAACCCGACTGGCACGTTCATCGAAGGCGCCAAGCTCGAAGCGTTTCTCGACAAGGTGCCGCGCAACGTGGTCGTCGTGCTCGACGAGGCGTACACGGAATATCTGCCGGAAGAAAAGCGCTACGACTCGATCGCGTGGGTGCGCCGCTATCCGAATCTGCTGGTCTCGCGCACGTTCTCGAAGGCGTTTGGCCTGGCCGGCCTGCGTGTCGGCTTCGCCATCGCGCAGCCGGAGTTGACCGATCTGCTGAACCGTCTGCGTCAGCCGTTCAACGTGAACACGCTGGCGCAAGCCGCGGCGATCGCAGCGCTGAACGACAAGGCGTTTCTGGAAAAGAGCGCGGCCCTGAATGCGCAGGGCTATCGCCTTTTGACCGAAGCGTTCGACAAACTCGGCCTTGAGTATGTGCCGTCGGACGGCAACTTCGTGCTGGTGCGCGTCGGCAATGACGACGCAGCGGGCAACCGCGTCAACCTCGCGTTGCTCAAGCAGGGCGTGATCGTTCGTCCGGTCGGCAACTACGGTTTGCCGCAGTGGCTGCGCATCACGATCGGCCTGCCGGAAGAAAACGAAGCGTTCCTCGCGGCGCTCGAAAAGACCCTCGCCACCGCGTAAGCGATTGACCTTGACCCGCGCGCCTCACTTTCTGAAGGCGCGCTTTTTCAGTGACCGACGTGGCCGCGTTTTCTTTTAATAAGCTGGTGATTTTCGGTGTCGGCCTGATCGGCGGATCGCTCGCGCGCGCGCTGCGTGAGCGGGGTGAGGCGGCAGGCGCGCGAACCGTGGTGGGTGTCGGGCGTTCGTCCGCATCGACGGCGCGCGCGCTCGAGTTGGGTGTGGTCGATGAAACCGCGGCGTTGGGTGACGACGCGGCGTTGCGGGCGGCGTTGTCCGGCGCCGATTTCGTGCTGCTTGCCGCACCTGTCGCGCAGACTCAGCCGTTGCTCGAACGCATTGCGCCGTTTCTCGACGCAGGCACGATCGTCACCGATGCCGGCAGCACCAAGTCGGACGTGGTGGCTTCCGCGCGCGCGGCACTCGGCGCACGCATCGGCCAGTTCGTGCCGGGGCATCCGATTGCCGGCCGTGAGGCGAGCGGCCCGGATGCGGCGTTGCCCGATTTGTATGTGAATCGCAATGTCGTGTTGTGTCCGCTGCCGGAGAACGTGCCGGAAGCGGTCGAACGCGTTGCCGCGATGTGGCGTGCAACCGGCGCTTGTGTGCGGGAGATGACGCCCGAGCAGCATGATCGCGTGCTCGCATCGGTCAGCCATTTGCCGCACGTTTTGTCGTTCGCGCTGGTCGAGCAGATTCTCAATTCGCCCGACGCCGCGCTGAAATTTTCATTCGCCGCCGGTGGCTTCCGTGACTTCACGCGTATCGCCGCGTCGAGCCCGGAAATGTGGCGCGATGTGTGCGTGGCGAATCGCGCCGCGCTGCTCGACGAACTGGATGCCTACACGGCGGTGCTCGCGCGCTTGCGCGCGGCGATCGAATCCGGCGACGGCGCAGCGCTCGAAGCGGTGTTCGCGCGCTCGCGCGTCGCGCGCAGCGAATGGCAGGAACAGCGCAGTGCAGGGGCCGCCCTCGGCGACGCCTCGAAATAACCGGAACTGGACTCAATCATGGAATTCCTCGATCTCGGACCATTTTCTCGTGCGTCCGGCACGGTTCGTTTGCCCGGCTCGAAAAGCATTTCGAATCGCGTGCTGCTGCTCGCGGCGCTCGCCGAAGGCGAAACGACGATCACGAACCTGCTCGACTCCGACGACACCCGCGTGATGCTCGACGCGCTCGAAAAGCTCGGCGTGCGTCTGAAGCGCGAAGGCGACACCTGCGTCGTGACCGGTACACGTGGCGCGTTCACGGCGCGCACGGCCGATCTGTTTCTTGGCAATGCCGGCACGGCGGTGCGCCCGCTGACTGCGGCACTCGCCGTGAATGGCGGCGACTATCGTATCCACGGCGTGCCGCGTATGCACGAGCGGCCGATCGGCGACCTGGTCGACGGTTTGCGGCAGATCGGCGCGAAGATCGACTACGAAGAGAACGAAGGCTATCCGCCGCTGCGGATCCGTCCGGCGCAAATCACGGCTGACGCACCGATCCGCGTGCGCGGCGACGTGTCGAGCCAGTTCCTGACTTCGCTCTTGATGACGTTGCCGCTGTTGCGCACGGAAAGCGGCGTGACGACCGTGCAGGTGGACGGTGAGCTGATCTCGAAGCCGTATATCGAGATCACGATCAAGCTGATGGAGCGCTTCGGCATCAAGGTCGAGCGCCATGAATGGCACCGGTTCATCGTGCCGGCGGGGCAGCGCTATCAGTCGCCGGGCACGATCATGGTGGAAGGCGACGCGTCGTCGGCGTCGTATTTCCTCGCGGCCGGCGCGCTTGGTGGCGGCCCGCTGCGGGTGGAAGGCGTGGGCCGCTCCAGCATCCAGGGCGACGTCGGTTTCGCCGATGCGCTCATCAAGATGGGCGCGAACCTGCAGATGGGCGACGACTGGATCGAAGTGCGCGGTGTCGGCAACGACAACGGCAAGCTCGATCCTATCGACATGGACTTCAACCTGATTCCGGACGCCGCGATGACGATCGCCGTCGCCGCGCTGTTCGCGGACGGCACGACCACGCTGCGCAACATCGCGAGCTGGCGTGTGAAGGAAACCGACCGGATCGCCGCGATGGCCACCGAGCTGCGCAAGGTCGGCGCGAAGGTGCAGGAGGGTGAGGATTTCCTCGTCGTCACGCCGCCTGAAAAGCTGATTCCGAACGCTTCGATCGGCACCTACGACGATCACCGCATGGCGATGTGCTTCTCGCTCGTGAGCCTGGGCGGCGTGCCGGTCCGGATCAACGACCCGAAGTGCGTCGGCAAGACGTTCCCTGACTATTTCGAGCGCTTCACCGCGCTCGCTCAACCCTGATTCGCTCCTGAATCGACTGACGTGCGACTTTTTCGATGAAACCGATCCGTCCCTTTCACCAAACGCCCGTCATTACGATCGACGGCCCCAGCGCCTCGGGCAAAGGCACCGTGGCCGCGCTGGTTGCCGCGAATCTTGGCTTCCACTTGCTGGATAGCGGCGCGCTGTACCGGCTCGCCGCGCTGGCCAGCATGCGCTACAACATCGTGGCGGATGACGTCGAGGCGCTGGTCAAGTTGATCGACGATCTGCACATCACCTTTCGCGAGGGGCTGGCGCAGCTCGACGGCGCCGACGTATCCGCCGACATTCGCGCCGAAGAAGTCGGCAGCCGGGCCTCGGCGATTGCCGTGCACGCGCCCGTGCGAACCGCGCTGGTGGCCCGTCAGCGGGCTTTCCGTAAGGAACCGGGGTTGGTCGCCGACGGCCGCGACATGGGCACGGTGATCTTCCAGGACGCCGTGCTGAAGGTCTTCATGACCGCCAGCGTCGAGGCCCGTGCGGCCCGCCGGCATAAGCAATTGATCCAAAAAGGATTTTCTGCTAATATAGATGACTTGCTCCGGGATTTGCGTGAGCGCGACGAGCGTGACAGTCAGCGCACGGCCGCGCCGCTCAAGCCCGCAGCGGATGCAAAGCTGCTTGATACCTCCGCATTGTCGGTCGACCAGGCGGTCGAACAGGTGGTGCAGTGGTATGAAGCATTGGTCCCGCATGCCTGATGTCCGAGTGGCATCTGAACAGCGGGCGCAGTAGAAAGTAGTGAGAAGTAACGTTGTCAGTAGGTGCTCCGCGAGTGTCGTGGAGCGTGTATTAACCCCTTAACCCCGCGTGGCATTCGCATTCTTGGCCGAAGTTGCTGACCGTCCGGCCAGCCGGGCACCGCGAGCACCATGCAAATTTTGATTTTTATGTCCGACCTGCAAACTTCCAACCCGAATACCGAATCTTTTGCGGCTCTGTTCGAAGAGTCGCTGACCAAGCAAGACATGCGCGCTGGCGAGGTGATCTCCGCCGAAGTCGTGCGTGTTGACCACAACTTTGTGGTCGTCAACGCTGGTCTCAAGTCCGAAGCCTACATCCCGCTCGAAGAGTTCCTGAACGACGCGGGCGAGGTAGAAGTGCAGGCGGGCGACTTCGTTTCCGTCGCGATCGACGCGCTGGAAAACGGCTATGGCGACACGATCCTGTCGCGCGACAAGGCGAAGCGCCTGGCTTCGTGGCTGTCGCTGGAAAAGGCTCTCGACAACAACGAACTCGTGACCGGCACGATCACGGGCAAGGTCAAGGGCGGCATGACCGTCATGGTCAACGGCATCCGCGCGTTCCTGCCGGGTTCGCTGGTTGACACGCGTCCGGTCAAGGACACGACCCCGTACGAAGGCAAGACGCTGGAATTCCGCGTCATCAAGCTCGACCGCAAGCGTAACAACGTCGTGCTGTCGCGCCGTGCTGTGATCGAAGCGACCCAAGGCGAAGAGCGCGCAAAGCTGCTCGAAACGCTGAAGGAAGGCGCGATCGTGGAAGGCGTGGTGAAGAACATCACCGATTACGGCGCGTTCGTGGACCTCGGCGGTATCGACGGCCTGCTGCACATCACCGACATCGCATGGCGTCGTGTGCGTCACCCGAGCGAAGTTCTGTCGGTTGGCCAGGAAGTCACCGCGAAGATCCTCAAGTTCGATCAAGAAAAGAACCGCGTTTCGCTGGGTATCAAGCAACTGGGCGACGATCCGTGGGAAGGCATTTCCCGCCGTTACCCGTCGGGCACGCGCCTGTTCGGTAAGGTCACCAACATCACCGACTACGGCGCATTCGTCGAAGTCGAATCGGGCATCGAAGGCCTGGTTCACGTGTCGGAAATGGACTGGACGAACAAGAACGTTGCACCGTCGAAGGTTGTTCAGCTGGGCGACGAAGTCGAAGTCATGGTTCTCGAAATCGACGAAGACCGCCGCCGTATCAGCCTCGGCATGAAGCAATGCAAGCCGAACCCGTGGGACGACTTCAGCCGCAACTTCAAGAAGGGCGACAAGCTGCAAGGCGCAATCAAGTCGATCACCGACTTCGGCGTCTTCATCGGTCTGCCGGGCGGCATCGACGGTCTGGTTCACCTGTCGGACCTGTCGTGGTCGGAAACGGGCGAAGAAGCAGTTCGCAAGTACAAGAAGGGCGACGAAGTGGAAGCGATCGTTCTCGGCATCGACGTCGAGAAGGAACGCATTTCGCTGGGCATCAAGCAGCTCGAAGGCGACCCGTTCAGCAACTTCGTTGCAATGAACGACAAGGGTTCGATCGTCGACGGCGTGGTCAAGACGGTAGATGCGAAGGGTGCAGTGGTTCAGCTGTCGGCGGAAGTCGAAGGCTACCTGCGTGCTTCGGAAATCGCACAAGACCGCGTGGAAGATGCTCGCAACGTGCTGAAGGAAGGCGACAAGGTCAACGCGATGATCATCAACATCGATCGCAAGTCGCGTGGTATCAACCTGTCGGTCAAGGCCAAGGATTCGGCTGAGCAACAGGAAGCGATCCGCGGCCTGGCTTCGTCGGATTCGAGCTCGGCTGCTACCGGCACGACGAACCTTGGCGCGCTGCTGAAGGCCAAGCTCGACGGTCAGAACCAGTAATTGAGGAACGCCCCCAAACCTGGCGCCTCGCGTCAGGTCCCCCGCGAGGGGGAGCATAAGAACATGGGGGCGGCCCGGCGTTTTCTTGCGAGGTCTGCTGCAGTATGACCAAATCGGAATTGGTCGCCCAGCTGGCTACGCGATTTCCACAGCTTGTACTTAAAGATGCGGATTTCGCGGTGAAGACGATGCTTGATGCGATGTCGGAGGCGCTTGCCAACGGTCATCGCATTGAAATTCGTGGCTTCGGCAGCTTCGGCCTTAATCGTCGTCCCTCCCGTGTCGGGCGTAATCCGAAGTCGGGCGAGAAGGTGCTGGTACCTGAGAAGTACGTACCGCATTTCAAGCCGGGCAAGGAATTGCGCGAGCGGGTAGATCGACGTTCGGGCGAGCCGTTGAAGGCCGACGAGCCGGATGACGACGACCTGTAAATGCTTCGCTGTGCGGTTCGCAGCATGGCATTGGTAGCGTCAGCGGCCAAAGCCAGACGGCAAAAGACCAGAAAAAGCGCCTTCGGGCGCTTTTTTTTCGTCCGCATCTTTTCTCCGCCTTTTGCCCGTTTTTTGTTCGCTTTTTCGTCCGCTTTGTCGTCCCTTAAGCCCGGCACATTCCCCAATCGAACACACCTGCCCATGCATCCGCTTGCGGTAAGGTAAACCTCGCGTAAGTCCTCTATCAGCCAGTTCCTGCCCAGCCGCGAGGGCATCCATTACAATACGGGTCACTTCGGCGCGGGCAACACCGTGGCGCGACGCGTCATCAAGCCGGCGTCACCCCGCAACTGCCGTCAAGAGACCTATTCATGAAATTTATCGTCTGGCTGATCCGTGTACTGGTGTTCGTGCTCCTGCTGGTGCTCGCACTCTCCAATACACAAACTGCTACGCTGAATTTCCTCGCGGGTTACGCGTGGTCGGCGCCTTTGATTCTGATCGGCCTCGCGTTCTTCGTGGTGGGGCTGCTGGCCGGGCTGGTGTCGTCCATGCCGGGCATGGTGCGCCTGCGCATGGAGAATGGCCGGCTCAAGCGTGAGTTGCGTGTGGCGCGCGAAGCTCCTGTGGTGGTCGAACAACCGCCCATGCCGCCGCTGATCTAAGTTGTCTTCTGCCGCGCTTCTGAAGCGCGGCTTCCCGCTTCCGCTTTCCCGCACATTTGCATTAATCGCATGGATCTAGACTTCTGGTGGCTGCTTGTCATACCCGTCGCTTTTGCGTTCGGCTGGATGGCCGCGCGCTACGACCTCAAGACGCTGCTGTCCGAAAGCGCCAACCTGCCGCGTTCGTATTTCCGCGGCCTGAATTTCCTGCTCAATGAGCAGCCCGACCAGGCGATCGACGCGTTTATCGAAGTCGTCAAGCTCGACCCGGAAACGATCGAGTTGCACTTCGCGCTCGGGAATCTGTTCCGCCGACGCGGCGAGACGGACCGCGCGATTCGCGTGCACCAGAACTTGCTGAGCCGCACCGATCTGCCGGTCACCGAGCGCGATCACGCGCTGTACGAACTGGGTCAGGACTTCCTGAAGGCCGGCTTGCTCGATCGCGCAGAGGAAACCTTCCGCTCGCTCGAAACCGGCAATTACGCGTTGGGTGCGCAGCGTGCGCTGCTCACCATCTACCAGATCGAGAAAGATTGGGTTAAGTCGATCGATATCGCGCGCCATCTGGAAACAATGGGCGCCGAGTCGCTCGACAAGGACATCGCGCAGTTTCATTGCGAGCTCGCCCAGGAAGCGCTTCAGCAGAAGAACGCAGATGAGGCGCGCCGTCAGCTTGGCTTTGCATTGAAGGCGAACCCGACCAACGTACGCGCCACGATCCTGTTCGGCGACGTGGACGCGACGGCCGGCTCGCAAGAGGCCGCGATCGTCCAATGGCGGCGCGTCGAGGAACAGAATCCTGCCTATCTGCCGCTCGTCGCTGAAAAGCTGATGAAGGCCTATGAGGCGCTCGGCCGTCCGCAGGATGGCGCCGATCTGCTCATCACTTGGGTGGACCGCTATCCGTCGAACGATCTGCTCGACGTGACCTATCAGCACATTGCGGCGGTGCGCGGGCCCGACGCCGCTCACGCGCTGGCACGCTCGCAGATGCAGAAGTCGCCGAATCTGGCGGGCATGACGCGTCTCCTGGAAGCGCAGGAAGCCGTCGCGGAAGAGCCGCGCAAGAGCGAGCTCGAACTGATGCGTACGCTGATTCGCCAGCGCACAAAAAATCTGCCACGGTATACGTGCCAGAATTGTGGTTTCAGGGCGCGGCTGTTCTACTGGCAGTGCCCGGGTTGCAGCGGTTGGGAAACCTATGCCCCGCGTCGCGTCGAACCGATCACGGCGTCGAACTGATAGCGAATGGAATTGCATAGCCGCGCCGCAACGACGGCGGCCCGTCGGGCGGAATAGGCCCGGCGGGATCATGACGGCCTTGTTCACTACGAGAAACCCTCACCGGAACCCTCTACCGGAAAGCGTATGAAAATCACCATTATCGGCACGGGCTATGTTGGCCTCGTCACCGGCGCGTGCCTCGCCGAAATCGGCCATGACGTCTTCTGTCTCGACGTCGATCCGCGCAAGATCGAAATCCTCAACAACGGTGGCGTGCCGATCCACGAGCCGGGTTTGCTGGAGATCATCGCTCGTACGCGCGCGGCTCGCCGCATCACGTTTTCGACGGATATCGAAGCGAGCGTGGCGCACGGCGAGGTGCAGTTCATCGCTGTCGGCACGCCGCCCGACGAAGACGGCTCGGCCGATCTGCAATACGTGCTCGAAGCGGCGCGCAATATCGGCCGTACGATGAACGGCTTCAAGGTGATCGTCGACAAGTCGACGGTGCCGGTCGGCACTGCGCAACGTGTGCGCGCGGTGGTCGAAGAGGAACTGGCCAAACGCGGGCTTGCCAATAGCGAACAGCATCGCTTCTCGGTCGTGTCGAATCCTGAGTTTCTGAAGGAAGGCGCGGCGGTCGACGACTTCATGCGTCCCGATCGCATCGTGCTTGGCAGCGACGAAGATGAAGCCGGCCTGCGCGCGCGCGAGCTGATGAAGCGTCTGTACGCGCCGTTCAACCGCAACCACGAACGCACGCTGCACATGGATGTGCGCTCAGCCGAGTTCACGAAATACGCTGCCAATGCGATGCTCGCTACGCGCATCTCGTTCATGAACGAGATGTCGAATCTGGCGGACCGGGTTGGCGCGGATATCGAAGCGGTACGCCGCGGGATCGGCTCGGACCCACGCATTGGCTACCACTTCCTGTATGCCGGCGCTGGCTACGGCGGTTCGTGCTTCCCGAAAGACGTGCAGGCGCTGATCCGCACCGCCGCCGAAACCGGCCACAATCTGCGCATCCTCGAAGCCGTTGAGGAAGTGAACTACAAGCAGAAAGACGTGCTGGTGAACAAGATCACGGGCAAGCTCGGTGAGGATCTGAGCGGCCGCACATTCGCCGTGTGGGGCCTCGCGTTCAAGCCGAATACCGACGACATGCGCGAAGCGCCGAGCCGCCGCGTGATCGCTGAATTGCTGGCGCGTGGCGCGCAGGTTCGCGCGTACGATCCGGTCGCGGTGGCCGAAGCGCGCCGCGTGTTCGCCATCGATCTGCACGATGCACCGGACCAGCTCGCGCGTCTCACGTTCACGAGCACCCAGGACGAAACGCTCACCGGCGCCGACGCGCTGGTGGTCGTCACCGAATGGAAGGAATTCAAGAGCCCGGATTTCGTGCACCTGAAGTCGGTGCTGAAGTCACCGCTGATTTTCGACGGCCGCAATCTGTACGAGCCGGACGCGATGACCGAACTCGGCATCGACTATCACTCGATCGGACGACCCTATGCCCAGCCCTCTGAACTTCCGGCCGATGTCTCCAGCAATGCCTGAAGCCGCTCAATCCACACCCACGTCCGCACTGACCGTAGTGCCGCGCGAACGCCTCGGTGCGGCGCGCGTGCTGGTGGTTGGCGACGTGATGCTCGATCGCTACTGGTTCGGCGACGTGAACCGTATTTCGCCGGAAGCGCCGGTGCCGGTCGTGCATGTGCAGCGCCAGGAAGACCGCCTCGGCGGCGCGGCGAACGTCGCGCGCAATGCGGTGGCGCTCGGCGCGCAAGCGGGTTTGCTGTGCGTGGTCGGGCACGACGAGCCCGGTGAGCGCATCGTGCAACTACTCGCCGAAAGCGGGGTGGCGCCGCATCTGGAACGCGATCCGGATTTGCTCACCACGATCAAGCTGCGCGTGCTGTCGCGTCAGCAGCAGTTGCTGCGTGTCGACTTCGAAAACTCGCCAGCGCACGAAGTGCTCCTCGCGGGGCTCGCGCGTTTCGACGACCTGCTGCCGTCACACGACGTGATCCTGATGTCCGATTACGCGAAGGGCGGTCTCACGCACGTCACGCAGATGATCGCCAAAGCGCATGCAGCGGGTAAGCCGGTGCTGGTCGATCCGAAGGGCGACGACTGGGAGCGCTATCGCGGCGCCACGCTGATCACGCCGAATCGCGCCGAGTTGCGCGAGGTGGTCGGGCAGTGGAAATCCGAAGAAGATCTGATCGCGCGCGTGACCAAACTGCGTGCCGATCTCGAGTTCAAGGCGCTGCTGCTGACGCGTTCGGAAGAGGGCATGACGCTCTTCGCCGATGACGGCATCCTGCACACTTCGGCTGTCGCACGCGAAGTGTATGATGTATCGGGCGCGGGCGACACCGTGATCGCCACGCTCGCCGCCATGCTCGGCGCGGGTCTTACGCTCGTCGAGGCGGTCGGGCTCGCGAATCGCGCGGCCGGCATTGTGGTCGGCAAACTCGGTACCGCCACCGTTACCTACGACGAACTTTTTCATTGATGCAGCCCGCCGGGTTCCCTTCTTTTCGCTCCAGTTTCAGCGGCGCAAATGAGGAACCTGCGAGGCGTCAACTGAGCTCATTACTGCAACCGCAGGATCATCATGACCCTCATCGTCACCGGCGCGGCCGGCTTTATCGGCAGCAATCTCGTGAAGGCGCTCAATGAGCGCGGTGAACAACGCATCATCGCGGTCGATAACCTCACGCGCGCGGACAAGTTCAAGAATCTCGTCGACTGCGAGATCGACGACTATCTCGACAAGACCGAATTCGTCGAGCGCTTCAAGCGGGGCGACTTCGGCAAAGTGCGCGCGATTTTCCACGAAGGCGCCTGCTCGGACACGATGGAAACCGACGGCCGCTACATGATGGACAACAACTTCCGCTATAGCCGCGAAGTGCTTGATGTCTGTCTCGCGCAGAACATCCAGTTTCTGTATGCGTCTTCGGCGGCCACGTATGGCGGCTCGAGCCGCTTCGTCGAAGAGCGCGAAGTCGAGCAGCCGCTGAACGTGTACGGCTATTCGAAGTTCCTGTTCGACCAGGTGATTCGCCGCGTTCTGCCCACCGCGAAGAGCCAGATCGCCGGCTTCCGTTATTTCAACGTCTACGGGCCGCGCGAGACGCACAAGGCGCGCATGGCGTCGGTGGCGTTTCACAACTTCAACCAGTTCCGCGCCGAGGGCAAGGTCAAGCTGTTCGGCGAATACAACGGTTACGCCGCAGGCGAGCAGACGCGCGATTTCGTCTCGGTCGAAGACGTGGTGAAGGTCAACCTGTTCTTCTTCGACAATCCGGACAAGTCGGGCATCTTCAATCTGGGTAGTGGCCGCGCGCAGCCGTTCAACGACATCGCGAGCACGGTGGTTAACACGTTGCGTGCTTTGGACAATGAGCAGCCCTTGTCGCTCGCGGAGCAGGTGCAGCGCGGGTTGATCGAATACATTCCGTTCCCCGATGCATTGCGCGGCAAGTACCAGTGTTTCACGCAGGCCGACCAGACGAAGCTTCGTGCCGCCGGTTACGACGCGCCGTTCCTGAGCGTGCAGGAAGGTGTCGATCGCTACGTACGTTGGCTATTCGGCCAGGTGTAAATCTTTCGGATACCTCTTTAAACTGGAATCTCCCGGTTGGTGATGGTCGCCAACCGGTTGTACGAGGGAGATTCCATATGTTTCGAAAAATTCTGGTTACCGCGGCCATGCTGGCCGCTTTTGGCCACGCATACGCGGCGGTCGACGTCAACACGGCTAACGAGGATGCGCTGCGCGGCATCAAGGGCATCGGTCCTGCCAAAGCGAAAGCCATTCTCGACGAGCGTGCAGCACATGGTCCGTTCAAGGACCCGGCCGATCTCGGCAAGCGCGTCAAAGGCATGGGCGGGCATACCGTCGAGCGCCTGCAGGCGGAGGGTCTCGCTGTCGGTCCGGCTGGCGCGGCTGCTAACCCGCAGGCTGCGGCGTCTGCACAGAGCAAAGGCGCGGCCGCTGCGGGTAATGGCACCAACGCGGCCAACTCGACTAGCGCGGCCGCAACTCCAAAGAACGCCACTGTGGCGGTGAAGAAATAGCCTGACGCGGGCCGTGCGCGCGAGGCGGGTCACCTCGCGCGCACGGTCTCGCGCCTGGCCTGTTACCGTCGTTCCCCTTCATGGTCGGAGTGGGTAAGAACACTCCTTCAGCTGTCATGCAGATGACTGGCTCCCGCGGTTCTCAGCCGCGGGCTTTTTGCGTTGCGCGCGCCCGTCGGTCAGCACCTGCATCCATGCGGCCAGAAGGGCCGCACGGCAGCCGTGCGCACGGTGGTTTAGAATCAATAGATTGAAAACTCCGCGCATCGACAGCACCAGAACCCATATGGCTTACAAAACGATTGAAGACACGATCGGCAATACGCCGCTCGTGCAACTCGTCCGGCTCCCTGACGACGAGATCCGCAGCCGCAATAACGTGATCCTTGCAAAGCTCGAGGGCAACAATCCTGCGGGTTCGGTGAAGGACCGTCCGGCGCTGTCGATGATCAAGAAAGCGGAAGCACGCGGGCGTATCAAACCGGGCGACACGCTGATCGAATCGACCAGCGGCAATACCGGCATCGCCTTGGCGATGGCTGCGGCGATCCGTGGCTACAAGATGGTGCTGATCATGCCGGAAGACCTGTCGGTGGAGCGCCGTCAGAGCATGGCCGCGTACGGTGCGCAGATCGTGCTGACACCAGTGACGGGCGGCATGGAATACGCACGCGATCTGGCCGAACAGATGCAGCGCGAAGGCAAGGGCATCATCCTCGACCAGTTCGCGAACCCGGACAATCCGGCCTCGCACGTCGAAGGTACCGGTCCGGAAATCTGGCGCGACACCGAAGGGCGCATCACGCACTTCGTCTCGTCGATGGGTACGACCGGCACGATCATGGGCGTGTCCAGTTATCTGAAGGAACAGAATCAGGCGATCGAGATCATCGGTGCGCAACCGGAAGAGGGTTCGCGCATTCCGGGCATTCGCAAATGGCCGGAAGCCTATCTGCCGAAGATTTTCGATCGCAGCCGTGTAGACCGCGTCGAGAACGTGAGCCAGGCCGCCGCCGAAGCGATGGCGCGGCGCATGGCTTCGGTCGAAGGGATCTTCGCCGGCATCTCGTCGGGCGGGGCCTGTGAGGTGGCGTTGCGCGTCGCGCGCCAGGTCGAGAACGCGACGATCGTGTTTATCGTCTGCGATCGGGGTGACCGGTATCTGTCGACGGGTGTGTTCCCGGCTTGATTGCGCTGCGGCGCATTGAGTGGCCCCTCAAAGCGAGTCGGCCAATAAAAAAGCGCCGGTTTAACCGGCGTTTTTTTTATGTCGCTTGCTATCGCTCGTGATGCAGTCAGGGTCTGACAACCGCCGCCGCTCTGCTCATGCTCATTGCGATGCGGCGACCGGCGGCGCAGCAGTGCTGGTGGCGCTCGCAGCATCGCTTGCTTCCATCTGAGCCTTGACCCGCTCGCCCAATTGATAAACCGCAAGCGCATAAAAGAAACTGCGGTTATAGCGCGTCAGCACATAGAAGTTCTTCAAGCCCAGCATGAACTCGGTACCACGCCCCGGCGACGGCAGATCCACCACGGTCACCGGCGTGCCGGCTTCCGACGCGATATCGACATCTGGCTCGTTCAGCAACAGTCCGGCACGCAGCAATTGGTTCAGCGGCCAATGCGGCTCCGGCTTGCCGTCGGCAGCCGCTTGCGCAACGCCCAGGCTGCCGGCGTCCGTGCCGATCTTCCACACCACCGGCCGGCCGTTTTCCCAGCCGTTCTGGCGCAGATAATTCGCCACGCTGCCGATCGCATCCGCCTGGCTCGTGCGCAGATCGATCTGCTTGTTGCCGTCGTAGCTCACCGCGTATTGCACGATGCTGCTCGGCAGAAACTGCGGAATGCCAATCGCGCCGGTGTAGGAGCCGAGCACGGTGGTCGGATCGATTTGCGAATCGCGCGTCCAGACCAGGTAATCTTCAAGATTCTTGCGGAAGGTCGCCTGGCGATCCGCACGATTGGCGGTGTTCGGGTAGTCGAAGCTGAGCGTGGTCAGCGCGTCGAGCACACGGAAGTTGCCCATGAAGCGCCCATAGATCGTCTCCACGCCGATGATGCCGACGACCACTTCCGGCGGCACGCCAAACTCTTCGTAGGCACGCTGCAGCGTGGCCTGGTTGGCGCGCCAGAAACGCACGCCGGCGTTGATGCGCACCTGGTCGAGAAAGCGCGACTGATACACGCGCCAGTTCTTGACCGACGGCGAGGGCGACGGCGTGACGAGCTTGACCGCGGTGGCCGAATAGCTCACGCGAGCGAATAACGCATGCAATGCGGCTTCGTCGAAGTCATAGCGCGCGGACATGTCGCTGATGAACGCATCGACATTCGGGTTATTCGCGTAGCGCTGCGGAATGATCTCTTCTTCGAAGGTTTGCCCTTGCGGCACTGCCGGCTGCGGTTGGCTTTGCGCGAGCAGCACCGGTGGCTTTTTCGCGGCGCTTTGCGCCATCGCCGGGCTGGTTGCCATGAACATGCACGATGCGACGGACAGTGCGGCGGTTGCGGTCTTCATGCGTAGCCGGTTTCGTGCAGACAGAGCAAGCTTGACGGTCATAGTGAGCTAGGGGCGCAGTGCGAAAGAGACAGGGGGGAACGGACAGGGCAGTATACCCGACGCTTTCTGCAAAACTGTGCCTGGCGCGTCACAGTCGCATGGTGTGGTAACTTGGCAAATGTTGGCGCGCCCAGTGTGTGCGCCCATGGACGGAGACACGCCGCGCGCGCCTTGAAAGCGCCGCGCCGCAGACGAGAATCATGGCAACAGGCTTCTATTCCCACGCCGATTGTTTGCTGCACGATATGGGGCAATGGCATCCCGAATGCCCGGCGCGCCTGCAGGCAATCGAAGACCAACTGATCGCGAGCCGCATCGACTCGCTGATCGAGCGCGAGTCGCCGCCGCTCGCCGATGACGCCGCGCTGTTGCGCGTGCATACGCAAGCCCACGTCGATTACATCCGCAGCCGGTCGCCGGTTGAAGGTCTTGCCGAAATCGATCCCGACACGTCGATGAACCCGTACACCTTGCAGGCCGCGTTGCGCGCGGCCGGCGCCGCGGTGGCCGCGACCGACGCCGTGATCGAAGGCCGCTACGACAACGCGTTCTGCAGCGTGCGCCCGCCTGGCCACCATGCGGAGCCGGCGCGTGCAATGGGCTTCTGCTTCTTCAACAACGTCGCGATCGCCGCGCGTCATGCACTTGAAGTGCACGGCATGCAGCGTGTGGCGATCATCGATTTCGACGTCCATCACGGTAACGGCACCGAAGCCGCCTTTTCAGGCGATTCGCGCGTGCTGATGTGCAGCATCTTCCAGCACCCGTTCTATCCGTTCAGCGGCGCCGACAATCAGGCGCCCAACATGTGCAATGTGCCGATGCCGGCGCGCTCGAAAGGCATGGCAGTGCGCGAGGCGGTCGACATGATGTGGCTGCCGCGTCTGCATGAATTCAAGCCGGAGATGATCTTCATCTCGGCCGGCTTCGATGCGCATCGCGAGGACGATCTCGGCAACATGGGTCTCGTCGAAGACGATTACGCTTGGATCACCGATCAGATGCGCGAGATCGCGAAGCGCTATGCGCAGGGACGGATCGTCAGCTGTCTCGAGGGCGGGTACAACCTGTCGGCATTGGGGCGCAGCGTGGTGGCGCACGTGCGCTCCCTGGCCGGAATCTGAGTTGTCACGCGACAGAATGCACTAACGTCGCGAAATGCAGGAATTCAACGAGGAGCGAGCCATGAATGCCGAGGTGCGCAGTGCGTCGCTGGTCGACATCGAACACGACGCCTACGGCGTGCCGGGCGTCGTCCGTTTGACGATGAACCGGCCCGATGCCTTCAACGCGCTTTCCGAGGCTCTGCTCGACGCGTTGCAGTCGGCGCTGACGGCGCTGGCGGAGTCCGACGCGCGGGTGGTGGTGATCTCAGGCGCGGGCCGCGCGTTCTGCGCGGGACACGATCTGAAGGAAATGCGCGCGGAGCCGTCGTTGGCTTACTACCAGGCGTTGTTCGCGCGCTGCACGAAACTGATGCTGACGATCCAGCGCTTGCCGCAACCGGTGATCGCCCGCGTGCACGGCATCGCCACGGCGGCCGGCTGCCAGCTGGTCGCGATGTGCGATCTGGCAGTTGCTGCCGACACCGCGCGCTTTGCCGTCTCGGGCGTCAACCTGGGTCTTTTCTGCGCGACGCCTTCGGTGCCGCTGTCGCGCAATCTGTCGCGCAAGGCGGCGCTCGAAATGCTGCTCACCGGCGATTTCATCGACGCTCTCCAGGCGAAGCAGCAGGGACTCGTGAATCGCATTGCGCCGGCCGACGCGCTCGATGCAGAGGTCGCGCGGCTCGCGAAGAGCATCTGCGCGAAACCCGTCGAAGCGGTGAGCGCCGGCAAGGGCCTGTTTTATCGCCAGCTCGAAATGGGGATCGAAGCCGCGTACCAGTTAGCCGGCCAAACCATGGCCTGCAACATGATGGACGACTCCGCGCTCGAAGGCGTGCAGGCGTTCATCGACAAACGACCACCCGACTGGAAGCGCTAGCCAAGCCGTTTCTGGCGGCGGGCCGGGTTTAGTACTCGTGTGTGCGGAAGCCCGAACTTCTGCAAGCCGTTCGGCGCTCAGACTTTAGGCAGCCGTTTCTCGATCCAGTCGATCAGCGCGCCAATCACCCGATCCCGGTCGAGATCGTTCATCGTCTCGTGATAGCTGTCTTCGTGCATCGTGAGCGTCTTGTCGGGCGATCCTGCGTGCGCGCCGAAATCGCGGCTGCCTTCGGGCTCGGTGAGCTTGTCGGCGGTGCCGTGATACACCAGCAGCGGTACGCGCAGGCCCGCACGGCCGCGTTCGATGCGCGCCATCGCCTGCAACAACTCCGCGCCTGTGCGCGCGGGAATCGCGCCGTGATGAACCAGCGGGTCATTGCGATTGGCGTTCACCACGGGCTGAAGGCGCGACAGCAAAGCCGCGTCGATTTTCATCGCCGGGAAGGTCGGCCAGATGCGGCTGATCACCTGGCTTACCTTGAGCATCCAGCGCGGCACATCGCGGCCGGGCGCGAGCGCGGGGCTCGACAGGATCAGACCGCTCAACCGACGCCCGCTTGCCTCGAGCCGTTCGATTGCGTAAAGCGCCGCAACAGCGCCGCCCATGCTGTGGCCCATCAGGAACAGCGGAGCGCAACTGGTCGCCGCTTCATCGAGCAAGGCCTGAGTATCGAGCAGATAGTCGTCGAACCGGTCGACCCACACGCGTTTGCCCGGCGCATGCCCATGTCCGCGCAAATCGATAGCGACGAGTTCGATGCCGGCCGAGTTCAGCCGATCCGCCAATGCCGCATAACGCCCGGCGTGCTCCGCGAGCCCGTGTACCAGCGCGACCGTGCCGCGCAGCGGCGTCGTAGCGGGCCAGCGATACAACGGCAGTTCGACGCCGTCGCTCGTCGTGACCGTGGAGCGCAGCGCGGGGGCGCCTTTCGGGGCGTTCGCTGCGGGACGCACATTGCCGGATCGGGTTGTTTCCATGTCTGCCGTTTATCCTGGATGGGTCCTGATTTCGATTTGCCCGATCATAGTCGCAGCGGGCGCGCACGCGCGAGCATCTCGCGCCGGGCACGCCTCTAATGCTCTGTGGTTATGAAAAGATCGAAATTGATTATTAAAGGGAATGACGACGCTGCGGTAGAATTGCGGCCTCAAATCCCAATAAAAGCAACGGCGGCCGCTTGTCGGGAGCGCACAACGCTCGTTGGCAAACTCGGCCGTTTCGTTTTTCCATGATCGAAATACGCAATATCTCTCAGCGGTTCGCCGGACCCCGGGGCTGGGTCGAAGCGCTGCACAACGTCAATCTGTCGATTCCGGCGGGTGAGGTGTTCGGCATCATCGGCCGCAGCGGCGCGGGCAAGAGTACGCTCGTGCGCACCATCAATCTGCTGACGCGTCCGAGTGAAGGCAATATCGTCGTCAACGGCCGTGATCTGACGACGCTGCCCGCCGCGCAATTGCGCGAGGCGCGTCGCGAAATCGGCATGATCTTCCAGCACTTCAACCTGCTGTCGTCGCGCACGGTGTACGAGAACGTGGCGTTGCCGCTCGAACTCGCCGGCATGAAGCGCGACGAGATCGAGGCGAACGTGTTGCCGCTGCTCGAACTGGTCGGCTTGTCGGCGCAGAAGGATCGTTATCCGGCGCAGATCAGCGGTGGGCAGAAGCAGCGTGTGGGTATCGCGCGCGCGTTGGCGAGCAAGCCGAAGGTACTGCTCTCCGATGAAGCGACGTCGGCGCTCGACCCGGAAACCACGCGCTCGATCCTCGATTTGCTCAAGCGTATCAATCGCGAACTCAACCTGACGATCGTGCTGATCACGCACCAGATGGACGTGATCAAGCAGGTCTGCGACCGCGTCGCGGTGCTGGATGCCGGCCGTGTGGTCGAAGAGGGTAAGGTCATCGACGTGTTCCTGCAACCGCATCATGAAGTGACGCGCGCGCTGATCGGCGATGTGATTGCGCAGGAACTGCCGCCCGCCATGAAGGCGCGCGTGGCCGAACGCCTGAAGACCGGCAGCGGTCATTTGCTGCGCCTCGCGTTCACCGGTTCGGGTGTCGATCAGCCGATCCTGTCGGAAACGATTCGCCGCTACGAACTCGACTTCAACATCCTGCACGGCCAGATCGACGAGATCCAGGGGCAGGCGTTCGGCTCGCTCGCGGTGCTCGCGGGTGGCGAACCGGGGAAGGTCGCACAGGCGCTGACCTATCTGCGCGAACAGGGTGTGGTGGTAGAGGAGCTGTCGTATGTTGAGTGAAATGTTCGATATGTTCGTCCAGTCGTTCTGGGAAACGCTTGTGATGGTGGGCATCTCCGGACTGGTCGGCGCGGCGGTCGGTTTGCCGCTCGGCGTGCTGCTGTATCTGACGGACCGTCAGGGCGTCTTGCAGAACATCGCCGTGAATCGCGTGATGGGCGTGATCGTCAATGCCGTGCGTTCCACGCCGTTCATCATCTTGCTGGTCGCCGTGATTCCGTTCACGCGTCTCGTGGTGGGTTCGTCGATCGGTACGGCTGCGGCCGTGGTGCCGCTGACGATCGCCGCGGCGCCGTTCATTGCGCGCCTGGTCGAAACCGCGCTGCGTGAGGTTGACCGCGGCCTGATCGAAGCCGCGCAGGCAATGGGTGCAACCACCAGTCAGATCGTCTTCAAGGTGCTGTTGCCGGAATCGCTGCCGGGCGTGGTCGCCGGTTTGACGATCACGTTTGTCTCGCTGGTCGGCTATTCGGCGATGGCCGGTGCGATCGGCGGCGGTGGGCTCGGCGATCTGGGCATTCGTTACGGGTATCAGCGTTTCTTGCCGGAAGTGATGGTGACGGTCGTGGTGATCCTGATCGTCTTCGTGCAACTGGTGCAGTCGTTCGGGGATTGGCTCGTGCGTCGTTTGAGCCATAAGTAAACAACAGAATCGATAGGTTCGGAAAGGTCCATCATGCAACGTCGTTTCATTCTCAAACTGGCCGCCACACTCGGCGCCGCGTCGCTGTTCGCTGCCGCCACCGTGGCTCACGCTGACGACACGATCAAGGTCGGTGTCACCGGCGGTCCGCACGCGCAGATCATGGAAGTCGTGAAGACGGTCGCAGCAAAGAACGGTCTGAACATCAAGATTGTCGAGTTCTCCGACTACGTGCAGCCGAATGCGGCGCTCGCCGGCGGCGACCTGGACGCGAACAGCTACCAGCATGACCCGTACTTGCAGGCCCAGGTGAAAGACCGCGGCTACAAGCTGATCCGCGTCGCCGATACCGTCACGTACCCGATGGGCATCTATTCGAAGAAGGTGAAGACGCTGGCTGAATTGCAGCCGGGCGCGAAGATCGCAGTGCCGAACGATCCGACCAATGGCGGCCGGGCACTCCTGTTGCTGCAGAAGCAGGGTCTGCTGAAGCTGCGCCCGGACGCGGGCCTCAAGGCGACGCCGCTCGATATCGTCGACAACCCGAAGAAGCTGAAGATCGTCGAGCTCGACGCCGCGCAGATCCCGCGATCGCTGAACGACGTGGATGCCGCCGCGATCAATACGAACTTTGCGATGGAAGCGGGTTTGAAGCCCAAGCAGGACGCCATTGCGATCGAAGACCCGAAGGGTCCGTACGTGAACATCATCGCAATCCGCGAAGCTGACAAGGGCAAGCCGTGGGTTGCGAAGCTGGTCGCGGCGTATCATTCGCCGGAAGTGAAGCAGTTTGTCGAAAGCAAGTTTGGTGGGGCGGTGATCACCGCCTGGTGAGTTGGCGGCCGGTTTATCGGCCGTTTCGCCTGACAAGACACGACGGCAATGCAAAATTAGAGTCGTAAGTCTTAACCCGGGGTTGTCTCCCGGGTTTTTTCGAGATTAAAATAGAACGATCGTTCGTTATTGCCGTCACGCCGCTGAGGAGCGATATCCTTCTGCTAGAGCGCCCGCGACCAGGCTGCCATGAGGGCAGTCGCTATAATGTCCGTTGGGTTGACGTATTCGTAACTTTGGAGCGTGTGCATGAAAATCCTGGTGCCAGTCAAGAGAGTGGTCGACTACAACGTGAAAGTCCGGGTGAAATCGGACGGCACGGGCGTCGACATCGCGAACGTGAAGATGTCGATGAATCCGTTCGACGAAATCGCGGTTGAAGAAGCCGTTCGTCTGCGCGAAGCGGGCGTGGCGACCGAAGTGATCGCCGTGTCGGCGGGTGTCACGCAAGCGCAGGAAACGCTGCGCACGGCGCTGGCAATCGGCGCGGACCGCGCGATCCTGATCGAGTCGGGCGAAGACCTGCAGCCGCTGGCAGTCGCCAAGCTGCTCAAGGCGCTGGTCGACAAGGAACAGCCGCAGCTGGTGATCCTCGGCAAGCAGGCCATCGACGACGATTCGAACCAGACCGGCCAGATGCTGGCTGCACTGGCGAACCTGCCGCAAGCTACGTTTGCCTCGAAGGTTGTCGTCGCTGACGGCAAGGCTACGGTGTCGCGCGAAGTCGACGGTGGCGCGGAAACGCTGTCGCTGAGCCTGCCGGCCGTGATCACCACCGACCTGCGCCTGAACGAGCCGCGCTACGTCACATTGCCGAACATCATGAAGGCGAAGAAGAAGCCGCTGGAAGTCATCAAGCCGGAAGACCTCGGTGTTGATGTGACGCCGCGCCTGAAGACGCTGAAAGTCGTTGAGCCGCCGAAGCGCTCCGCCGGTGTGAAGGTGCCGGATGTGAAGACGCTGGTCGAGAAGCTGAAGACCGAAGCCAAGGTGCTGTGAGGAGACGGACGAAATGACGAATCTGGTAATTGCTGAACACGACAACGCGTCGATCAAGGCCGCGACGCTGAACACGATTGCAGCCGCGCAGAAGATTGGTGGCGATATTCACGTGCTGGTGGCAGGGCACAACGCACAGGCTGCGGCGGATGCGGCAGCGAAGATTGCAGGTGTTTCGAAGGTGTTGCTGGCTGACGCCGCGCAACTCGAAGCGGGTCTGGCGGAAAACGTCCAGGCAACCGTGATGAACATCGCGAAGGACTACACGCACATCCTCACGCCGGCGACCGCCTACGGCAAGAACATCGCACCGCGCATCGCCGCGAAGCTCGACGTCGCGCAGATCAGCGACATCACCGCAGTGGACAGCGCCGATACGTTCGAGCGCCCGATCTATGCAGGCAACGCGATCGCCACGGTTCAATCTCAAGACCCGATCAAAGTCATCACAGTCCGCACGACCGGCTTTGACCCGGTTGCAGCAGAAGGCGGCAGCGCAACGGTCGAGAAGATCGAAGCGGCAGCCGACACGGGCCTGTCGCAGTTCGTGAGCCGTGAAGTGACGAAGCTGGATCGTCCGGAACTGACCTCGGCGAAGATCATCGTCTCGGGTGGCCGTGGTCTGGGCAATGGCGAGAACTACACCAAGGTTCTGGAGCCGCTGGCGGACAAGCTGAACGCAGCGCTGGGCGCATCGCGCGCGGCCGTCGATGCGGGCTTCGTGCCGAACGACTATCAGGTCGGCCAGACGGGCAAGATCGTTGCGCCGCAACTGTACGTCGCAGTGGGTATCTCGGGTGCGATCCAGCATCTGGCCGGCATGAAGGACTCGAAGGTCATCGTGGCGATCAACAAGGACCCGGAAGCGCCGATTTTTAGCGTCGCCGATTACGGTCTGGTGGGCGACCTGTTCACGGTCGTGCCGGAACTCGTTAGCGAGCTCGGCTAACAGCCACAGCGCCATGTAAAAGGCGTCTGGCAGCACACAAAGGGCGTGGGACCTATCAAGTCCGGCGCCCTTTTTCATATCGACAGGCAGGAGGAGAACTGAAATGAGCTATACGGCGCCCATCAAGGACATGCTGTTCGTGATGAAAGAACTGGCCGATCTCGAAGATATCGCGACGCTGCCAGGCTTCGAAGATGCGAACCTCGACACGGCGCAAGCCGTGCTCGACGAATCGGCGAAACTGTGCGGCGAAGTGCTGGCGCCGCTGAACGTGGAAGGCGATCGCAATCCGAGCAGCTGGAAAGACGGCGTGGTCACCGCAACGCCCGGTTTCAAGGACGCATTCCGCCAGTTCGGCGAAGGCGGCTGGCAAGGCGTGCAACATCCGGTTGACTACGAAGGCCAGGGCCTGCCCAAGCTGATCGCCACAGCCTGTATCGAGATGCTGAACGCGTCGAACCTGTCGTTCGCGCTGTGCCCGCTGCTCACGGACGGCGCCATCGAGGCGCTGCTCACGGCGGGCAGCGAAGAGCAGAAGCAAACGTACGTGCCCAAGCTGATTTCCGGCGAGTGGACCGGCACGATGAACCTGACCGAGCCGCAGGCCGGCTCCGATCTCGCGCTGGTGCGCACGCGCGCCGAGCCGCAGGGCGATGGTTCGTTCAAGCTGTTCGGCACCAAGATTTTCATCACGTGGGGCGAGCACGATATGGCGAAGAACATCGCCCATCTCGTGCTGGCGCGCACGCCGAATGCACCGGAAGGCGTGAAGGGCATTTCGCTGTTCATCGTGCCGAAGTTTCTTATCAACGAAGACGGCTCGCTCGGCGATCGCAACGACGTGCATTGCGTGTCGATCGAGCACAAGCTCGGCATCAAGGCGAGCCCGACCGCGGTGCTGCAATTCGGCGATCACGGCGGCGCAATCGGTCATCTGATCGGCGAAGAAAATCGCGGCCTCGAGTACATGTTCATCATGATGAACGCAGCGCGTTTCGCGGTGGGCATGCAAGGTGTTGCCGTGTCGGACCGTGCGTATCAGCAAGCGGTGGCGTATGCGAAGGATCGCGTGCAAAGCCGGCCGGTGGATGGCTCCGCGAAACAATCCGTGGCGATCATTCAGCACCCGGACGTGCGCCGCATGCTCGCCACGATGCGTGGTCTCACCGAAGCGTCGCGCGCGTTGGCGTATGTCGCCGCGGCTCACTGCGATATCGCGCATCGTCATCCCGACGAAGCAAAACGTGCTGAGCATCAAGCGATCTACGAATACCTCGTGCCGATCGTGAAGGGCTGGAGCACGGAGCTGTCGATTGACGTGACGAGCCTCGGCGTGCAGGTGCATGGCGGCATGGGTTTCATTGAAGAAACCGGCGCCGCGCAGTACTACCGCGACGCGCGCATCCTGCCGATCTACGAAGGGACGACCGCGATTCAGGCCAACGACCTGATCGGCCGCAAGACCGTGCGCGACGGCGGCAAGGTGGCGAAGGCGCTGCTGGCCGGCGTGGCTGAAACGATCGAAGCGCTTGGCGCACAGCAAGGCGCTGCGTTCGAATCGATGAAGAAGTATCTGACCCAGGGTCATCGCTCGCTCGCCGCGGCGGTTGATTTCGTTGTCACTAATACGAAGAGTGATCCGAACGCGGTGTTCGCCGGCAGCGTGCCGTACCTGAAGCTGGCGGGCATTGTTCTGGGCGGCTGGCAGATGGCGCGTGCGTTGCTCGTGGCCGCCGAAAAGCGCGCTGAAGATCCGTCGTTCTATGGCGCGAAGATCGCAACCGCGCAGTTTTATGCTGAGCATGTGCTGCCGCTGGCTTCGGCGTTGGAAGCTTCGATCGTCAGCGCGAAGGGTGGAGAGAGTGTGCTGGCGTTGTCGGACGATCAGTTCTGATGTTGCCTTTCTGTCGAGCCAGGTAGCGAAGGCTCGCGCGTAAAAAACAAACGGCGCCTTATTCAAGGCGCCGTTTGTTTTGTCAGACCGGTTTGTCTGCGATGACGAACCGGCGTAACCGCTCGCGAAGCGTTAAAACATTAAACCTTAGGCATAAGCCGGACGATGCGCACCGCCGATCTCGCCGAGATAGCGATGCACCGACAGATCGTCCGCCTTGATGGCCGGTTGCTTGCTCGACATCACGTCGGCCAGCAACTGACCCGAGCCGCACGACATCGTCCAACCCAGCGTGCCGTGACCCGTGTTCAGGAACAGGTTCGGCACAGGGGTGCGGCCGACGATCGGCGTGCCGTCCGGTGTCATCGGGCGCAGACCAGTCCAGAAGGTGGCCTTCGACGTATCGCCGCCGCCCGGGAACAGATCGTTCACGCACAGTTCCAGCGTTTCGCGGCGCGCCTGGCGCAACGATTTGTCAAAGCCGACGATCTCCGCCATGCCGCCGACGCGAATCCGGTCGTCGAAGCGCGTGATCGCGATCTTGTACGTTTCGTCGAGCACGGTCGAAATCGGCGCGGATGCTTCGTTGACGATCGGCGCCGTGATCGAATAACCCTTGAGCGGGTAGACCGGAATCTTCACGAGACCGGACAGGAATTTCGTCGAGTATGAACCGAGCGCGACGACGAACGAATCCGCGCGCACCAGTTCATCGCCGCACTGCACGCCGGCGATGCGGTCGCCCGCCATGGCGAGGGAGTCGATCGGCGTGTTGTAGCGGAATTTGACGCCCAGTTGCTCGGCCATCGCGGCGAGGCGCGTGGTGAACATCTGGCAGTCGCCGGTTTCGTCGCCCGGCAGGCGCAGGCCGCCCGTCAGCTTGTGCGACACCGCGGCGAGCGCCGGTTCAGCTTGCGCGAGTTCGGCCGCCGACAGCAGTTCATACGGCACGTTGGCTTCCTGCAGCACCGCGATGTCTTTCGCGGCGCCGTCGAACTGCTGTTGCGTGCGGAACACCTGCAGCGTGCCGCCGGTGCGGCCTTCGTACTGGATGCCGGTTTCGGCGCGCAGCGCTTGCAAACAATCGCGGCTGTATTCGGCGAGGCGGACCATACGGCCCTTGTTCACCGCATAACGCGCCGACGTGCAGTTCTGCAGCATCTGCCACATCCATTGCAACTGGAATTGGGTGCCGTCCAGGCGAATCGCCAGCGGGGCATGTTTCTGGAACATCCACTTGACGGCCTTCAGCGGCACGCCCGGCGCAGCCCACGGCGACGCGTAGCCCGGCGAGATCTGGCCGGCATTGGCAAAGCTGGTTTCGAGCGCCGGGCCGGCCTCGCGGTCGATGACGGTCACTTCATGGCCGGCGCGCGCGAGGTAATAAGCACTCGTCACTCCGACAACGCCACTGCCCAAAACGACGACTCGCATAGCTGCTCCAGGATGTTCAATAAGAGGTCTGAGGACGGTGCGCTCGTCGATTCGTTTGAATTCATTCGATTAACGAGGTGTAACGCTGTTCGCCCAGTGATAACCGCTATACTATTAACAGTCAGGTAGGTTTTGTTATTGTATTTTCAAGATTTTCAGCAAAAACACCATGCGTACACAGCGCCAACCGATCCGGGCTCTCGACAAACTCGATCACAAGATTCTGCGGCTCCTGCAGCAGGACGGCCGGATGGCGATGAAAGACCTCGCCGAGCAGGTCGGGCTGTCCGTCACGCCGTGCATCGAACGCGTCAAGCGGATGGAGCGCGACGGCGTGATCACTGGCTACCACGCGCGTGTGAACCCGGCTGAGCTGGGCGCGGCGCTGCTTGTATTTGTCGAGATCACGCTCGATCACAAGAGCGGCAACATGTTCGACCAGTTCCGCCGCGAGGTGCAGAAGATCCCCGAAGTGCTGGAGTGCCACCTCGTCTCGGGCGACTTCGACTATCTGATCAAGGCGCGTATCGGCGAAATGGCCGACTACCGGAAGCTGCTGGGGGACATCCTGCTGCAACTGCCCGGCGCGGTGCAGTCGAAGAGCTACGTGGTCATGGAAGAGATCAAGGAAACGCTGACGATTGCGGTTGGCGATTAGCTCGCGCAGGAGTTGTGTAGCTGGGCTCGACAAACGGCGTAAACACTGTATATTTGTACAGGTGTTTTGCGCCGTTTTGCTTTTTTGCGTGCTCCAGCCGTGACCGACTCCGACACCCACTCCGCCAACGAATTTCCGATTGCTCCGCCCACGCCTCGCAAGGGGCGCGGCGCGGTGACGAATCTGCAAGGCCGTTACGAAGTCGACCAGCGTGAAGTGGTGGACGACGGCTGGCTTGCGTCGCCGGAGGAAGACGGTGAACCCAAGGTCTTGCGCACGCAGGTTTTCGAAGAGCGGGCCAAGACCATTCTTACGCGCAACGCTTCGCCGGATATTCCGTTCAGCGTGTCGCTCAATCCGTATAGGGGCTGCGAACATGGGTGCATCTACTGCTTCGCGCGGCCCACGCATAGTTATCTGGGGCTGTCGCCGGGGCTCGACTTCGAAAGCCGTATCTACGCGAAGATTAATGCGCCTGAGTTGCTCGAGCGCGAGTTGTCGAAGAAGTCTTATGTGCCGGAGCCGATCGCGCTTGGCGTCAACACCGACGCCTGGCAACCCGTCGAACGCGATTTGCGCCTTACGCGGCGCGTGGTCGAGGTGCTCAGCGAGCGTGGACAACCGTTCGCGGCGATCACCAAATCGTCGCTGATCGAACGGGATATCGATCTGCTTGCGCCTATGGCGGCGCGCGGGCAGTTCATGGCGGCGATCACCATCACCACGCTGGACGCCGATATCGCGCGCACGCTTGAGCCGCGTGCGGCCACGCCGTCGCGGCGGTTGCGCACGATCCGTACGTTGAGCGAGGCGGGTATTCCGGTTGGCGTCAGCATCGCGCCGGTGATTCCGTTCGTCACCGAGCCGGACATGGAGCGCGTGCTGGAAGCGTGTGCGGAGGCAGGCGCAAGCAATGCGAGCTACATCGTGCTGCGTTTGCCGTGGGAAGTTGCGCCGCTATTCAAGGATTGGCTCGCGGCGCATTTTCCCGATCGGGCTGACCGGGTGATGAGCCGCGTGCGCGATATGCGGGGCGGGAAGGACTATGACTCGAACTTCGCCACTCGAATGAAGGGGGAGGGTTTGTGGGCGGATTTGCTGAAGCAGCGCTTCCACAATGCTGTGCGCCGGCTTGGGTTAAATCGGCGCGACCGCGGCATTCTGGATATGTCGCACTTTCGCCGGGTTGAGCCGGTGCGCGCTGAACCTTCGCCGCACGACAATCCCCAATTGAGGCTGTTTTAGCGCGGCGCGCAGTGGGTCATTGCGACAGTGCTTTGGCGGCCTGAACCTGACCTTCGAAGTAAGTCTGGAACGAGATCGCGAGGCCTGTCATCAGCAGGAACGCGCCGATCAGCAGTGAAAAGATCACGATGAAAATGACGGTCCAGCCAGAGCGGCTTTTGCGCTGGGTTTGTGCGTTGAACTGCGCGTCCCATTTTTCATCCGGACGCAGGCCGTAGACGATCGCGGCCAGAAAAGCGGAGAGCAGCGAAACGGCGCCGAAAAACGCGAGCACCCAGCCGAGCATCGAGGCTCGTTCACTCGCCACCACCAGCATGGCGCCTGGAATCCCGATCAGCGTGCCGAGCAGGTGCGCCCAGCCGTAGATGTCGCGCAAGCCGTACAAATAGAAGCGGTGTGCGCCGATGCTGCCGAAGAAGAAGGCCAGCGCTGCGGTAATCGTCTTGGATCTGAAATGCGAGGAAGTCGAAGCAAGGGTGGACATGTAGGCGAGGGCAGAGTGACAACAGGCTATCGGAAGGAACGGGGCGCCGGTGGGCGGGCCGACGCGCATTCTACGCCCGCGGCACGCATACGGCTAAGGCTGAGGCGCTGAATAGGTCACGCGATAGACCGCGCCGGCGTAGTCGTCGCTGATCAGGAGCGAGCCGTCAGGCATTGGTTGCACGTCGGCGGGGCGACCCCATACCGATTCGCCCGGCTGGAGCCAGCCTTCGGCAAAGACTTCCTGGCGCGTGTTGCTGCCGTCCGGGTTGGTGATCACTCGCACGACACGGTAGCCGACCTTTTTGCTGCGATTCCACGAGCCGTGTTCGGCAATAAAAATATTGTTGCGATACGCGGCCGGGAACATCGAGCCGCTGTAAAAGCGCATGCCGATCGCGGCGACGTGCGCGCCGAGTTTGACAACCGGCGGCGTGAAGGCGCTGCATGGATGATCTTTGCCGAATTCGGGGTCGGGCGTGTCGCCGCCGTGGCAGTACGGAAAGCCGAAATCCATGCCGGCGCGCGGAGCGCGGTTGAGTTTGTCGTCCGGTACGTCGTCGCCCATCAGGTCGCGGCCGTTATCGGTGAACCACAACTCATGCGTCACCGGATGCCACGCAAAGCCGACGGTGTTGCGAATGCCGCGCGCCACGACTTCATAATGGCTGCCGTCCGGGTCCATGCGGCCGATCATCCCAAAGCGGTCGCGGCCCTTCAGGCAGACGTTGCAGGGCGCACCTTGCGGCACGTACAGCTTGCCATCCGGGCCGAAAGCGATGAATTTCCAGCCATGATGGGTCTCCGTCGGCAGTGAGTCGGTGACCACGACCGGCTTGGGCGGATCATTCAGATGGGCGTCGATCGCGTCAAAGCGTAGAATTTTCGACACTGCGGAGACGTACAGCGTTCCATCCCGCCATGCCACGCCTGCCGGCGTTTCCAGGCCGGAGGCGATCACGTGGCGAGCCGTGACGCGCCCATTCTGCAATTCGAGCGCGTAGACGTGACCGTCAAGGCTGCCTATATAAAGAATGCCCTTCGGCGAGAGCGCCATGGCCCGTGCGCTTGGTACGGCGTCCGAGAGGACCTCGATGTGGAAGCCGGGCGGCAGTTTAATGCGCTCGACCGGCAGCGCGGCCAGCACCGGCAGGGCCGTGGCGGCGAGCAACAACGCTGCGCCCGCTCGCAAGGCCTGAACGCGGGCGGCGCGCAAAAAGCCTGTAATCGGCGAAAAGCCGGCAACTCGCCGAAAGACGGCGCATGAAGCGAAAAAAAACGCAGGTGGCGGCAGGAGTTTCACGGGCGTTCCGTCAGGTAATTCGGGCGTTCCGGCGTGTTTCGAGGCCTTGGCCTGTATGGCCGGCACAACCCCGTCGTGCAGTTTATCCCGGTAAGTGTTTGTTATGGCGTCGGTTTCCCGCTATAATCGCGTGTTTCAGTCGTTCCGAACCCCGGTTTTCAAGGATTCTAGTATGGTCATCATCCGCTTGGCTCGTGGCGGCTCCAAGAAGCGCCCGTTCTACAACATCGTCGCAACCGATTCGCGTAACCGTCGTGACGGCCGCTTCATCGAACGCGTTGGTTTCTACAACCCGGTCGCTACGAAGGGTGAGTCGCTGCGTATCGCTCAAGATCGCCTGACGTACTGGCAAGGTGTTGGCGCACAACTGTCGCCGACCGTTCAGCGTCTCGTGAAAGAAGCGCAAAAGGCGCAGCCGGCTGCTTAATGGTAGCTAGCATGCGTATCGTCGTCGGTTCGGCCGGCGGCTCGCGCAGCTTGCGTGAGCAGTCCGATGCGCGAGTTTTGCTGAAGCAGACGTCGAAGTTGGCAGCGAGGTTCTCTTATGTCTGAACGTGATTCCGGCAATTCAGGTCGCGTAAAGGCAAAAGCGGCAGCCCCGCGCGCGAAGACGTCTGGTCAGGCGCCGTTCGGTGCATTCGTCCGCAAGCCGGTCGAAGCGGCCGAAGGGCAGGCGAAAGCCAAAGTTGCAAACGCCGCTTCCAGCGCAGCAGAAATGCGAGCGGAAACGGTGGAAAGCTGGCCGGCCGATGCGGTCGAGGTCGGTGCAATCGTCGACGCTTACGGCCTCAAAGGCTGGGTCAAGGTAGCCGCGCATGCGGATGCCGGCCACGGCGGAGACGCATTGCTAAGCGCGAAGCGCTGGTGGTTGCTGAAAGGCCACGAGCGCAAGTCGGCGCCGTCATTACAGGCAAAAACGCATAGCGACAGTATCGTTGCCCATCTGGGCGGCGTAGCTGACCGCGATGTGGCACTGGCACTGCGCGGCACGCGCGTTTATATTAGCCGCAGCGAATTTCCGGCCCTCGGGGCCGACGAATTCTACTGGGTCGACCTGCTCGGCCTGGATGTGGTGAACGTTGCCGGGGTCCACCTCGGCAAGGTTGCAGACATGATCGACAACGGTGCGCACTCGGTGTTGCGCATCGAATATCCGGATACCGACAAAAGCGGCAAGCCGGTCACCGGCGAGCGTTTGATCCCGTTCGTCGGCGTCTTTGTCAAAACGGTGGATCAGGCGGCGAAGCAGATCATCGTCGACTGGGAAACCGATTACTAAATAACTCGCTGACTGGAGAGAGCGATGCAGTTCGATGTCGTGACGCTCTTTCCTGACATGTTTCGTGCGCTGACCGACTGGGGCATCACCAGCCGTGCGGCGAAGCAGGAGCGCTACGGGTTGCGCACGTGGAATCCACGCGATTTCACTACCGACAACTACCGCACAATCGACGATCGCCCCTACGGCGGCGGCCCCGGCATGGTCATGCTGGCCAAGCCCCTGGAAGACGCGATCGGCGCGGCGAAAGCAGCGCAGGCGGAGCAGGGCATCGGCGCGTCGCGCGTCGTGATGATGTCGCCGCAAGGCGCCACGCTGAATCACGATCGCGTCATGCAGTTCGCGGCTGAGCCCGGTCTGATCCTGTTGTGCGGGCGCTATGAAGCGATCGATCAGCGTTTGCTCGACCGTGTCGTCGACGAAGAGGTCAGCCTCGGCGACTTCGTGCTGTCAGGCGGCGAATTGCCGGCGATGGCGTTGATGGATGCCGTGGTACGTCAGTTGCCCGGCGTGCTGAACGATTCGCAGTCGGCGGTGCAGGACAGTTTCGTCGACGTGCTGCTGGATTGTCCGCATTACACGCGTCCGGAGGAATACGACGGCCTGCGTGTGCCTGATGTGCTGCTTGGCGGCCATCATGCGGAAATCGAAGCGTGGCGTCGGCGTGAAGCCTTGCGCAACACGTTGAACAAACGGCCCGATCTGATCGTGAAGGCCAGAAAGAACAAGATGTTGAGCCGTGCCGACGAGGCATGGCTTACGAGTCTCGCGAAGGAAGTGTCGAAGGCGTAAGGCCTTGGGCTTTCGAGCGGACATAGGCGGTGCCGCGCATGCGTGTACGGCGCCAGATGTGAACCCATCCTCTATCGGGGCCGTAGCCGAGCAGTTTTCTGTGAGGCAGGTACGAACGCCGACAAGATGGACCTAGGAGTCAGTGATGAATCTGATTGCAATACTCGAGCAGGAAGAAATCGGCCGCGCCCTCGGCGAGAAGACCATCCCCGAATTCGCCCCCGGCGATACGGTGATCGTCAGCGTGAACGTGGTTGAAGGTACGCGTAAGCGTGTTCAGGCTTACGAAGGCGTCGTGATCGCCAAGCGTAACCGTGGTCTGAATTCGTCGTTCATCGTCCGCAAGATTTCGTCGGGCGAAGGCGTCGAGCGTACGTTCCAGACGTACTCGCCGCTGCTGGCAAGCATCGTCGTGAAGCGTCGTGGCGATGTGCGTCGTGCGAAGCTGTACTACCTGCGCGACCGTTCGGGCAAGTCGGCTCGGATCAAGGAAAAGCTGGTCGCCAAGAAAGACCGCGCTGCTCCGGAAGCGTAAAAGCTGTAAGAAAAAGCACCCCTCGCGGGTGCTTTTTTGTTTGCCAGGTCAAAATAGCGGAATGTCCCCTAACCGCTCATTCCGAGAGACCCGTTGATCCGCCCCGCCTTTGAGCCTGAAACTCTACCTGTCGAAGCGACGGGTGCCGATCTGCCACCGGTGGTTGCCGGGCGCCTGACGCCGGACGGTCTGCGTGCGCGCTTCGAGCAGCGTCTGAGCTGGACGCCTGAGCCGATTATCGAAGCACCGTGGCGCGATACGCACGTCGATCCGCGCGTTGCCGCCGTGCTGGTGCCGCTGGTCGTGCGCGACAACGGCCTCACCGTCCTCCTGACTCAACGTGCCGACCATCTGAACGACCACGCCGGCCAGGTGAGTTTTCCCGGCGGCCGTCATGAACCGTTCGACGCGGATGCAACCGCCACGGCGTTGCGCGAGGCGCAGGAAGAGGTCGGTCTCGATCCGTCGCGCGTTGAAATTCTCGGTGCGTTGCCCGACTATCTGACGGGCACCGGTTTTCGTGTGACGCCCGTGATCGGTCTGGTGCATCCACCCTTCACGTTGAAAGCGGATGCGCTCGAGGTGGCCGAAGTCTTCGAGGTACCGCTCGCTTTCCTGATGGACCCCGCGCATCACGAAGAGCGCGTGTTTCGTTACGAAGGCGGCCAGCGCCGCTTTTTCGCCATGCCCTATCCGCGGGCCGAGTCGGCGGAAGCTGCGGACCGCGAGGGGCAGGTGGGCGGCCACTATTTCATCTGGGGCGCGACGGCGGCGATGCTGCGCAACTTCTATCGCTTTCTCGCGGCTTGAATCGCCGCGGGTTGTGCACTTGTTGGGTGTTTGTCAACGTCCGTGCTCAGTGGCATCCGACCCTGTGCTATCGTTATAAAACAATCGTAAAAACTCGAAAAGCACGGCGCATCGCATGACTTTTTTCTCCGTATTGCTGGCTCTGATTATTGAACAGGTCCGCGCGCTGTCGCTGAACAATCCGGTGGCGGCATTGCTTCAATACCATGCGGAGTCGGCGGCGCACGGATTCGATGCCGGCAAGCCCAAGCATGGCTTGCTCGCGTGGCTGGTGGTGGTGGTGCCCTGGACGCTGGCCGTCGCGCTCATCTACTACGTGCTTTATCACATTCACTTCGCGCTGGCGTTCCTGTGGAACGTCGCGGTGCTGTACTTTACGCTCGGCTTCCGGCAGTTCAGCCACTACTTCACGGATATCCATCTCGCGTTGAACAACGACGACGTTCCGCGCGCGCGTGAAATCCTGAATGAATGGACCGGGCTCGATACCGTGGATATGCCCGTCAGCGAAATCGTGCGTCATACGCTGATTCACGCGGTGGTCGCCTCGCATCGCCATGTGTTCGGCGTGTTCTTCTGGTTCCTGATTCCGGTCGGACCGGCGGGCGCGGTGCTGTATCGCATCGCCGAGTATCTGGCGCGCACGTGGGCACGGCCGGTCGACGATCGCACCGCGGCGTTTTCGAGCTTCGCGCAACGTGCTTTCTTCGTGATCGACTGGGTGCCGGCGCGGCTCACATCGCTGGGCTTTGCGATTGTCGGCAATTTCGAAGACGCGATTTATGCATGGCGCAATCACGCGCGTCAGTGGCCGGATGCGAACGACGGCGTGTTGCTGGCTGCGGGAAGCGGCGCGTTGGGCGCGCGATTGAGCGGACCGCTTGCCGAACCCTCGAGCCTCGATGCGCTGACCACGGGCGACGGCGGCCCGATGCAAGTCGGCGACGACTGCACGCCGCGTACGCTGCAATCGGCGGTGGGTCTTGTGTGGCGTGCGGTGGTGCTATGGATGATTTTGCTGTTGATGCTGACGATCGCGGTGTGGCTTGCCTGATGCAGCTCGCTTGAATCAGCGCGCAAATAACGCAACGCAGAAAAAAGCCGGGTCATGAGAACCCGGCTTTTTTATTGCCCACGGCACGGCGGTTTTACCGCGCCGCACCTGAGTCTCAACCCCTTCACCCATCCAGCGGATCCCGCGCCGTCCCACACTGCCAACACACCGTGAACTGCGCCTCAAGCGTCTCCCCGCACTGACGGCATCGCCACGAAGGCGACCCCGCAGCCGGGCCATGCGAAGCCGCATCGATCAACCGCCGTGCCATCACCTCATCGCGCTCATCCACAAGCCACAGCTCCGGCGCGCACTGATCCGCCGGAATATCGCCGAGCGCGCCGTTCAGATAGCGGTTGTGCAACTCGCAAGCGATGCCCGCCGTCTCCAGCACATTGACCCAATGCTGTCCGATGATCAGATTCGGCGCGCGCATCAATTTCATCGTGAATCCATGGTTTGACAGCGGCGCGCGTTAGCGCACGATCTGGCTGGCTTCGTGCACCAGTTGTGCATACAGGGCATGCCGTTCGCGCCGGATGCGGCCATCGGCGACCGCTTCGAGAATCGCGCAACCCGGCTCCTGCAAGTGATGGCAGTTGTAGAAGCGGCAGTTCGGCAGCAACGGCCGGAACTCGGGAAACGCGCGTTCGAGCCGGCCTTCGGTCAGATGGTGCAGGCCGAATTCCTGGAAGCCCGGCGAATCGATCAACGCACCTCCGTCGGCGCCAGGCAAAGGGTAGAGCCGCGTGAACGTGGTGGTGTGCCGGCCGCTGTTCAACGCGGTCGAGATCTCGCGCGTCGCGACTTCGGCATCCGGAATCAACAGATTCACCAACGTCGATTTGCCCATGCCGGACTGGCCGAGCAGCAGCGTCGAGTGACCTTGCAGATGCTCGAGCAAAGCGGGGTGCGCGGCGTCAGGCTGCGTCTTGATCGACACTTCGACCACGGTGTAGCCGAGCGCGCGGTACGGCTCGAGCCGCTTACGCGCGCCCTCCAGCGCGCCGGTCACGTCGATTTTGTTCAGCACGATCAACGGCTTCAACTCGTTTGCCTCTGCGGCGACCAGCGCGCGGCCGAGCAGGTCTTCGCTGAAATGCGGCTCGGTTGCGAGCACGATCAGCAACTGGTCGAGATTCGCGGCAAAGAGTTTCGACTTGTACTGATCGGAGCGATACAGCAGATTGCGCCGCTCGCCGATTTCGACGATCACACCCTGATCCGCCGAAGTCGGTTCGTAAATCACGCGGTCGCCAACCGCCACTTCGCTGCGCTTGCCGCGCGGGAAGCATTGAAGCATCGGACTGCCGTCTTCCGGCGCGACCAGGTAGTGTCGCCCATGAGCGGCAATCACCAGGCCGCCTACGCGCGTGCTGGACGGTGCGCGCGGCGCTTTCGGGGAGCGGCCGCTCATGCGTGCCGCAGCAGGCGGTCGATCCGCTGCGACGCCGGCGGATGCGAGTAATAGAACGCGGTGTAGAGCGGATCGGGCGTCAGGGTCGACGCGTTGTCCTCGTACAGCTTGACGAGCGCGTTGACGAGGTCTTGCGCATCGGTTTGCGTCGCGGCGAAGGCATCGGCCTCGAACTCGTGCTTGCGTGAGCTCAAGCTGCCGAGCGGCGTGACGAAGAACAGGAACACCGGCAGCGCGAGGAAGAACAGCACCAGCGCGAGGCCGCTATTGCCGCCGATCAGCGACGGCCGCACGCCCAGCCCTTCATAAAACCACACGCATTGCGTCAGCCAGCCGAGCAGGGCGAGCATGACGAGGCTGATCGCGAACATGACGACCATCCGCTTGATCACGTGACGGCGCTTGAAGTGGCCGAGTTCGTGCGCGAGCACCGCTTCGATCTCGTTGCCCGACAGGCGCGCGAGCAGCGTGTCGAAGAACACGATCCGTTTGGCCGCACCGAAGCCGGTGAAATACGCATTGCCGTGTGCCGAACGGCGGCTGCCGTCCATCACGAACAGGCCCTTGGCGGCGAAACCGCAGCGCTTCATCAACGCTTCGATGCGGCTTTTCAGCGCCTCGTCCTTGAGCGGCTCGAACTTGTTGAAGAGCGGCGCGATAAACGACGGATACAGCACCAGCACGAGCAACTGGAACGCGACCCAGACGATCCACGTCCACAGCCACCACAGGCTGCCCGCCTGGTTCATCAGCCATAGCACGACGAACAGCAGCGGCAGGCCGAACGCCGCGCCGAGCAGGACGCCCTTGAGACGGTCGAGGAAGAAAATACCCTTGCTCATGCGGTTGAAGCCGAAGCGTTGCTCGACCACGAATTGCCGGTAGTACTCGAACGGCAGATCGATCACGCTGGTGATCGCGATCACCGCCGCGACCAGCGCGATCTGACCGGCGTAGCCGCGGCCCAGCCAGTCGGAGATCGCCAGATCGAGCGCCTGCACGCCGCCCAGCAGCGTGAGCCCAATCAGCACTGCCGCGCCGACGACGATCTCGATCATGGTGAGGCGTGTGCGTTCGACGGTGTAGTCGGCGGCGCGCTGGTGCGCGGTGAGCGCGATGGTGCCGGCAAACTGGCTCGGCACCTGCTCGCGATGGCCGGCGACGAAGCGGATCTGCCGCGACGCGAGCCACAGCTTGGTGCCGACCATCGCCACGACGGCGACGACGAACAGAACAGTGAAGTACAGGGTAGGCATCCGGGGATTCCGTGGTATCTATGCGAGAATTATATGTTTCTTCCCGCCTGGCGGCGGGGGGATAAGATCAAACCCGGCTTTAACCAATCTCATACGAACATTCGCCGCGGCAAGCGCGCTTCCGGAGAAGCCGTCTGCGCGGCCATCAGGGCTGCCTTCATGACTGACATCCTCGCCTCCACCGAACAGCCGCCGCTCGTACGCAGCGACATGAATCTCGTCTGGCTGGACATGGAAATGACCGGGCTCGAGCCGGACACCGACCGCATCATCGAAATCGCGGTGGTCGTGACGAATTCGACGCTCGACCGCCTGGTCGAAGGGCCGGTGCTGGCGATTCATCAGAGCGACGAAACGCTCGCCAAAATGGATCAGTGGAACCAGAACACGCATGGCCGCTCGGGGCTGATCGACCGCGTGAAGGCGTCGACGGTGAGCGAAGCCGACGCGACCGAACAGATTCGAGAATTTCTTGGCGCTTATGTTCCGCCGGGCAAATCGCCGATGTGCGGCAACTCGATCTGCCAGGACCGCCGCTTCATGGCGCGCTGGATGCCGGATCTGGAACGCTTCTTCCATTACCGCAATCTCGACGTCAGCACGCTGAAGGAATTGTGTCGCCGCTGGCAGCCGGCGATCTACAAGGGTTTCCAGAAACGCGCCATGCACACGGCGCTGGCCGACATCCATGAATCGATCGACGAGCTGAAGTACTACCGCGAGCACTTCCTGATTCCGAAGGCGCCGGAAGCGCCGGCGGCGGAGTAACGCAGCCGCGGCTGTAGCTGCGGCGGTTGCGCTGTTAGTGGAGTAACGTCGCCGCGGCTTTGAACTCAACCCTGCCGGGGGGCGCGCACCGCGTTCTTCGGCCGGAACGCCTTCACCACGTCGGCGTTCGTTTCCACATACGGGCCGCCGATCAGGTCGATGCAGTAAGGCACCGCGGCGAAAACCCCCGGCACCTTCACGGCGCCGCCCGCGTCCGCGTCACGCAAGCCTTCCAGCGTTTCCTTGATCGACTTCGGCTGCCCCGGCAGGTTGACGATCAGCGCCGCGTGATCCGCGGTTTCGCGGATCACCGCCACCTGGCGCGACAGAATCGCGGTCGGCACGAAATTCAGGCTGATTTGCCGCATCTGCTCGCCGAAACCAGGCATTTCCTTGGTCGCCACCGCCAAAGTCGCTTCTGGCGTCACGTCGCGGCGCGACGGGCCGGTGCCGCCGGTGGTCAGCACCAGATCGCAACCCACTTCATCGACCAGTTCGATCAGCGTGGTGGAAATGGTGGGCGCATCGTCCTGAATCAGGCGCGTGACCACCTGGAACGGCGAGGTCAGGGCGGCGCCGAGCCATTCCTGCAGCGCCGGAATGCCTTTGTCCTCGTAGACGCCCGTCGACGCACGATCGCTGATCGACACGAGGCCGATCACGATTTCGTCCGGATGATTACGGACCAGATTGCGCGTTGCCTTATTCGTCGCGGTCGTCATCGTCGTCTTCCAGCGCGTCTTCTGCATCGGAATCGGTGTCGGCAGACGGGCCGTCGGCGTTCTTGATCCACTGGAACAGCTCGCGGAAGTAGCGCGGCGGCTTGCTTTGCTGCGCTTCCTTGCGGGCGTTGCGGATCAGCGTGCGGCCTTGCTGCGGATCGGCGTTCGGGTGCTGGCGGATGAATTCGGTCAGCGCGGCGTCGTCGGCGAGCAGCTTTTCGCGGGTGCGCTCGATCCAGTGCAGCTTGGCCGTTTCCGCCTTGTTGACGCCGTTATAGGTGTCGAGCGCGGTGCGCAGGGCGGCGGTTTCCTCGTCCAGCAGCGAGCGCATCACGCGCCCGACGTACTGCACCTGGCGGCGCTTGCCTTCGTGATCGGTGATGCGGCGCGCTTCGCGGACGGCGTCGTCGAGCTTTTCGGGCATCGGCATGCGCTTGAGCGCGTCTTTCGGCAGGGCGATCAGCGCCGCGCCCAGTTCCTGCAGCTCGTGCATTTCGCGTTTGAGCTGAGACTTGCTGGGGCGGTCGTAGCCGTTCTCGTCGACTTCCGGCTCGGCGGATTCGATGGGTTGAATGCGGGTTTTGCGTGTCATACCGATATTGTAGCGTGCCGCGCACGCCGGACCCGCCGTGCTGCTGCGCACAAGTGCGCTCGCCGGCTCCGGCGGACGCGGCGAATGCCAGGTACGGCTTCGCAACCCTTGCTATGATCGCGGGATGCGTGACTACGCAAACGCGCACGCAAATGCACCAGCAAATGCGCACGCAGGTGCGTGGCATGGGCGAACACACAGGGCCGCTCGGCCCCGAACAGGACGGCAACGACAATGGCAGCAGACATGGACGTCAAGCAGCGCTTTTTTCCGCATACCCAGGATGAACTGAAGGAAATCGCCTCGGACATCCTTCGTCACGCGAAGTCGCTCGGCGGCACCGACGCGGCGACCGAGATCTCCGAAGGCGACGGCCTGTCCGTCTCCGTGCGGCGCGGCGAAGTCGAGACGATCGAACACAACCGCGACAAGATGGTCGGCGTGACGGTGTTCATCGGCAACAAGCGCGGCAACGCGAGCACCTCGGATTTTTCGTCGCAAGCTTTGAAGGACACGGTCGCGGCGGCGTACAACATCGCCCGCTTCACCGCGGAAGACGACTGCGCGGGTCTCGCCGAAGCCGACCTGCTCGAAACCGCGCCGCGCGATCTCGATCTGTATCACCCGTGGAATCTGACGGCCGACGAAGCGGTGGAAATCGCCCGTCGCTCGGAAGACGCCGCGTTCGCCACCGATCCGCAGATCAAGAACTCGGAAGGCGCGAGCGTCTCGGCGCAGCACTCGCAGTTCGTGCTGGCCACCTCGCGCGGCTTCCTTGCCGGCTATCCGTACTCGCGCCACTACATCGCCTGCGCGCCGATCGCCGGCAGCGCGCGCAACATGCAGCGCGACGACTGGTACACGTCGACCCGCAGCGCGGCCGACCTCGCCGATCCGGAAGCGGTGGGCCGCTACGCCGCGCAACGGGCGCTGTCGCGCATCGGCGCGCGCGGGCTCGACACCCGCAAGGTGCCGGTGCTGTTCGAAGCGCCGCTCGCCGCCGGCATTCTCGGCGCGTTCGTCCAGGCCACGAGCGGCGGCGCGTTGTACCGCAAGACCTCGTTCCTCGTCGACAGCCTCGGCAAGCCGGTGTTCGCGCCGCACGTCCAGGTGGTCGAAGATCCGCACGTCGCGCGTGCAATGGGTAGCGCGCCGTTCGACGAAGAAGGCGTGCGTACGAAACAGCGTTCGGTGGTGAAGGACGGCGTGGTGGAAGGCTACTTCCTGTCCACTTACTCGGCGCGCAAGCTCGGCATGCAGACAACCGGTAACGCCGGCGGCTCGCACAATCTGTCGCTGCGCAGCTCGAAGACGCGCTCGGGGGACGACTTCGAAGAAATGCTGAAGAAGCTCGGCACGGGTCTGTTGCTGACCGAACTGATGGGGCAGGGCGTGAACTACGTGACGGGCGACTATTCGCGCGGCGCGTCGGGCTTCTGGGTCGAGAACGGCAAGATCCAGTATCCGGTCGAGGAAATCACGGTGGCGAGCACCTTGCAGGAGATGTTCCGCCATATCGTCGCGATCGGCGCGGATACGATCACGCGCGGCACCAAGGAAACGGGCTCGGTGCTGATCGAACGGATGACGATCGCCGGGCAATAAGCAGGTCGATCAAGCGCTGGCCGGCTGCACAACGGCGCTGCAAACAGAAACGCCACGCAAGCAAAGCGTGGCGTTTTTTTATGCGTGCACGATGAGTGGCGGCGAAAGACGAATGGCAAATGCGCGAAGCGAACCGCAGCCCCTCAGTCAGTCCCGCTGCAACACCCTCAAGTGCCCTTGCGCTTATACGTCACGAACGCGTAATCGAAGTCATTCGGCGCGTCGGCGCGATGCGTTTCGTGCGCGACTTCTTCCCACTCGTTTTCATCGAGTTCGGGGAAGGTGGCGTCGCCTTCGAAGTCGGCGGAGATTTCGGTGATGATCAGCTTGTCCGCTTGACGCAAACCTTCCGCATACAACTGCGCGCCGCCGATCAGAAACGCTTCCGGCGCCTGATCCTGGGCGGCCAGCTTCAGCGCGTCTTCGAGCGTGGTGGCCGCGTCGCAGCCCTGAAAGCGCCGTGCGGCATCCCGTGTCACGACAATGTTGCGGCGTCCCGGCAACGGCCGGCCGATCGATTCATGCGTCTTGCGGCCCATGATGATGGGCGCGCCCATCGTGGTGCGCTTGAAGAACGCGAGGTCTTCGGGAAGTCGCCAGGGCAACTGGTTGTCGCGGCCGATCACGCCGTTATTGGCGCGAGCGACGATCAAGGTGAGCGTCGTCATCGAATGGAAAGGGGAACGTAACCGGGATGATTCTACCTGAGGCGCGACGCCGTGCCGCCATGCAAGTCGGCGGGGCACCGGCCGGGCAGCCGGTACCCCGCCAGGCGCCGCATCATTCGTGAGCAGCCTCGTCGGCGACGCTCGGTTCAAACGACGCTTTGTCATCAACGGCGACCAATTCCCGCAGTCCATGGTGACCCATCAGCCGGTACAGCGTGACGCGCGAAATATTCAGGTCGATCGCCGCCTCGTTCAGCCGATGACGATGCCGCAGCAGCGCAGCTTCGATCGCGCGTTTCTCGGCGGCTTCGCGCGCCTGCGAGAGACTCATGGTCTCCTGCTCGGTGAACTGCGCAAGGTCGAGGTCTTCGGCGGAAATCAGCTTGTTTTCCGCCATCACGATCGCGCGGCGCACCCGGTTGATCAGCTCGCGCACATTGCCGGGCCAGCCGTAGTTGTACATTGCCTCGATCGCCGATGGCGTAAAGCCGCGGATCTTGCGCGCGCTGTCGGTCTTGAACTTGTGCATGATGTGATGCGCAAGAATCTCGATGTCCTTGCCGCGGGCGCGCAGCGGCGGCTCGTCGACACGCAGCACGCACAGGCGGTGGAACAGGTCGGCGCGGAACCGGCCGTCGCGCATCGCGATCTCGAGATCCACGTGGGTAGCGGAGATGATTCGCACATCCACGGGAATCGATTCGCGGCCGCCGAGCCGGTCGATCTTGCCTTCCTGCAAAAAGCGCAGCAGGCTCGCCTGACTTTCCAACGGCAGGTCGCCGATTTCGTCGAGCAGCAGGGTGCCGCCGTCCGCGGCCTCGACCCGGCCGATCTTGCGCTGGTTCGCGCCGGTGAATGCACCGCGTTCGTAACCGAATAGTTCGGATTGCAGCAGATGGTGCGGAATCGCGCCGCAGTTGATGGCGATGAACGGCGCCTTGCGGCGCGGCGAGCGTTCGTGGATCGCCAGTGCCGTGAGTTCCTTGCCGGTGCCGGATTCACCCGAGATGAACACGCTGGCGTCGGTATTGGCGACTTTGCGAATCGTGCGGAAGAGTTGCTGCATCGCTTCGCAGGTGCCGACCATTTCATCTTCGTCGTCGGCAGCGGGCGCGGCAGGCGGAATCTCATCGGCATCGCACAACGTCACCATGCCGAATGCGTGACTGGCGAGGTAGTCGATCGTGGCGTTGGCCACCGGTGTCTTGACGTAGTCGAAGCAGTAGTGGCGGATCAGGCGCCGCACGTTGGCGTCGGCGAGGCGTTCCGAAGTGGCGAGCGCAATCCAGCCGATCTGCTGTTGACGCAGGCTCGCTTCGAGCCCGCCAAGATCGCGCGGCGCAAAGCTGGCCAGGTCGACGATGCCGGCGTATATCACGTCGGGCTTGAGCAGGCGCGAGACCTCATGCGCTGAGCGGGCCACCATCACATGCCAGCCGCGGCTCTTCAGATGGGCGGCGAGCGCTTCGTCCGGCGTGCGCGCGACGTACAGCAGCGACCGATCGGTCCGCGCATGCAGCAGACCGCTCCCATTCGCGGCGGGGGACGCCTCGTGCGAGCATCCCATAGCGGCCTCCTGAGGTCGCGCCAAAGAGACTTCCGACGGCCGTCCCACGAGGACTTCCGCTACCCGTGTCACAGAAACATCCGACGCTCGGGCAATCGACAGATGAGTGCCGGAGGGCGGTGTAACGCTGCTCAAATGGGGTGATTCGCGCACGATCAACCTCGTATCGTTGACACGTCAAAAAGTGTAGGGAAAACGCACACCGATCACGAAGTTCGGCGTGTCGGGCGTGAGGCCGACCGATACCGAACCGTTGATCGTCAAGTGCTTGTTCACTACGTGATTCAAGCCGAAGGTCAGTGCGGCCGCGGTGGTCTCGCTGCCCGGCACCTTCGAATAGGTTCCGCCTGGCGACTTGGTCTGCGACTCGGGTTCCAGCGCCATGGTGTACGAAATGCTGGCGGAATCCTTGTCTGAGAACGCGAGCGCCACGCCGCCGCCGAATTGCACGACGTCGCCGATCTTGACCGTCGCCGGTTCGGTCTGACCGATGACCGACGAGATGTCCTGGAACGAGCGGGCAATGTTGTAGGTGTACGAAACGCTGCCGAACAGCACGACCGGATCGTAGGTCTTCAACAACGACAGGCCCGCCGTGATGTTCCAGAAGCCGGTGCCGGTGGGCAGCTTGGTGGGGGCGACGAGGTTGGTGTTGTTGGCATCGACCTGCGCCAGCTTGATGCCGAACGGCGACGTACCGGTCGGCGCCTTGATGCGCAGGCTGCCGACCACATCCGGCAGATTGTTGGTTTCCTTCAGGAACTGGTAGTAGATCCCGAAATTGACGTCGCCAATATTGCTCGAATTTGCCGAGGCATCCGAGACCGTATTCGCCGCTCCGCCGGCTCCGCCGACGATGAAATTGCTGTGCCGGTAGACATAGGGCACGTCGACGTCGACGCTGATGCGGTCGGTCAGACCGTAGCGCGTGTCGAGGTCGGCCATCACCTGGTGCGACTTGGTCTCGCCGAGGTTGATGTTGCCGAGGAAAATCGCGTCGAGCGCGAGGAAGCCGGACAGTTGCAACTGGCGGCGATCGTAGTAGGTATCGTTGATACCCCAGTCGAGGGTCAGCTTGTGCTCGAACAGCGGCGTGTGCTGCTGGCTTTGCACCACTGCGTCTTCCGATTGAGTGCGCACCGGTTGCGCGGCCTTCTGCGTCTGGCCGATCGCGCCGCTGCCGTCGGTCGCGGCCGGCAGGCCGCCACCACCACCGCTGCCTTCCGGCACGGGCGGCGTGACCGGCACACCTGTCGCGGTACCCGTGGCGCCCCCCGGCGCGGGAGTACCCGGGTTCACCTGGGCAAGCGGTGGCAACGGCACAGGCAGGCCGTCTGCGCCAGGCTGCTCGGCGACCGCCGCGCTGCCGGCCTGCTCACCGTAACCCGGTGCGCCGCGGCCGCGCTGCGACATTTCGAGGTTCGTGACCTGCCGTTCGAGTGAGATGATCTGCTTTTGCTGCTCGCTGACAACACGCATGAGCGTGTTCAGCCGTTCTTCGACCGATTGATCGGCGAGCGCTTGCGCGCTGGCCCCCTGCGATAGCGCAAACAGCATGACGGCGGCTGGAATAGCCGCTAACGCCATGCGCGGCGCCCCGTTCTTTGAGAATCTGATCATTTTTGTTCCCCCGGTATTCTGACTGCGCGTCGCATGTCTCCTTGTGCATCACGCTGTCGTTTGGTACTGCGGTCTCCTTCCTGGTCGGGTGGCGGCCCGTGTTATCTCCTTACCGTGTTTTGCAGGGCTTGTAGGACGCCAATCTGGCGCAGCATCGAGGCCGACATCGGTTGCGTCTGCAAATGCAGTTGCAACTGGTTGGCGACTTGCTGGTTATTGCCTGCGATCTGCAAGAGTTGGGCAATCTTGCCGGCCTGCAGCGCACTGGACGGCGCGATGGTTTGGGTCGCGATACCGCTGGGCGTCTGCAACGAAATCGAAATGCCGCCGTTGGCGAGACTGACGGAGGCTTTCACCGAGCCGTTCGAATTGCTTGCGGCGGCCGACGTTGCGTTGTTATAGGACCCGCCCGCTAGGCTGCCAGGCGAGGCGTCGAAATCGATCAGCGCCTGGTTCGTCCCGAGGTTGCCGTTGCCGGCCACCTGGGTAATCTGCGAGACGCCGTTGACGCTGACGTTCTGCCCGCCGGTTGCGCTGGCGTTGCGGTTGGCGCCGCTGCCGCCGCCCATGTTCGGACCGGTCACGGAGGCCGTTGAATTGAACTGGACGTTCGGCTGGTTGGGCGTGTTCGTACCGATGGCGAGCGAGCCCGAGGCGACAGCGGTGGCGCCGTTCGGCAACTGCCATTGCGACAGCAGGGTGATAACGACACCCGAAATGATGTCCCCAACGATGCCTTTGCCGGTCTGGTTGGCGAGGATGGCGTCGTCGACAGGTTGCAGCTTGAGCGCGCCGACGTCTTCAAACACCGTAGATGTCTGCTCGGCAGCGTGTGCGACTGATGCGAGGCCGCACGTTGTGAAACACAACGCACAGCCAATGGTGAGTAAGTTTCGGTCCATGATGAGTCAGAACAACTCTGCCTTGATCAAACCGTATTCAACAAAGGGAGTCGCAGCCGTGCCGTTTTCCAGTGCACGTTCACGCAGCTTGAGCGCGAGCGACTCGTTGCCTTGCAAGAGCGGAGAATCCTCCATAAATGGCTTGCCGACGACCGCGAATACGAGGCCGTTCCATTTCTTGACGAAGTCGTCTTCCATGACGATGCGGTTGCCGAGCGCTGGGTCGGCAATGAAGACGCGGCTGTCTTCCGCGTGCTTGACGATCACGAAGTGCTCGTAGCCGTCGCTGTTCATCAGCACGAGCACAGGAATCTGCAGGTGATAGAGCGCTTCAGGGGTCACGCGGAAACCCCGGCCACGCAGGCCGATCGTTTCGACGAACTTCTTCATGTCAAGCATCGAGAAACCGTTCTTGACCACCACCTCTGGTGTCGAAAACACCATCATGCGTTGGATCATTTCGGGTTCGGGAATGTCGATGCCGTAGCCGTACTTCAGCAACGTGGCCAGAGCGGCCGAGCCGCAGCTGTAGTCGTAACGCTGCGAAACGATGTGGTTGTAGCGGATCTCGCGGATCGAACGCACGTTCACGTCGAACGGCACGCCCGCTGCTGCGTTCATGGAAAGGGCACTCTGCGCGTGACCCGTCTGCGAAAGCACGAGTCCAGCGAAGAGTGTCAGGAAAAAGCCGTGCGTTACCCTGCTCACCCCGAACATGGTATGTCCCCCCCTGCGGAGACAGCCGGCCAGCACGAGGCTGACCGGTGTCTTCCTGCGATACTGCTTTAGTTACTGATGCGACACGCTGGCGACTGCAAGGCCGTTGTGTTGCAGGTTGCCTACACCCGACGCGATATTCACCCCAATGTTGCCGCTTGCATTGGACAGAGCGCCTGCACCGAGCATCGACGAACCGGTGAAGTTGCCGCTGACGCTTGCTCCTGCGGTCTGGCAGTTCTGGTCGGATGCGATGACTTCGCCGCCGTCCTTGCCGCCCTTATGACCCCAGCCCATGCCGCTGCTGCTGCTATCCGTGGTGGCCGAGGCGGCGAGGCTGTTGTTTTGCACGTTGCCGACACCCGACGCCACGTTCACCCCGATGTTGCCGGTCGCGCCCTTCAGCACGTCGGCTCCGACGCTGGCGGTGAAGTTGAAGTCACCAATCCGCGCCTTGCCGTCCGACGATTGCGTCGAGTAGATCTGCGCAGTGCCGAACACGGGGCCGACGTCCATGTTGGACAGGGCGGCATCATTGGATTGCGCGTTGTCGACACCGGTGGCCATGTTGACGCCGATATTGCCGTTCGCGGTTTGCAATGCGCCGTCGCCGATCGCAGCAGACATCACCGTTGGTTTTTCGGTGTTGATGTGCTCGGTGATGCTGCCGTAGACATTCACTGTGCCTGCGCTGATGCTGTCATGCGCGCTCCAGCCCCATGCGTTGGCGCTCGCGGAGACATGGCTGGCCTTGTAGTAGCCCGAGGCGCTTTGTTCCGCAGCCTGCGCGAAGTAGCCGGACGAATGTTCCTGTCCCCATGCGGCCTGGTGTCCCGAGGACTGCTCGGCGAAGTAGCCGCCGAAGTTATCCGAGGAGTGCGTGTTCAGTGCGGCGGCGAAGCCTGCCGCTACCCCGCCGAAGATCACGCCATTGCCGCCGCCGAGACCAGCGATGAAGCCGGCTGCCAGATAGCCGTTCGCGCTGTTGTGGGTGTTGACGTGGCTGCCGCCGGCAACCGATGCTTGGTAGCCTTGCGAGAAGCCGCTGCTTTCGCCGAAGCTGTGGCCTTGTGCGTAAGCTGCAGCCGATTGTTCTTGCGAGCCTTCGGCAAACGAGCCAGCGCTGTACGACGAGTGAACCGCGTAGTTCGAGCCACCGCCGCTGCCATTGAACCAGGATTTGGTCGAATCGATCGTCGTGGTTACGTGGCCGCTGGTGTAGGTCTGCGGAGGCGTCTTCATGTTGACGCCACCGATGTCTACATTCTGGGTGTTGTTGACCGTGGCGCCGGAGCTGCTCGACACATTGACGTGGCCGCGCAAGGTAATGAAACCGAATTCGCCAATGTCGGTGTAGATGTTGGTTGCCGTAAAGAGCTCAGCCGGGTCGCAGCCGGCCGTGCATTCGGCGTAAGCCGAGCTTGCTGCCAACGTCGACAGGACGGCCGCTGCAATGAGAGTGCGCTTCATGATGACGCTCCGATAAAGAGTGTGGCTCGTTAGAAAAAGGTGCCCGCCGGGGGACGGAGCACAAAACTGTTTGAACTGACGTTACCTGAGCCGGCTGTCTGGTTGATCTGAACGATCCCACTGACGTTTTTGAGCGCATCCGTACCGATGGATACCTCGCGTACGTCGTGGTTTTCGCCAGACCTTCCCAGACCGCCGCCCTTGGCGGTCGTAGCGGATAGCACCCCATCCGCTACGATCTCCGCTCCAATCGGTCCAGAACCAACTACGGCGCTGTTCCGCTGAAGATTCCCTACACCCGCCGACTGATTCACTTCGATAAGGCCAGAGGTGTTTGAAAATGCGTTACTGCTGATCGTGCTTTTCGCAGCCGCCGTCTTGGCGTTGGTGGCCGCGCCCTGCAAGCTGCCGATCAGGTTGAGAGGCGTGGCTCCGTTGGTGAACACGCCTTGATTCGCTTGTGCGTTATCGAGTCCGGAGGTCTCGTTGATGGCGATGACCCCGAGGCTGCCGCTGACCGCGCCTTTGCCGATAGCCGACTCCGCGTCGATCTGGGCCGGCAGCGACTGGGCATGGGCCGCGAAGCTCGCGCAGCCAAGCACTGCCCAGGCAAGCAGGGGCCAGCGCGACTGTTTGCGTGACGGAAGGCGCTTGGCCGGTGCGCGTGACGTTGTCATTTCATGGCTCCTAGAGCTGCGCCCAAGGGGGCGAGTGCACTGCTGACCGACTGGGCAATCGAGCTGCCGATCCCACCTGCGCCGCCGAAGCTGGCGCCCGCGCCGACCGGAACGTTGTTGCCGGCGCCCGCCAGCATGTGTGTGATGCCGTTGGCGCCGACCAGTGCAGGCATATAGCCGTTGCCGGCGATGCCGGCCGTGCCGTGCGCGCCGTTCAGGTCGAGATCGCTCGCCATCGTGCCGATCGCGCCATCGAAGGTCGCTCTCGGGAACGTCTGGACCTGGACCGCGATCGGGTCCTGGCTCTTCGGCACCGGCACGAACGCATCGCGTGGCGTGATGTCGCGCTCGATAATGAGGTTGCCCGGCTGCGTCAACTGCTGCGCGGCGGCACTCGTTACGGCGCCGGCAGCGAGCACGCCGAGCAGCGCGCACAGCACGGCTGCCGAGGGGCGGCTGCTGTTCGGCTTCTGGGTTGAGGCGTTCATGTCAGTTCCTTGCGGGCGGACGATCGGTCGGTGCGGTCTTGGGCAGCGAGCGGCGCGTCGTGCTAATTTCTCTGGTAGCTCGTGACGTTGCCTTGAGCGGAGCGGGCGACGTCGACGGGAACCGGCAACTGCGACGGCGGGGCAATTTCGTCCCACAGCGTTACGCCGTTGCCACTGTTGTTAAAGCCGCGCATCAGTTGCGGCGTTGCTGAAACCATCAACATGCCGCCGAAGCCGCCGCGTTGGTGGGACAGCGCCTGATCGTCCAGCACGAGATCGGTCATAGACGCGGCGTCGGCGGAAATGCTCAGCGCGTTGCCGGCCAGATCGCTGCGGGGCGCGGCGCTGTCGTTCGTGGCGGCCACGGTGTTGTCCACCGCGGCGGCGCTTGTCGTATGCGTGACATCCGCAACCGTCGTGGTCGGCGAGGCCACCGCTGCGAGCGTCGTGCTCGCGAGGGTGGCGGAACCGGCATCGGCGGTTTCGGCCATCGTGGCGGATTGAGGCAGCGCGAATTCCTGTGCATTGACGCCAGCGGACAGCACGGTCAAGGTCACCGCGGCGGCGCATAGTGCGGCGCAAGGTGCAATGCTGCTCAGGTCGATGCGGAAAGCGAGTCGCATGATGTGTCTCCTTGGTGCACAGCATTTAGCGAAACGTGTGCCATGAGTCGCAATCCATTGGTGCGTCTGGATGTGACCCGCATACCGCGGAGTAACAGGTAAGAAATCGGACAAAAACGTTTCAGTGCTGAAACGGCAGGCAGAAAATACCTGTAATTCGTTAAATCCGACGGTATGAAGTACCTTCGGGTCTACGCTAGGAAAAGCGCTTCCACAATGCTTTTATTCATAAGCTGAATAACTATTTATTGGCCGCTTGGCCTTGCTGGGCAAGGGGTCCCCGATTAAATTCGCATAATTGTTTTCCAAGCGGCGCGTGTATAGTAAGCTCTCGAAAACAGCTTCAGATTTAAAAAAGCCCGCTAACGGGCCGTCTCAAACACACACGCCGCTTTCTTGGGGATCAGCTGTCCGCACGGAATGGAATGGCCGTTCGGTTTTTGCTATATCGCGAATCCCGAACGAGTCAGCGTGTCTGAACTGAAGTTCAGGTGCGTGCGTCATCCTTAACGTTCGTTGACGAGAGGATCTGAATAATGGAACCCGCAACGCGGCAACTGATTTACGTTTCACGCGATCCGAGCGCGGAACTGAATACTCGCTTCCATCAGCGCGGCTGGCATGTCGAAGTCGTGGGGTCGGCGCGCGATGTGCGCCGTGCTGTTCGCGCCGGAATGGCAGCGGGCGGCTTGCTCGATCTGTCTAGTGATTTTCAGCCACACGAAATCGCCGCCTTCGAGTCCTGTCTGACCATGCCGAACGTCGGCTGGGTTGCGGCAACCACGCCTGGACAATTGCAGGACGCGGCCTTGCGCCGGCTCGTGCGGGACTATTGTTTCGACTATGTAACGGTGCCGTACTCGGGCGACAGGATCGTGGATTCGGTCGGTCATGCATACGGCATGATTTCGCTCGGCGAGCCGGCTTCGAACGACGCTTCTCAAGGCGCCGAAGGTGAAATGGTCGGTTCGTGCGACGCGATGCTGGCGCTGTTCCGCTCGATCCGCAAAGTGGCCATGACCGACGCGCCGGTATTTATCTCAGGCGAGTCGGGCACCGGCAAGGAGCTGACCGCGGTCGCGATCCACGAACGCTCGGCGCGCCGTAATGCACCTTTTGTGCCGATCAACTGCGGCGCGATTCCCCCACATCTGTTGCAATCCGAACTATTTGGCTATGAGCGCGGCGCGTTCACCGGCGCCAACCAGCGCAAGATCGGCCGCGTGGAAGCGGCCAACGGCGGCACGCTGTTTCTCGACGAAATCGGCGATCTGCCGCTCGAAAGCCAGGCGAGCCTGCTGCGCTTCCTGCAGGAGCGCAAGGTGGAGCGGCTCGGCGGCCACGGTTCAATCGACGTCGACGTGCGCATCATTTCGGCAACGCACGTAGATATGACGGCCGCGATGATCGAAGGACGGTTCCGCTCCGATCTGTATCACCGTCTGTGCGTGCTGCAAATCGACGAACCGCCGTTGCGTGCACGTGGTAAGGATATCGAACTGCTTGCGCGGCACATGCTGGAACGTTTCAAGAAAGATGCAAGCCGCCGTCTGCGCGGTTTCGCGCCCGACGCCATCGCGGCGCTGCATAACTACGGCTGGCCGGGCAACGTGCGCGAGTTGATCAATCGCGTGCGGCGCGCCATCGTGATGTCGGAAGGGCGCGCGATCACGGCACGTGATCTCGAGTTGGCCGAGTATGTGGAGATCGTGCCGGTCTCGCTCGCGCAGGCGCGCGAAGCGGCCGAACGCCAGGCCATCGAGCTCGCGCTGCTGCGTCATCGCGGCCGTCTCGGCGACGCCGCGCAGGAACTCGGCATTTCACGCGTGACGCTGTATCGCCTGCTGTGCTCGCACGGCATGCGCCATATGGAAGGCGAACCGCTGGTCACGCCGCACGGCGAATTGCCGGCCTCGGTACCGCATCTCTGACGGGCGTCGTTGTCCACTTAGCGCCCGCTCAGTGGCCCAGTTAGTGGCCCCTCAGCCACCGATATTTTCTCCGCGGCGCGCCTCGACCGGGCGCCGTCCGGCTGCGCTTGTTAAAATCGGGTTTTCCGCTCAATCTCCGTGGCGTGTGTGCCTGACCAGGCGCGCGCTTCGTCGAAGGAACCCGCATGAAACAATACCTCGACCTCGTCCGCACGATTCTCGACACCGGCACGTGGCAGGAGAACCGCACCGGCATCCGCACCATCAGCATGCCAGGCGCCATGTTGCGCTTCGACCTCCAGCAGGGCTTTCCCGCCGTCACCACGAAAAAACTGGCGTTCAAGTCGGCAGTGGGCGAGCTGGTCGGTTTTCTGCGCGCCTCGCGCAGCGCCGCGGATTTCCGCGATCTGGGCTGCAAGGTGTGGGACGCGAACGCCAACCAGAATCCGCAATGGCTCGCCAATCCGTATCGCCAGGGCCCGGACGATCTCGGCGACGTGTATGGCGTGCAGTGGCGCCAGTGGCCGGCCTACAAGGTGCTGGACGCAGCCGCCGCCGCGCAGTTGGCCGACGCCACGGCGCGTGGCTTCCAGGTCGTGACGGAATTCGAGGAAGACGGCAGCCCCAAGGTGCTGCTGTACAAGGCGATCGACCAGTTGCGGCAATGCCTCGACACGATCATGCAGAACCCGGCCGACCGGCGAATTTTGTTTCATGCCTGGAACCCCGCCGTGCTGGACCAGATCGCGCTGCCGGCTTGCCACCTGCTTTATCAGTTCCTGCCGAATGTTGCGCGGCGAGAAATTTCGCTGTGTTTGTACATCCGCAGCAACGACGTTGGCCTCGGCACGCCGTTCAATCTGACCGAAGGCGCGGCGTTGCTGCATCTGGTGGGCCGGCTGACGGGTTATACGCCGCGCTGGTTTACCTACTTCATCGGCGACGCACACATCTACGAGAACCAGCTCGACATGCTGCAGCAACAGCTCACGCGCGAGCCTTATGAAAGCCCGGCTTTCGCGATCTCGGACCGTGTGCCGGACTATGCGAAAACGGGCGTGTATGAGCCGGAATGGCTCGAGAAGATCGAGCCGTCGGACTTCTCGCTGGTCGGCTACCGGCATCACGAGCCGCTCACGGCGCCGATGGCGGTCTGAGCGTGAACGCGCGCTGAGCATCTGCTCGCAGGCTGCTCAAAGAAAAAAACCCCCGCGATGCGAATCGCGGGGGTTTTTTCTTGCCGCTTTCCGGCTATCGGGTTGTCAGCGCATCTAGCTGCGCGCGTAACCTTTAGCCTTTGTGATGCTCGTCACGATTGCCGCCGCTCGAATGCTGGTCGGCGTGCTGCGGTTGCGGCTGGGGGCGCGGCTGCTGCGCCTGCTGCGGACGCGGTTCAGGGCGCGGCTGCTGCACCTGTTGCGGTTGCGGGCGCGGTTCAGGGCGCGGCTGCTGCACCTGTTGCGGTTGCGGGCGCGGCTCAGGGCGCGGCTGCTGTACCTGCTGCGGTTGCGGGCGCGGCTCCGGACGTGGCTGCTGCACTTGCTGCGGTTGCGGTTCAGGACGCGGCTGCTGTACCTGTTGCGGCTGCGGACGATATTCCTGACGCGGTTGCTGCTGCGCCTGCTGCATCTGTTGCGGCTGGGCGTGCACTTCAGGTGCGCGCGGCGGCTGCGCTTCTGGCTGGCGCTGAACCTGTTGCTGCGGCCCAGGACGTGCCTCCGGCTGGCGAGCCTGTTCCTGCGGGGCACCGTGCTGCTGCGCCTGCTGGGCCATCGGCGTATGCGGCTGCGTCCATGCAGGCTCGTGCCTTCCTTCTGCGCCCGGTTGCTGACCTGCTTGCATCGGCGCGCCGTGCTGCTGCGCGAAAGCGTTCGGGTTCGCGCCGTTCGCTTGCGGCGGACGGGGCACACCATTGGACGGATGAGCAGCCTCGGTGGGTTGCTGATGCACGTTGGCCATTTGCGGCGGCATGCCTGGCCGCGCCTGTGGTTCGCCGCCGCGTTGCGGTTGACCGTTGACCGGCGCTTCGCCCGGCCGCTGACCAGCCTGCTGCATGCCATTAGGCGCACCCGGCACACCCGGTGCACCCGGCGCTGCACCCGGTGTCCGTCCTGCTATATGCGACTGCACGACCCGCACGTTCTGCACCGGCATGGCCCCAGGACCGCCCGCCATGTGAGCCGGCACCGAGGTTCGCACGATCGGCGCGCCCGCGCCTGGCACTCGTCCGCCGCTCTGCGCAAAACGTTGCGCAAGGCTGTCGTGGTACGCCGCCGGCACGGCCGGACTGCGGGTAGCCACGACCGGGCGCGCCATCGCGCCGGCCGGCGGACGGTAATTCGCGTTACGCAGGCCCGGTCCGAAGCTTTCCTTCACCGGCGCGATCCCCGGACCACCCGGATTGATCCGCGCGTTGCGCCACTGCTGCGGGTCAACCTTCTGCGCGAAGCGGCCCACCGATTGACCATGCACGAAGGCCGTCGCCGGCACCGCGGTCACGCCACCCGGCGCGCGATAGTTGATGTACGTGTTGTGAATGTTGGTCACATTCACGTTCGTCACGTTGCGGTTGTAGTTGTTGACGACCGTCGTGTTGTTGACGCGGTTGTAGTAACCCGGGCTCCAATGATCGTGATCGCCCCAGTGCGGGTGCCACGGTTCGCCCGGGCCCAGCGGGAACCACGCGACGCCGGCCGCGACCGCACCGCCAATCGCCAGGCTCACGCCCCAGTCGACTCCGCCGCCACCGCCGCCCACGAAGGCAACCAGTGCGGGTGCGTAGACAGGCGGTTCGCTGACCACGACTGGTCCCGGCACCCACGCCCACGAGTCGTCGACGTAGGCCCAGCGGCCGTAGTGGTAGGGCGCGAAGCCCCACGGCGCGTCGTCGACCCAGGTCCAGCCCCACGGCGCTTGCCATACCCAATGGCCGTCGTGATAAGGCGCCCACCCTGTGGGTGTCGCGCGCGGCACCCACACTTCACCGTACTGCGGGCTGCTGCGCCACGTACCGTTGGCGTCGAGGTCCTGATAGCCGGGGATGTCGCGCGACAGATAGCGCGCCGACACCGAGCGGTCTTCCGCTGCGTCGCGGCTCGCTGCCCATTGATCGAAGCCGTCGAGACCAGGCGCGCCGTTGTCGGCGACCTGTTGCAGGTTGGTGCCGGCAAAGCGGATCTGCTGGCCGGCCGCGACCGGCACCTGGCCGCTGTCGCCGTACACGGTCGCGCTGCCGCTGCGCACGGTGACGGTGGTGCTGCTGCCGTCCGGCGCAACGTCGACGCGATAGTCGCCGGGGCCGTTCAGGCCGAGCGCCACATTCGGCGTGTCGATTTCATAGGTGGAGCCCGGCGCCAGTTCGCGCACGCGTGCCGACAACGTGCCCTGAGCGACCTTCAGCTGCGCGCTGTTGTCGTCGAGATTGAGGATGTCGAGGCTGGTGGACTGGCCGAGGCGCACGGCCGTCGAACCGATGTGCAGTTCGGAGCGTGCGTTCTGATCGTTCCACAACTGATCGCCGGTAGTGAGCGGGCGATTGATCTGTGCGTATGACCAGTCGGTTGCGCCGGCCGGTTCGGTGGTCACGGCGCCGGCCGTGTAGTTCAGACGTGCAATACGCCCAGGCGGATCGGTGTTCTGTTGTGAAGCAGCCTCTGGCGGCGCCTGTTCGGCTTCCTGCGCGAGGGTGGCTTGCGCCGCGAACAGGAACGCCGCGGCGGCGATCAGTGTGTAGCCGGTGATCCGACGTTTCGATTGTTGGGGTGTGGTTACTGTTCTCATGATTTGGCTCCGACGGACGCGCATTGTGCGGCATCCGTGAGAGTCACTCTACCCTTGCGGTTTGTTTCAAGGCCCCCACTTTTGTAAGGCTTCCCCACGAGCGTGTAACAAAAGGTCTCGATAAGGCGTTTCGTAAGCTGAATGCGCAAATTCTGTAATCGCGTCAATCAGTTAAGCGTGTTTCAAGCGGCCAGGAACGCGTCGAAATGGCGGTGGCCTGCCGGGGTGATGCGCAAGATCCGCGGCCGCTCAGTGCGTTCGACCCAGCCATGCGCCGACCACGAATCGAGCAGCGCGGCGCCGAGCGCGCCGCCCAGGTGCGGACGCCGTTCGCTCCAGTCGGGACAGGTGCAGGCGAAGCGGCGCCGGCGGCTCTTCTGGGTGGACATATCGATGCCCCATTCGGCGAAGCGGGCGGCGCCGTCGGTCGTGGCTTCGAGCGAGGAGCCGTGCAGCGTCAGCAGACCGCGTTCGACCAGCCGCTCGAACACCCGCACCGACAATTCTCCCGCCATATGGTCGTAGCAGGTGCGGGCGTAGCGCATGTCGACCGGCACGGTGCGCACTGGACGCGGCACGGCCCGTTGCGGCGCGCTGACCTGCGCGACGTTGGCGAGCGCTTCGATGGAGGCGGCGATATCCGGCGAGGCGATGCGGAAATAGCGATGCCGGCCGCGCACTTCGAGCGCGAGCAGGCCGCCGTCGGTGAGACGCGCCAGATGAGCGCTGGCTGCCGACGGCGAGAGCCCGGCGATCATCGTCAGTTCACCGGCCGGGCGGGCGCTGCCGTCCATCAGCGACCACAGCATCGCGGCGCGGCCGGGATCGGCGAGCAGCGCACCGATGCGGCTCAAGCCGGGGAAGTGATTCTGTTCGTCGGTGAGAGTGGTGGGCATCAGGCGTCTCCGGTTGGCGGCGCGGGCAAGGCGCCATGCAGTCCACTGTATCCGGCTGCTGTATTCGATGTTTCAGCTTAGCGTGAATCGTCGAATGCAGTGGCTACGAAAATCCGGCGGGAAGGGCCGGCTGGTGGGCGCTTCGATAAGGCGCTGTTTCTGCGCTTCGGCGCGGCGATGCCGCTTTGACGTCGCGTTGGGCCGCCAGGCTAGAATCGAACTCTGTCTTTGCCGGAACACGCTGTCATGAAATTTCTTCTTGCCGCCGCTGTCGCGGTTCTGTTGTTCAGCGCGTGCGCGCAGGGCGGTTCCGGCTCGAGCTCGGGTGCAGGCACGGGCAGCATCACGATGTACGGCACGATCGACGAAGGTATTACGGTTCGCAAGTAAGCGCGAGGCGCGCGGCCACATTTTCAGGTGGCCGAGTGCGGCGATTGGCTGGAATTGATGCATCATTGTCATTCCTGCCACCTCCGGCCATGTGACGATCCAGGCATCGCCACTTTCGCCGTTTGAGGCCTACCGATGCCGCCACCCGCTGCTCCCTCTGCCGCTTCGTCCTTTGCCGGCACGCAAACCGACTCCGGCCACTCCGATCCTCATAGCCGGCGCGCCGCGCGCGTGCTGGCGGTCTGCCAGGCGCTCTACACCTCATCGGTCTCGATCGATCTGACCTTGACCGGTCTGGTCGGCTACACGCTTGCCGATGACAAGGCGCTTGCGACGCTGCCGTTTTCACTGATTACCGTCGCCGCCGCACTGACCACCATCTTCGCGTCGTTCCTGATGGCGCGCATCGGACGGCGCGCGGGCTTCATGCTCGGCGCCGGTGTCGGCGCGCTGGGCGGGGCCGTCTCCGTGTGGGCGATCTTTCATCACAGCTTCTGGGCGTTCTGCGCCGGTACGGCGACCGTCGGCGTGTTCCAGGCGTTCGCGCAGTACTACCGGCTGGCGGCCGCGGATGCGGTGGGAATCGAAGGCAAAAGCCGCGCGATTTCGACGGTGCTCACCGGCGGCGTGGTGGCCGCCGTCTGCGGACCACTGCTCGCCGCATGGAGCAAGGACTGGCTCGCGCCGGTCGCGTTCGCCGGCTCCTATGCGCTCGTCACCGGCTTCGGGCTCGTATCGATTGCCATGCTGGCGCTGCTGTATCGCGACGCCGCACCGTCCGCGAGTGCGGCCGTGACGCACGAAACGGCGCGGCCGCTCGGCGAAATCGTGCGACAGCCGATCTTTGCAGCGGCGCTCGCCAATAACGCGCTCGGCTACGCCGTGATGATGTTCGTGATGACCGCGACGCCGATTGCGGCAGTGGCGTGCGGCCACACGATCGGCGACGGCGCGGCGATCATCCAATGGCACCTCGTCGGCATGTTCGCGCCGTCGCTGTTTTCCGCGCGGCTGATCCGGCGCTTTGGCGTGCTGCCGGTGATCGGTGCGGGGATCGTGCTGTCGGCGCTGTGCGGTGTGTTGGCGCTGCGCTCGACCGATCTGCCGCACTTCTACGCGGCGCTCGCCTGTCTCGGCGTGGGGTGGAATTTCATGTTCGTCGGCGGCTCGACGCTGCTCGCACAATCGTACCGGCCGTCCGAGCGGGCCAAGACGCAGGCGACCAGCGAATTCACGACGTTTGCGTTTTCCGCGCTGGGCTCGCTGTTTGCCGGGCAATTGCTGGCGCGCTTCGGCTGGGCGACGATCAATGCCGCGATCTTTCCGCTGCTGGGGATGGCGGCGTTGGCTACGCTGGCGTATGCGTGGTCGCGGAAGCGGCAACTTGCGGCGGGGGTGTCCTGATGACGGTACGTCATATCGTTTTCGCGGTCGCTCCTGATCTCGTGCTGCTCGATGCATGCGGGCCGCTTGAGGCGTTCTGGCGCGCAGAGTTGACGATGGCGGCTGCGGCGGGCAAGTCCGGCAACGCCGCCGAGCCGGTCGCCTATCGCACGACGGTCGCATCGATCGACGGCGGCGTGCTGCAAACCTTTCCGGGTCTGCCGGTCGTCACCGAACGGCTCGATTCACTCGACGACCAACCGATCGACACGCTGATCGTCCCCGGCGTCCCAATCGACGAACACTGCACGTTGCAGCCGGAACTCGTCTCGTGGATCAGGCGGCGTGCGCCGGAGGCGCGGCGCGTGTGTTCAGTCTGCACGGGCGCCTTCTATCTCGCCGCGGCGGGCCTGCTCGACGGCCGCCGGGCGACCACCCATTGGCGGGAAGCGCCGCATCTCGCGCAGCGCTTTCCCAACGTACAGGTCGACGCTGATCCGATCTTTATCCGCGATGTGGGCCATGGCGAGGGAAAGCGCGTCGTCTGGACATCGGCGGGTGTGACGGCGGGCATCGATCTGGCGCTGGCGCTGATCGAAGAAGATGTCGGCCATGCGGTCGCGATGCAGGCGGCGCGGCGGCTCGTGGTGTTCATGAAGCGGCCCGGCGGCCAGTCGCAATTCAGCGCGGCGCTTGCTGCACAGGCGTCGGCGGGCGGACCGTTCGAAGCGCTGCATAGCTGGATGGCGGGCCATTTGCGCGACGACCTGTCGGTCGAGCGGCTGGCCGAGCGTGCGCAGATGAGTCCACGGACTTTCGCGCGGCGCTACGTCGACGAGGTGGGCCGCACGCCGGCTAAAACGGTGTCGGCACTGCGGCTGGAGGCGGCCGCGCGGGCGCTGGCGGAGTCGCGCCGGCCGCTGAAGCGGATTGCGCTCGATTGTGGCTTCGGCAGCGAGCAGAATTTGAGGCGAGCCTTCGTGCGGCGCTTCGGCGTGTTGCCGCTCGAGTATCGGGAGCGGTTCGAGTCGGCGGTCGTGCCGCAGCGCGCGGCGGTTTCTGCGCTTGTGGCGGCGAGTTAAACAGGTCGCCAAACGAAAGTAAAACGAAAGAATTTCGCTCGTCCAGGCCGAAATTCGGCCACATGTCCCCACCCGATCCGCGACGGAGTCAATATTGCGCTCGTATAATCGCCTCCTTTAAATGCGTCCGATTGACCGGAGTCAAGATGAGCACCCCTGCCTTAGCGCCCCTGGACCGTTCCGAAACCACCTTCCGCTTTCTCGCCGAGCCCAGCTCGGTCAACTTCGGCGGCAAGGTGCATGGCGGCGCGTTGATGAAGTGGATCGACGAAACCGCGTACGCGTGCTCGGCGGTGTGGTCGGGGCGCTACTGCGTGACGGTCAGCGTCGGCAATATCCGTTTTCGCCGGCCGATCCTGGTCGGCAACCTGGTTGAACTGCGCGCGCGGGTCGTGGCGACGGGGCGTACCAGCATGCACATCCACGTCTCGGTGCAGGCGGGCGATCCGAAGGGCGGCGAGCTGCTGCAAACCACGGACTGCCTGGTGGTGATGGTCGCCGTCAACGAGAACGGCCACCCGGTGCCGGTGCCGGCGTTCGTCCCGGAAACGGATGAACAGAAGCGCCTTGCCAGGTACGCGATGGACGTGAAAGACGCGCTCGACGCGATCGTCGAACTAAAGCCGGAAGAAGTGGCGCAGGGGAAGGTTTAAGCGGCGCCTCGGGCGGCATCGGCACGCCTTGCGGAAGACGTGCCGCCGCTTGCCAGAAGCATGCACAACAGGGCGCGCGAACATTGCGTCCGCGCGGCCTGCTATTTGCAATCACGTCAGCGAATCTGCCAGACCGGCCAGGCTCCTGCCGATCCCGCCGGCAATCACCCCGCCGAATGCCCGACCATATCCTTCGGCTGCACCCATTCGTCGAACTGCTGCTCGGTGACATAGCCGAGCTTGAGCGCTGACGCCTTCAGCGTCGTACCTTCCTTGTGCGCCTTCTTTGCAATCTGCGCGGCCTTGTCGTAACCGATGTGCGGATTGAGCGCCGTCACCAGCATCAGCGATTCGTTCAGCAATGTCTCGATGCGCTCGCGATTCGGCTCGATCCCCACTGCACAGTTGTCGTTGAAACTGTGCGCGCCGTCGGCGAGCAAACGGACCGATTGCAGCACGTTGTGCGCAATCATCGGCCGGAACACGTTCAACTCGAAGTTGCCGCTCGCACCGCCGATATTCACCGCGACGTCGTTGCCGAACACTTGCGCGCACAGCATCGTCAAGGCTTCGGATTGAGTCGGATTGACCTTGCCCGGCATGATCGAGCTGCCCGGTTCGTTCTCCGGAATCGACAGTTCGCCGAGGCCGCAACGCGGGCCACTTGCAAGCCAGCGGATGTCGTTGGCGATCTTGTTCAGGCTCGCCGCCACCGTCTTCAACGCGCCGTGCGCGAACACCAGCGCATCGGCCGCGGCCATCACTTCGAATTTGTTCGGCGCGGAGACGAACGGCAAGCCGGTCAGTTTGCCGATCGCGGCCGCCACCTTGTCGGCGAACTGTGGATGCGCGTTCAAACCGGTGCCGACCGCCGTGCCGCCCTGGGCGAGTTCGTACAAATGCGGCAACGCCGATTCCACGTGACGGATGCCATGATCGAGTTGCGCGACGTAGCCCGAAAACTCCTGGCCGAGCGTCAGCGGCGTAGCGTCCTGCAGATGCGTGCGGCCGATCTTGACGATGTCCGCGAAGGCTTTTGCCTTGCCGTCGAGCGTTTCGCGCAGCGTCTTCAGCGCGGGCAGCAGATGCTTGACGATCGCATAGGCGGCGGCCACGTGCATTGCAGTCGGAAACACGTCGTTCGACGACTGGCCGCGATTCACATCGTCGTTCGGATGCACCTTGCGCGCTTCGCCGCGCTCGCCGCCGAGCAGCTCGCTCGCGCGATTCGCGATCACCTCGTTGAGGTTCATGTTGGTCTGCGTACCGGACCCGGTTTGCCAGACCGCGAGCGGAAATTCTTCAGGATGCTTGCCGTCGATGATCTCGTCGGCCGCCTGCATGATCGCCTTCGCCTTGTTCTCGTCGAGCACGCCCAGACCCTGGTTGACCTCGGCGGCGGCGCGCTTGATGACCGCCAGCGCGGTGATCAGTTCGGGCGATTGTTTTTCGGACGAAATGCGGAAATTCTGCAGCGAGCGCTGGGTCTGCGCGCCCCATAGACGAGCGTTCGGTACGGCGATTTCACCGAACGTATCGCGCTCCACTCGTACGTCTTCAGCCATGGTTTAACTCCGCTTCTTAAAGTTCTGCGTTGACAGGCAATAAGGAGAATAGACCCGTTAGCGCGTTCCGGTAAAAACCCGCTTGGGGGTCGAAGATATAGGTGCGGCGCGTGCCGTCTTCGACGTCGGTCCAGACGAGCGGCGAGAGGGGCGCGCCGATCGAGCGCAGATAGGCGAGTTGCGCCGCGTCGGCGAGCGTGACGCGGTAGCTGGCTTCGGGCGCAATGGCGCGTTCGAAGATCTGCGCGACCTGTTCGGCGAGTGCCGGGCTGTGGATGACCAGTGTCTGCTCGGTGTTCAGATTGGCTGAGCGCGGATCGAGATTCATCGAGCCGATCACGAGGATCTTGTGGTCGATGACATAGGTTTTTGCGTGCAGGCTGGCTCGCGAGCTGGATCCGCCGAAACCGACGCGCCGCTCCCTCTGCTGCGATTTGAATTCATACAATTCCACGCCCTGTTGTAGCAGCGGTACGCGGAAGGGGCTATAGCCGGCCTGCACCGCTACCGCATCCGTCGCGGCGAGCGAGTTGGTCAGCACCGCGATGCGCACGCCACGATGCGTCAGTTCGCCGGCCGCCTTGACGCCGCTCTGGTGCGGTACGAAGTAGGGCGAAATAATCAGAAAATCCTTCTGTGCGTCGTGCATCAGCTCGCCCAGCCGCTGCATTGGCGGACTGACGTAGTCCGGCGATGGATGTTCGATTTTCTCCGGCAAGTCTGCCTTGAATTCGGCCGGCGCCCACGTCAAGCCAAGTTGATCCTGGGCAATCTGCGTGGCGAGCGGCGTAGCGTTCAGCGGTTTCGCGTTGTACGGGTCGGCGTTGGTGCGCCAGTGCTGGCGTAAATCGTCGCGCGTCTGGTCGAGTTCCTTTGCATCGAACTTCTGCTTGTTCAAAGCCCGCAGCGGATAGGCGATGCTGCTGTTCCAGTAGTCGTCGAAACTGGCGGAGACGTCGGCGACGACCGGGCCGGCGGCCAGCACGTCGAGGTCGCGGAACTGCAGCGTTTCGCTCGCGCTGAAATATTCGTCGCCGAGGTTGCGGCCGCCGACGATAGCCAACTGGTTGTCGGCGATCATCGACTTGTTGTGCATGCGGCGCGTGAAATGGCCGATCTGCGTGAACACGTTCGTAGTGCGTTCGAATACGCCTTCCTGCGCGCTGCCGAACGGATTGAAAACACGGACCTCGATGTTGTCGTGCGAGTTCAGACCCGCCATGGTCTGGTCAATGTCCTTGAAGTTCAGATCGTCGACCAGCATGCGTACTCTCACACCGTGATCGGCCGCATAGAGCGCTGCGCCGAGCAGCAGCTTGCCGGTGGTGTCCTCGTTGGCGATGTAGTACTGCATGTCGAGGGTTTTCGTCGCCGCGCGTGCGAGCGCAATGCGCATCTGCAAGGCGTCGGTGCCGCTAGCGAGCACCCGGAAACCGGTCTGACCCGGGTGCGCGGCTTCGAGTGGCGCAAGGGCCGTGTGAAGCGGCGTTGTTTCAGTGGCGGGCAGTGCGTGGGTGACCGGACGGTCGAACGCGGTGGCGGGCGGCTTGGTCGCGCAAGCGGTCAGAAATGCCGTTGCGCAACACAGCAGGAAGAAATGTCTCGTCGTCTCCCACGAGGTCTTCCTGCTGGGCGTGATGAACGCGCACTTGCGATGCGATGCGGTCTGATCTTGATTTTGATTTTGATGCCACGACACGCCGGCTCTCCCTGGGTTGCACGCTTCTCATCGCGGCAGCGCGGATAGCGCGCTTACGCTGTCGAGAAATGCATTCTAAGGGGAATCAGGCGTGCGGGCTTTCGATCTTCCGTGTAGCTACGGGGCGCGTCGCAGGTTCGCGATTATCCGCGCTCGACGTTCAAGGCGCGCTCGCCATCCGGATGCGTCGATCCTTTCGCGGGACGGCCTGCCCAATATCCCGCGAGCAGCGAGCCGGACAGGTTGTGCCACACCGAAAACAACGCGCCCGGCAACGCCGCGATCGGCGTGAAATACAGCTTACCGAGTGTTGCCGCGAGTCCCGAGTTCTGCATACCCACTTCGATAGCGAGCGTGCGGCAGACGGCTTCGTCGAAGCCGAGCAGACGGCCGCCCCAGTAGCCGCCGAGCAAACCGATACCGTTGTGCAGCACCACGCCCAGCATGACCACGAGGCCTACCGACGCGATGCTCTTCTGCGTGCCGCCCACCACCGCGCCGATGATCAGCACGATCGCGACCATCGAGATCAGCGGCAAGATCGGTTCGATCTTGCGCACCGCCTTGTTGAACAACTGGTTGACGATGAGGCCGACCACGATCGGCAGCGCGACGATCTGCAGGATGCTCATCAGCATGCCGTGCACGTCGACGGCAATCGATGCATCCACATAAAGACGCGTGAGCAGCGGCGTCGCGAATACGCCGACCAGCGTAGACAACGCGCTGATCGTCACCGATAGCGCCACGTCGCCGCGCGCCAGATAGATCATCACGTTCGACGCCGTGCCGCTTGCCACGCTGCCTACCAGTACCATGCCGGCGGTCAGATCTGGCGGCATGCGCAGTGCCTTGGCGATGACCCACGCGGCGAGCGGCATCACGAGGTAATGCAGCACGATGCCGGCAACGACCGGCGCGGGTCGGGTGAAGACGCGCTGGAAATCGGCCACCGAGAGCGTGACGCCCATGGCCAGCATGATGATCGTCAGGAGGGTGGTGACGTGCGGCGCAATACCGGTGAACGAGGCGGGCGAGAAGTATGCGGCAATCGAAACGAGCACGGCCCAGAGCGGAAATAAACGGGTGACGCGGGCAAGCATGACGGGTGGTCCTTGGTTATGTTTTGTAGCGAGATTCGGCGGTCGGTCGGGTGGCATGGCGCGAGGCGCGGTGCATGCTCGGGGCGCCGCTCGCGAGGAGCGGCGGATGCTGGCGGCGGGTGTCGGGCCGCCAGGCGGCGCGGGCCTTCGTGAGGCGCGCGCGTGGCATCGCGCGGGTGCGCGCGGTTTTGCCAGAGGGCGCATTTTACCGTTCGCGGCGTGTTTGCCGGGAAACGATGGTTGCGGGCGCAACCATCCGCGACATGCCGGGTTAAGGCCGACCGCAGGCTCACCTCAGGTGACTTCAGGTGACTTCAGGTGACTTCAGGCCGAAGGGGCAGGTGGCGTGCCCGGCATAACCGGCACGCGCCGCAAGCTCAGTTTGTGAAAGCGCAGCGTCATCAGCAGCGCGACGCTGGCAAGGCCGGCCGCGAGTCCCCACCACAAACCGCGCGCGCCCAGCCCGAAGTGAAATGCCATCACGTAACCGGTCGGAAAGCCGATGACCCAGTAGCCGAACGTCGCGGCGATCATCGGCACGCGCGTGTCCTTCAGACCGCGCAGGCAACCTGAACCGACCGTCTGCATGCCGTCGACGATCTGGAAGATCGCCGCCACGCCGAGCAGCGAACTCGCCAACGTCACCGTCGCGGCGTTGGCCGGGTCGTCGAGATGCAGATAGAGGCCAACGATCCAGTGCGGCGCGGCGATCAGCACGATGCCCGACAGCGTCATGAAGCCGACGCCGAGCGCGAGCGCGACGAAACCCGCGTGGCGCGCGGCGAGCGGCTGGCCGGCGCCGGACCAGTAGCCGACCCGCACATTGGCTGCCTGACCGATCGCGAGCGGCACCATGAAGGCCACCGAGGCGACGTTCAAGGCGATCTGATGCGCGGCCAGTTGCGACTCGCCGAGCAGGCCGACCATCAGGCCAGTGGCGAGGAACAGCGTCGATTCGACGCCATAGGTGATCGCGACCGGCCAGCCGATGCCGAACAGCTCGCCCATCAACGGCACGTTCGGCCGCGTCGCGACGACGAAATGCTTATAGCGTGGCCGCAGATGCAACAGGGCCATCAGCACGAGCGCGCTCAGCCAGACGGTGATCGAGGTGGCCGCCGCAGAACCGAGAAAGCCCAGGCGAGGCAGTCCGTAGACGCCGTGAATCAGCCCGTAGTTGAGAAAGCCATTGACGAACACACTGATGAGCGACACCCACAGGAGCCGCTTGGCCGCGCCAATGGCCGGCAGGAACGAGCGCATCAGGCCGACGCCGATCAGACTGCCGAGCGAACCCCAGCGCAGCACCGCTGCGTATTCGCCGACGTTGTGCGCGAGCAGCGCGGGTTCGCCGAAGGCCAGCAGGATCGGCGTGGCGAACGACAGCAGGAAGAACGCGGGCACCGACAGCAGCACCGACAGCACAAAGCCGGTCCAGTAGATATGCGGCACGCGGCCTTCGTCCTGCGCGCCGCGCGCATGCGACACGCTGACGCTGACGGAGGTAAGCACGCCCTGCAGCAGCGTCACCACAACGAAGAACAGATTGGCGCCGAGGCCGCCGGCGGCGAGCGCGTCGGGGCCGAGCGAGCCGAGCAGGATCGTGTCGGTGACGCCCATCGCCATTTGCGAAAGTTGCGCGATGGCGAGCGGCGCGGCGAGCCGGGCGGTGTCGGCGGCGTGGCGGGTCAGGGTCGGAGGCCGGGCGGCCACCCGGGTGAAGCCGGATTGAGTCATGGAGCGCTTTGAAGCGGAAGGGGCGACAGCGTGGCGGAGGGCGCAGCCCGGCCGATTCGCGGGGCGTGCGTGCTGCCGGTGAGGCAGCGATGCGGCGAAATGCGCGGGCTCACCGGAGCGTAGGGCGGCTGTCAGCCGATTGTTTGTCTGTCGAAACTGACAGCTTATTGCTTAGGCGCGGGGATGTCGATGGAATGGGCACGATTTTGGTGCGCGCGGTCCCCCGAGTTTTCGGACTCGGCGCGTCAGGCCTCGTGCACCGCGATGCGCGTATCGCCCAGCAGCACGACCTGGCCCGCGCGGATTTTGCAGGTTTTACGCGTTTCGACCCGGCCGTCGACGGTCACCGCGCCGTCCGCGACCATCATTTTTGCCGACCCGCCGCTGTCCGCAAGCCCCGTTATCTTCAGGAGATTGTGCAGTTCGACGTAGTCGCCGGTCAGTGTGAAATCGAGGTTGGGCATGGCGTTTGCGCCTTCAAGCAAAGGGTTCGCATCATAAGCCACAAGCTTGCCCTAATGAATAGTCGGCGTGTAGTCCGTGTACTGCCGGAGCGTTTTCGGGCGATTGCAAGCAGATGTTATGTAGTTGTCAGAAAATGAAACGTTCCGTAACACCGGTCGTCTATTACGAACTTCACTCGTAAAGTGCGGGTCTGTAGAAAAGCTTGCTGGATTTTTCCCGGCAACGAATAGACCGGGCGAGGTGCGCATGGCATGAAGCACACGTCAATGTGCCGCACCGGATACGGCGCCCGCGTCACAACAACCTTAGAGAGGATTTAGCCATGACTCAGATTCGTACGCTCCTGATCGGTACCGCCCTGACTGCTTTTGCTGCCACCGCGGCGTTCGCGCAGACCGCGCAACCGGCCGCCGGTGTGAACGGCCAGGCACAGGTCCAAACCCAAGGCGCCGACGTCGCGCCTGCGGCTCCGGCCGCGCAAGGTGTGCAGCCGGTGACGCCGGCGCCGACGCGTCTGACGGCATCGGGCTCGACCGATCCGCTGGTCCAGAAGCGCGACGCCAACGCGCAGGCTAACGCCGAATACAAGGCGTCGAAGAAGGCGTCCAAGGCGGAGTTGGCGCAACAGCAAAAGGCTGCCAAGTCGCAGTACAAGCAGCAGGTGCGCGACGCCAAAATCAACCAGAAGGCTGACAAGCAAACAGCCAACAACGAAATGAAGATGAACATGCAAGGCCAGGCGTCCGATCAGGACAACGGCGCCGACGTGAAGCACTAAGCCTGAGTTGTTCTGATGAACCACAAGGCGCGGCGACAAGCTTAGCCGCTGCCTCAACCAGCCTTGCCGCGGGACGTCGTCAACGTCTCGCTGTGTCCTGGCAATGAAATGGCCCGGAGCGCGTATGCGTCCGGGCCATTTCTTTTGGGATGCGGTACGGAAAAAAGGGTCGCTTGTCTCCGATACTTGTATGGATATACAGTATGCGTCGCCGCGTCAATTCCACCTCAGACCCGAATCCACTGTGCTCTCCGTCGCTGAATCTTCGCCTCCGTCTGCTTCCGGTACAGATAACGATACCGCCGCCTGGCTGGCCAAGCTCAACCACGCGCAACGCGAAGCCGTCGAATATGGCGCAGACAGCCCTAACGCGCCGCCGGGCGCGCTGCTGGTGATCGCGGGGGCCGGCTCCGGCAAGACCAACACGCTGGCGCACCGGGTCGCCAATCTGGTGGTGAAGGGCGCCGATCCGCGCCGTATTCTGCTGTTGACCTTCTCACGCCGCGCCGCGCTCGAAATGACCCGCCGTGTCACGCGCATCGCCGGAGCGGCGCTCGGTACGCGGGCTGCGCTGGCGCAAGGGCTGACCTGGTCCGGGACCTTCCATAGCGTCGGCGCGCGGCTTTTGCGCGAATACGCGGACCTGATCGGCCTCGCGCCCGCCTTCACGATTAACGACCGCGAGGATTCCGCCGACCTGATGAATCTCGTGCGCCACGAGCTCGGTTTGTCGGCGAAAGAGCGGCGCTTTCCGGCCAAGGGCACCTGCTTTGCAATCTACTCGCGCGTGGTGAATACCGGCGCGTCGCTTGCCGACGTGCTCAACAGCGCCTTTCCCTGGTGCCGCGAGTGGGAAGCCGATTTGCGTATGCTGTTCGCCGCGTACGTCGAAGCCAAGCAGAAGCAGAGCGTGCTCGATTACGACGATTTGCTGCTCTACTGGTCGCATATGGCCGCGGAGCCGGCGATCGCGGCCGATCTGTCGGCGCGCTTCGATCACGTGCTGGTCGACGAGTATCAGGACACCAACCGCCTGCAGGCGTCGATCCTGCTCGCGCTGAAACCGGACGGCCGCGGCCTGACCGTGGTCGGCGACGACGCCCAGTCGATCTATTCGTTTCGCGGCGCGACCGTGCGCAACATTCTCGACTTCCCGGCGCACTTCAATCCGCCCGCGAGGCAAATCACGCTCGAGCGCAATTACCGCTCAACCGGGCCGATTCTGGCGGCGTCGAACGCGGTGATCGAGCTCGCCAGCGAGCGCTATACGAAGAATCTGTGGACCGACAAAGCGTCGGCGCAGCGCCCGCGTCTGGTGACGGTTGCCGACGAAGCGGATCAGGCGCGCTATATCGTCGAACAGGTGCTCGAAGCGCGCGAGCAGGGCATGAAGCTCAAGTCACAGGCGGTGCTGTTTCGCGCCGCGCATCACAGCGCCGCGCTCGAAATCGAACTGACCCGGCGCAACATGCCGTTCGTGAAGTTCGGCGGCCTGAAGTTTCTCGATTCGGTGCACGTCAAGGATGTGCTCGCTGTGCTCCGCTGGGCGGAGAATCCGCGCGACCGTGTCGCGGGTTTTCGCGTCGTGCAATTGCTGCCGGGCATCGGCCCTGCCACCGCTGCGAAGGTGCTGGACGAGGTTGTGGCGCGGGCGCGTGACGGCGATCCGGCCGATTTCACCCACAGCGCCGGTGGCGCGCTGGCCGCCTTTGCGCCGCCCGCTCGCGCGCAGGAGGACTGGCATCCGTTCGTCAAGCTGATGTCGAGCGTGTACGGGCGGCAGACGCCGTGGCCGGCCGATTTCGAAATGGTGCGGCGCTGGTACGAGCCGCATCTCGAGCGCAACCATGAGGACGCAGCGATCCGCCATGCGGACGTGCTGCAGATGGAAAGCATCGCGGGCACCTATGCGTCGCGCGAACGCTTCCTGACCGAGTTGACGCTCGATCCGCCCGACGCCACCAGTGACGAATCGGGCGTGCCTTTGATCGACGAGGACTACCTGATTCTCTCCACGATCCATTCGGCGAAAGGTCAGGAGTGGCGCAACGTGTTCGTGCTGAATGGCGTCGACGGTTGCATTCCGTCCGATCTCGGCACGGGCAGCGAAGAGGAAATCGACGAGGAACGCCGCCTGTTATACGTGGCGATGACGCGCGCGAAGGAAGACCTGCATATCGTCGTGCCGCAGCGCTTTTACGTGCATAACCAGACGCACATGGGCGACCGTCATGTGTGGGCGTCGCGCACGCGCTTCATTCCGGCGCATCTGATGCCTTTGTTCGACGCCTACGCTTGGCCGCGCGTGCCCGTGCCGAGCGCGCCGACAGCGGCGGGACTGGCCGCGGCGGCGCAGGCGAAGATCGAGATCGGCGCGAAGCTCAGAAAGATGTGGGACTGAACCTGCTTTTACCGCGACTGCCGTTGTTGCTGTTGCGGCGCCGGACGCGGCGGTACAAAGAAATTGCGCAGCCAGGCGGCGAGGCGTGAGAACACGTCATACGGTTCTTCGACGAAGATTTCCGGCTTCAGCAGGCGCAGATACTCCATGATCTGCTGCGCTTCCTGCTTCTGGAACGAGCCGTGCGAAATGCCGAGGCGCAGGAGTCCGCGCAGTTCGCCGAGCTTTTCGCGCGCCGTGCTGCCCACGCTTGTTTCGCAGGCCACTTTCGCTTCGTAGACGCGCTGACGCAGCGATTCCACCAGACGCCAGGCCGGCGTCTGCATGACTTCCTCGAGCGCCTGAATGTCCTGCGCGGCGCTCTTGATCTGCGCCGCGAGCGGATCGATCAGCACTGCGTCACCTTCCGCTTCCTTGACGATGGCCGCCGCCCAGTCGCGGCACTGCTTGGTGAGCTCTTCCGGCGTCCATTCCGAGCGGGCCGCAAAGCCGAAACCGAATTCTCCCGCCTGCCTCATCAGAATCGCGACGACGTCCGGGAATTCCTTGTCCAGTGTGCGTTTTGCCCATGCGTACTGGCCACCCTGCAACATCCGCTGAACCGCGTGTTCGGTTAGCGGCACCATGTTGTCGAGCAGCTTGGCGCGCAAAAAATCCTCAAACGACGGCGTCGCGAACTGCGGATCGAGCTTCAGCGAAACCCGCAGAAAAGCGTCGAAGTCCTTGCGCAGCGTCGCAATGGTCTCGTCTTTGAGCGTGAGGGTGATTTGACCCATGTGTTATCCCGTTTGGTCCTGCCGCGCTGCATTGTCATGTCGGCGGTTCGCGCACTAACCCCGTGAGACGCGACGCCCGTGCTAGCGCGGTTGAATCCTGCCTGTTGCCGCGTAACCAGCGGGACGTATCCCGATGAGCGGACCTCGACTTCATATCGGCGGATTCAGGGAAAACTTAAGGGTGTGGGGCGTAGTGGCAGCGGCTTTAGAAGGATGCGTCGCTTGTGAAGGCAGCGCGAGGCGGGCGCCGCCCCATGGCGAGCCCGCTGCGCTTGGCGCCTGCGGCAACGTGGGCGCCGTAGGCGCGGGATGTAGACCTCGCAGTGCTATGAGCTGCGCCTATTTAAGCACAACGCCTTGCCAGACAAAAAAGACTGCCAGGCCGACCGCGATAGTCAGGAGCGGTCGCCGCGTCAGCGCGCTGACGACGATGGCGGCCAGCGCCCCGACCAGTTGCGGATTGCGCCAGGTCAGTTCGGCGTCGGCACCGTGCGGCGAGACCGCCATCGGGACGATGATCGCCGTCAGTACGGTAACGGGCACGAAGCCGAGCGCGGTGCGCACGAGCGGCGGAAACACCAGCCGGTCGCCGAGCACGAAGACCGCGGCGCGGATCACCCACGTAATGGCGGCCATGCCGAGGATCAGAACGACGTAGTTCATCGCGATGCCTCCATGGTTTCCTTCGAGGTTTTCCTCGGGGTGTCCCGGCGGGGGCCCTGTGGGCTTTCACGCGACGCTGCTCGCGAGGATTCGGGATTGCCCCGCGCGCCTCGCCCAAAGCGCGGCGCCGACAGCAGGACACCGATGGCGACGCCCGCGAACACGGCGCCGAGCAGGCCGAGCTTGTACGGCCACGCCTGCCAGAAGAAAGCCAGCGTGCCCGCGGTCGCGGCCGCCGCGATATAGCGCACTGCAACGAGCTGCGGCACGACGATCGCGATGAACGTGGCGACCATCGCGAAATCGAGCCCGAGCGACTGCAGGCCCGGAAAGGCCGCGCCGAACAGCAGGCCGGCGACGGTCCAGAGCTGCCAGTTCAGGTACATGGCCAGACCCGCGCCAAAGAAGTAGTGCGGGCCGACCGTGCCGGGCTCCCGATGCCGGTAATGCTCCCACGCGACCGCGAAGACTTCGTCGGTGAGCAGCGCGCCGAGCGCCCAGCGCCAGCGAGAGGGCAGGTGCGCTACGTGTGGCGCGAGCGTCGCGCTATACAGCACGTGACGCAGGTTGACGACGAGCGTGGTCGCCCAGATCACCGCAAAACTCGCGTGGCCGGCGATCAGGCCCAGCGCGATGAATTGCGCCGAACCGGCGAACACGACGAGCGACATCAACTGTCCGTGCCATAGATGCAACGGGCCGGATGCGACCAGGGTGCCGAAGATCACGCCGAAGGGCGCTGCGCCGACCATCATCGGGATGATGTCGCGCGCGCCGGCGGTGAATTCTTTTAAGTGGCCTGCGCTTGAGGGCTGGCCTGGGTTGGAATGGGTCAATCTTGCCTCCTTGATTCGGGAAGCATAGCGACTGGTGGCGGACGGGGCTTGTACGTTCTTGCGGTGGTCTTGCGGTAGGTGGGGGCGAAGCGTGCGTCAGTTGCCTTGCCAGCGCCCCGGCGGCACGCCGAACATGCGGCGGAAATGGCGCGTGAAATGGCTTTGATCCGTGAAACCGCTCGCCGCGGCGACATCCGTCACGGAAACGCCGGCGCGCAATGGCGCGAGCGCGCGCTGCAAGCGCACCTGGTTGCGCCATGCGTGGGGCGGCAATCCGGTGGTCTGCGTGAAAAGGCGCGCGGCGTGGAAGGGCGAGAGTCCTGCTGCCCGTGCGACCTCGGCTAACGTGACAGCTTCGGCGAGGTCGCCGGTCAGGCGCTCCTGCATTGTCGCGACGCGGGCGTCGTCGGCGGCGAGGCGCCACGCTTCCGGCTGTGTTTGCGCGTAGCGGACCAGCAAGGTGGACAGCGCGTCGAGCATCGCGGCCTCGGCGGCGAGTGGATCGTCGCCGGCCTCCAGCAGGCAGTGAGCGCGTGCCAGACGCTGCGCCAGATCGGGATCGCGGATGACGCCCGGCGCGAACCACGGCAATGCTTGCGGCTTGCCGGCAACGTCGTTGGCAAGCTCGTGAATGAAATCCACCGGCGCATACATCACGCGATAGCGCCAGCCCGCCTCGACAGCCTTCGAGCCCGTGTGCAATTCGCCCGGATTGATGATCGGCACGCTGCCCGCTTCGGCGACATAGTCCGAGCCGAGATACCGATAGCCCTCGGCCCCCGCGACGATCACGGGAATCGTGTACGCATCGTGCCAATGCGGCGAGAACTCGTGATCGTGATATTCCGCCGTGAGCAGATCCGCGCCGGGCAAAAGCGGCGTGCGCCAGTAGCGGGCGGAATCCTGGAAACGATGGGCGGTCATGGTGAAAGTCTGGCGATCCTGCTGTCCGGCATGACCGGTCAGTGTAGCGCGCCGCGGCCGTTGCGGTCACGCATGCGTGTACGTGCGTATACGTTCTTGCGCAGTGAGCGTGGCCGCGGAGCGGCGATTACTTGACCGGAATCGTCGTGCCGGCCGGCATCGGCACGGCGCTCACGCTGTTTTTCGCGCTGCCGCTGACTACACGATCGCTGTACGTCATGTACACCAGCGTGTTGCGCTTCGCGTCGACCACTCGCACCACATGCAGCGATTTGAAGATCAGCGACATGCTGACCGAGAACACATCGGATTGCTGCTTCACAGGGCCGGTGAAATGAATCGCGCCCACTTGCCGGCAAGCGATCGATGCTTCGGTCGGATCTTCGGCGATGCCGAGCGTGCCCTTGACGCCGCCCGTGCGTGCCCGCGAGACGTAGCAGGTCACGCCCTGGACGAGCGGATCATCGTAGGCCTCGACGACCACGCGGTCGGAGCCGGTAATGCGGAAGTTGGTATTGACGCTGGCGACTTCTTCGCTGTGAACGAGTGGGATGGAAAGGGCTGTGGCGGCTGCAAGCGCAAGGCGCATCACGGTGGGTTTCATGGGCGGGCCGGGAATGAGTGCTTGGGTTGGGCGCGAGAGATCCGCGCCGATAAAGCACCATCGTATAACGGTGTGGCCGCCAGAGGGTCAGTGCAAATGCGCCAGGTCATGCGCTATCTTCCGGCCGGAGCCGACCACGTCGCCCCTCGATTCAAGCCACCGGATCCGGCATTGAAATAGGGCAGACCAAAAGGCCAGACCAAAAGGCCAGACCAAAACAAAAAGGCCCGCACGAATGCGGGCCTTTCAAATTTTTGGCTCCTCGACCTGGGCTCGAACCAGGGACCTACGGATTAACAGTCCGGCGCTCTACCGACTGAGCTATCGAGGAACAGCAGTACAACTTGATCTACATAAAAAAGCCCGTATTGGTTAACGGGCTTTTGCAATTCTTGGCTCCTCGACCTGGGCTCGAACCAGGGACCTACGGATTAACAGTCCGGCGCTCTACCGACTGAGCTATCGAGGAACAGAACAACAAACAGCAGAGAAGCGAAATTGTAGGAGGTGACTAGACGCCTGTCAATACCCTGCATTCATCTCGATTTGGTCCGAATGCAACGGCAGGGGCGGGCGCGGCGCCGCTCAGCGTACGAGCAGGGCCAGCTTTTCCTTCACGTCCTTGAATTCGTCGGCTTCCGGCAGCGGCGCTTTGGTCTTGGTGATGCTCGGCCAGTTCTTCGCGAGATCGGCATTCAGCTCGGTGAAGTGCTGCTGGTCGCCCGGCACGTCTTCTTCGGCATAAATGGCGTTCACCGGGCATTCGGCCACGCACACGGCGCAGTCGATGCATTCATCGGGGTCGATCGCGAGGAAGTTGGGACCTTCGCGAAAGCAGTCCACCGGGCACACATCGACGCAGTCGGTATAGCGGCACTTGATGCAGCTTTCGGTCACAACGTGAGTCATTCAGGCAGCTCCTGCATGCGGAATCAGGGGAGGCGAAACGCCAAAAGCGCTATTGTAACGTAACGTCAAGAGCCGCATGCAGCATCGGGCAACGGCTTTTATACGTTTTTGTGATTAGTTTATGGCGTCCGGCGAGCGCCGCCCGCCGACGCGCTGAATCCGGATGCATTCGGGTAACATGCGTCAGGTTGGCGCGCACGGGGCGCGCCGCACGCGCATGGGTTGACGCGGTTGGTCGAGCCAAGCCTTCCGTTTTTCCTGCAGTCCAGTTCGCACCATCATGATTATTACTTCGCTGCTCGACACCGATCTGTACAAGTTCACGATGATGCAAGTGGTGTTGCATCACTTTCCCGCGGCGAATGTCGAGTACCGGTTTCGCTGCCGCACGCCGAATGTCGACCTCGTGCCGTATATCAGCGAGATTCGCGACGAAGTGCGCAAGCTCTGCGATCTGCGCTTCACCGACGACGAGCTCGACTACCTGCGGCGCATGCGCTTCATCAAGGGCGACTTCATCGAGTTTCTCGCCCTGTTCCATCTGAACGAGAAATACATTTCGATTTCGCCCTCGCCGAAGGGCAATGGTGAAATCGACATCGAGATCAAGGGGCCGTGGCTGCACACGATCCTGTTCGAGATCCCGATGCTCGCGATCGTCAACGAAGTCTACTTCCGCAACACCCAGCAGAAGCCTGACTACAGTGAAGGGCGCGGCCGTCTCGTCGAGAAGATCAAGCTGCTCGGCGCCCGCCCGGAATTCGCCGACTGCAAGATTGCCGACTACGGCACGCGCCGCCGCTTCTCGAAGCAATGGCACGAAGAAGTGATTCTCACGCTGAAAGACGGCCTCGGCGAACAATTCGCCGGCACTAGCAATGTCTTTTACGCGATGAAGCACAGCCTCACGCCGCTCGGCACGATGGCGCATGAATACCTGCAGGCGTGTCAGGCGCTCGGTCCGCGGCTGCGCGATTCGCAGATCTTCGGCTTCGAGATGTGGGCGAAGGAGTATCGCGGCGACCTGGGTATCGCACTGTCGGACGTGTACGGCATGGAAGCCTTCCTGCGCGACTTCGACATGTACTTCTGCAAGCTGTTCGACGGCGCGCGCCACGATTCCGGCGACCCGTTCGACTGGGGCGAGCGCTTGCTCAAGCACTACGAGGCGAACCGCTGCGACCCGCGCACGAAGATCCTCGTGTTCTCCGACGCACTCGACATTCCGAAGGTGCTGCAACTGTACGAGCGTTTCCGCGGCCGCTGCAAGCTGGCATTCGGCGTAGGAACGAATCTGACAAACGACCTGGGCTACAACCCCTTGCAGATCGTCATCAAGATGGTTCGCTGCAACGGTCAGCCGGTGGCGAAGCTGTCGGATTCGCCGGGCAAGAACATGTGCGACGACAAGGCCTATCTCGCGTATCTGCGTCAGGTGTTTGGCATTGCGCAACCCGAGGAAGACGCGGCGAAGTAAGGTGGCGTCTGCGCGGCGCGTGTGCGACTCATGTGTCGATGTCTTGTGCCGATATTTTGCTGGGATCTCGCAGAGATCGTGCTCGCCGCGTGGCCGATACGCTGCCTTAGGCCGTTCGGCCAGGGTGTTCGCGCGCAGGGTGGCCGGTATAATTCCCGCCATATCGCACGGCTGTCGACACGAGGATTTCGCATATGGACACATCGATTGCCCGCCGCAACATCCTGGCGCGCATCCGCGCGGCACAAGGGCGCGAGCCTGAGCCCTCCGCTGCCGAGCGCGAGGCGGCTGCGGACTATCTGGCGCGCCATCCCGAGGGTCCGCGTCCGGAGATGCCGGCCGATCTGACCACGCGCTTCATCGAAGAAGCGCAGAGAATGGCCACCACGGTCGACACGGTCGACTCGCTGGGCGACGTGCCTTCCGCCGCGCATCGCTACCTCACTGAACACGCTTTGCCGCTGCAAGCGATCGCATGGCAAACCCTGCAAGATCTTCAATGGGCCGAAGCCGGCCTTCACGTCGAATTCCGCAAACCTGAAGACGGCGACGTAGTCGGTCTCACTGGCTGCTTCTGCGCGACTGCGGAGACGGGCACGCTTGTTCTGTTGTCCGGACCGGAAACCTACGCATCGGCAGGCTTGCTGCCGGAAACGCATATTGCAATCGTGCCGGCTTCGCGCATCGTCTCAGGACATGAAGAGGCATTTGGGCTGATCCGCAGCGAACGCGGTGAACTTCCGCGCGCGGTCAATTTTGTCTCCGGGCCGTCGCGCACCGGCGATATCGAACAGACTATCGTGCTTGGCGCACATGGGCCGTATCGGGTGCATGTGATCGTCGTGCGTGGCGCTTGAGCGTGGCGAGCGGCCAGGCCTCCGGCCGCGCACCGTCACTCGCGCAAATAAGGACTTCAAGAATATGAAACGACATGCCGTGTGGGCGAGCATGACGCTCGCTGCTGCTCTGACGTTGGCCGGGTGGCCTCAACTAGCATCGGCGGCTACGCTTGATGGCGCGACGCTGTCGGCGATGTGGGGCCTGCCGTTTGCGGGCGTGCTGTTGTCGATCGCGGTGTTTCCGTTGGTCGCACCGGCATTCTGGCATCACCATTTCGGCAAGATCGCGGCAGCGTGGGCACTGCTCTTCCTGGTGCCGTTTGCGCTTACCTTCGGCACGGGCGTCGCATTCGGAACCTTGGTGCACGCGGTGCTCGAAGAATACATTCCGTTCATCGTGTTGCTGACGGCGCTTTATACGGTCGCGGGCGGCATCTGCGTGCGCGGCAATCTGCATGGCACGCCGCGCCTGAATACTGCAATTCTCGCGCTCGGCACGCTATTGGCCAGCATCATGGGCACGACCGGCGCGGCGATGCTGCTGATCCGCCCATTGCTGCGCGCAAACGACAATCGCAAGCACGTCGTTCATGTGGTGGTGTTCTTCATCTTTCTGGTCGCGAACGCGGGTGGCTCGTTGTCGCCGCTCGGCGATCCGCCGCTCTTCCTCGGCTTCCTGCAAGGCGTCAGTTTCTTCTGGACCACCACGCATCTGGCGGTGCCGATGCTGTTTGTCTGCGTCGTGCTGCTGGCCGCGTTCTATGCGTTGGATTCGTACTATTTTCATCGGCGTGAAGAAGAGCGTTCGCGCTTTCTCGATCCGACGCCGGATTCGCCGCCGCTAGGCGTCGACGGCAAGATCAACTTCCTGCTGCTTGCGGCCGTGATTGCGCTGGTTCTGATGAGCGGACTCTGGAAATCCGACGTCGTGTTCGACGTTTTCGGTACGCACGTCGCGTTGCAAAATGCCGTGCGCGACGTCGCGCTGATCGGCGTCACCTTGCTCTCGCTGGCGTTGACGCCGCGCGCGGCACGCGCCGGCAATGACTTCAACTGGGCACCGATCGAAGAGGTCGCCAAACTGTTTGCGGGCATCTTCGTGACGATCGCGCCGGTCATCACAATCCTGCGCGCCGGCGAGGCGGGCGCGTTCGCCGGCATCGTCCATCTGGTCAACCCGTCCGGCCAGCCCCACGACCTGATGTATTTTTGGGCGACTGGCCTGCTATCGTCGTTTCTCGACAATGCGCCGACCTATCTGGTGTTCTTCAACCTGGCTGGCGGCGACGCGCAGACACTGATGACCACTGGCGCCACGACGCTCGCGGCGATCTCGGCCGGCGCGGTGTTCATGGGCGCCAACACGTATATCGGCAATGCACCGAACTTCATGGTGAAAGCGATCGCGGAGTCGCGCGGCGTTCGCATGCCGAGCTTTTTCGCGTATCTCGGCTGGTCGGTTGTGGTGCTGGTGCCGCTGTTTCTCGTCACCGGCTGGCTGTTTTTTTGACGCATGATTTCACGCCTATTCTGACGCCGAGGTAGTTGGACTCGACGCGCTATCCGGAGAATTGCAATGCAGAAGATCCTCGTCGCCCGCCCGATCTTTCCCGATGTGATCGAACGGCTCAAACAGTATTTCGATGTCGACTGGCACCAGGGTGAAGTCTTGCCCGCAGACGAGTTGACGCGCCGTCTCGCGGATAAAGACGGCGCGCTGACCGCGGGCGATCCGGTCGGCGCGGCGACGCTCGCCGCGGCGCCGCGTCTGCGCGTGGTGTCGAACATGGCGGTGGGCTACAACAACTTCGATATGGCTGCGTTCAACGCGGCGAACGTGCTCGGCACCAACACGCCGGACGTGCTGAACGAATCGACCGCCGATTTCGGCTGGGCGCTGATGATGGCCGCGGCGCGCCGCATCGCCGAATCGGAGCACTGGCTGCGCGCGGGCAAATGGCAGAAGTGGACCTATGACGGTTTTCTCGGCACCGACCTTTACGGCTCGACACTTGGCGTGATCGGCATGGGCCGGATCGGTCAGGCGCTGGCGCGTCGCGCCAAGGGTTTCAACATGCAGGTGATTTATCACAACCGTTCGCGTGTCGCGCCGGAGATCGAGGCGGAGTTGAACGCGGAATACGCGTCCAAACAGGACCTGCTGCAGCGCGCCGATCACGTGGTGCTCGTCTTGCCGTACACGAAGGAAAACCACCATACGATCGGCGCAGCCGAATTCGCGCAGATGAAGCCGACCGCAACGCTCACCAACATCGCACGCGGCGGCATCGTCGACGATGCCGCGCTGGTCGAAGCGCTCCGCACGAAACAGATTGCCGCAGCGGGCCTGGATGTTTACGAAGGCGAGCCGCGTCTGAATCCGGATCTGCTGACGGTGCCAAATGTCGTACTGACACCGCATATCGCCAGCGCGACCGAAGCAACGCGCCGCGCCATGGCGAACCTCGCCGCGGACAATCTAATCGCGGCACTGGGCGAAGGTCCACGTGCCGGCCGGCCGCCGAATCCGATCAACCCCGAGGTCATCGGCAAGGCGCGTTCATGACAATGATTCTGGTGGCGGCCGTTGCCGTGCTGGCGGTCGCCTTGGTCATCGCGTTGGCGTTGCTGATGCGCGGTAGTCGCACTGACGGAAGCGAGCAGTTCGAGATTCTCAGCGAACGTATCGATACGGCGGCGGATGCGCAGTCGCATGCTTATGAGCGGCTCGAGCGGCAACTGCGCAACGACATCACGGAAACGGCGCGCGTCTCGCGCACCGAGCAGAGCAGTGGGTTCGCGCACTTCCAGCAAACGCTGGCATCGCAATTCAGCAGTATGACGACGGTGCAGGGCGGCAAGATCGATGGCTTCGCGCAGCAACTCGACGCCGTGCGTCACAGCTTGCAGCAGCAGGCGCAGCAGGCACGCGATGAGCAGGGGCGCACGCTCAAGCAGTTCGGCGACACGCTGACCCTGCAACTGGGCCAGCTCACCGAGTCGAACGATCGCCGCTTCGCCGAAGTGCGTGCGACCATCGAGCAGCGCCTGAAAGACATCGAGGCGAACAACTCGACCAAGCTCGACGAGATGCGTCGCACCGTCGACGAAAAATTGCACGCCACGCTCGAACAACGCCTGGGCGAATCGTTCAAGCTGGTGTCCGACCGGCTGGAGCAGGTGCATCGCGGTTTGGGTGAAATGCAGACGCTGGCTGCGGGTGTCGGCGATCTGAAGAAAGTGCTCACTAACGTCAAAACGCGCGGCACGTGGGGCGAAGTGCAGCTCGAAGCATTGCTCGAACAACTGCTCACGGCGGATCAATACGCAAAGAACGTCGCGACGATACCGAAGAGCGCCGATCGCGTCGAATTCGCGATCAAACTGCCGGGCCGTGCGGAGGTGGGTGGTCCAGCTACGCCGGTCTGGCTGCCGATCGACGCCAAGTTCCCGCGCGAAGACTACGAGCGGCTGATCGAGGCCCAGGAGCGCGCCGATCCGGTTGCGGTGGAGGAGGCGTCGCGCGCACTCGAAGCGCGGATTCGCGCCGAGGCACGCACGATTGCAGAGAAGTACGTGTCACCGCCGCACACCACTGATTTCGCGCTCCTGTTTCTGCCGACCGAAGGTCTGTACGCAGAAGTCCTGCGTCGGCCGGGCCTGACGGACCTGCTGCAACGCGACTATCGCGTGACGATTGCCGGCCCGACCACGCTGACCGCCTTGCTCAATAGCCTGCAAATGGGCTTCCGCACGCTGGCGATCGAGCAGCGGTCGAGCGAAGTGTGGCAAGTGCTCGGCGCGGTGAAAACGGAGTTCGGGAAATTCGGTGACGTGCTGGCCAAGACCAAGGCGCAGCTTGAAACCGTCACGCGTTCGATCGAAGCCGCGGAGACGCGCACCCGCGTCATGAACCGCAAGCTGCGTGACGTCGAGGCGTTGCCGGGTGAAGAGGCGAGCGGGTTGCTCGGCGATGCGCTAACGGGTGTGGATCCCGACGAGCAGTAGAGTCTGACGGTTGGCTTGAATGTAAACTCAGGAAGCGGCTGCGGCGGCCAACTGTTCCAGCGCGTCGCCCGTCAGACGCACGACGCGCCAATCCGGCATCACTGTCGCGCCCAATTTTTCGTAGAAGCTAATGGCCTGCTTGTTCCAGTCGAGCACGGTCCATTCAAAGCGTCCGCATTGCCGCTCGACTGCCAGTGCCGCCAGCCTCGCGAGCATCGCGGCGCCTAGCCCGCTACCGCGCTGACCCGGTTGCACGTAGACATCTTCGAGATATAGTCCGCGCTTGCCGGCGAAGCTCGAGTAATTGTGGAAGAACAGCGCATAGCCGACGATGCGTCCTTCGTTTTCCGCCACCAGTGCTTCGATCGAGGGCCGCGCGCCGAACAGGGCGTCGCGCAATCCGTCTTCGGTCGCGACGAATACGTGCGTGAGGCTCTCGAATTCGGCCAGTTCGTACGTCAGCGCGAAGATAGCGCCCGTATCCGCAGGCGTCGCGGCGCGGATCGTGGCGGGCATTACGCTTCTTCCGGCGCGTCGGTCAGTTGGATTTCGATACCGCCAAAGCGCGACGCCACCCAGTTGTAGGCGTGGCACGCAATCCACAGCAGGATGAAGCCGAGAATCGCGTTCAGCAGCAGCGCACTGAACACGGTGCTCAGTTCGACCGAGCCATAGCGGATGAACGCCACCAGCACGCCGAGCAGCACGATCGGCACCGAGAATGTCAGGTACACGAGGATAAGCGCTTTGGCCGTCTGTCCCGGTGCAATGAACGAGATCTGTTTTTTCATGTAAGTCAAACCCGTGTGTCGTAGTGGTAATGGGTAAAGCGTGCAAATGAGGCTGAAAGCGCGGCCGCAAAACGCCGCCGCGAAAGCGTTCAGTCAGGCGTCAGATCAGGCCGTCGAACAACATGATATCGACGTGCTCGCCCTCGCCAATATCGGCTTCATCGTGCCCGAGAACGATGAAACAATTTGCTTCGCTCATCGAACTCAGCACGCCGGAGCTTTGAGAGCCGGTCGGCGTGACATGCCATTGGCCGTGCGCATCTTGCCCGGCGACGCCGCGCTGGTATTCGGTGCGGCCGGCGCGCTTGCGGATGGCCTGGCGGCTGGCGGCGCGCAAGACCGGCAGCGGCTGCGGCGTAGCGCCGGACATCAGCAGCAGCGCTTCGCGCACGATCTGGTAGAACGTCACCATCACGGCCACGGGATTGCCCGGCAAGCCGAAGAATAACGCGGGTAGCCCGAGACCCGGATGCGCGCCGGACCAGACGCGGCCAAAAGCGAGCGGCCGGCCCGGACGCATCGCGAGACTCCAGAAGGCGACGTCGCCGAACGTCTGCAGCAATTGCTTGGTGAAATCCGCCTCGCCGACCGAGACGCCGCCCGACGTCAACACCACGTCGGCGCTGGCTGCGGCGCTGCGCAATGCAGCCTCGAGCGCCGCGGGTTCGTCGCGCACCACGCCCAGATCGAGCGTATCCATGTTCAGGCGCCGAAGCATCGCAAACAGCGTGTAGCGGTTGCTGTCGTACACCGAACCCGGGTCGAGCGGCTCGCCCAGCGAGCGCAATTCGTCGCCGGTTGAGAAAAACGCGACGCGCAGGCGCCGCCGCACGTTGACTTCGCCGATGCCAAGCGAAGCCAGCAAGCCGAGGTCCGACGCGCGCATGATGCGGCCGGCGCGTAGCGCGGCATGGCCGCGGGCGAGGTCTTCGCCGGCGAGCCGCCGGTTGGCGCCGCCCCGCAAGGCGTTGGCGGCAAAACGGATCGAGGTGGAATCGGCGCTGCGCTCGACAAGCTCCTGCGGCACGACGGTGTCGCAGTCAGCCGGCATGCAGGCACCCGTCATGACGCGTACGCATTGCGTCGTGTCGACGTGGCCCTGGAACGGATGACCCGCCAGCGCTTTGCCGGCGATCGTCAAATTGACCGTGGATTCACTCGTTGCCAATGCCGCGCTATTGAACGCGTAGCCGTCCATGGCCGAATTGTCGTGCGACGGGACGTTGATCGGCGAAACGATATCGGCTGCGAGCACGCGGCCGAGCGCATCGCGCAAGGGCACGCGTTCGACCGCCGTGACGGGCGTTGCCCATTGACGGACGATCGCCTGGGCGGCCGAAACAGGTAGCGCATGAGGATCGTACTGCGCGACGCAGCTGGAAAATTCGTTAAGCGTGGTCATGAAGGGCTGGACGTCGCGATCGGCGGCGGAAGCGGCTGTTGCCGTGCGGCCGGAGCGGGATTTCAACCGGGGCCTCAGCAACGCTCGAGGTCGGCGAGTTCTTGTAACGAATTGATATTGTAAAACGCGCGCTCGTCGGTAAAGGCGACTTCGACCGTCTTGTGGCGCGCGTACCACGCGCGAACCTTACGCTCGCCGGCGTCGAGAAAGGCCGCCAGGTCGTCGGCGAGACTCGTGCGCAGCAATGCGAACACGGGATGGAGCGAGACGTGGCCTTCGGCGTTCGTGGTCGTGACGGTGGCGATGTCGGCCTGATGCGAGCTCAGTGCCTGCGTGAGATGGGCGGCGAGATCGGCGGGCAGCCCGGGCGTGTCGCAGGGCGCGCTTAGCACGTACGCGGTGCCGGCCGCGCGTAGACCGGCGAGCAGGCCCGCCAGCGGTCCGGGGAAGCCGGGCAGGGTGTCCGCAAGCACCTTGGCGCCGAACGGCGCGCCCAGCGCCGTATAGACCTCAGGGTGACGATTGGCGCTGATCAGGAGGGCGCCGGTTTGCGGTGCGAGCCGCTTCAGCACGTGAGCGGCGAGCGGCTCGCCGTGCAGCGTTTGCAGGCCCTTGTCGACGCCGCCCATACGCACGCCGCGTCCGCCCGCGAGGACCAGACCGGTGATGTGTTCGCGAGCCGGGTTCATGGGCGCGGCCGGTTTAGCCGCCGATGTACGACATTTCCACGCGGCGGGCGTCCTGCGCGCGCGGTGCGGCTGCATTGCTGCCGCGCAATTGTGAATAACGGTCGCCGCGGCCTTGCCAGATTTCGGCGACGGCGGTGGCGATATCGGCATCGCTCGCACCGCTGCGCAGCAGCCCACGCAGATCGTGACCGGACGAGGCGAACAGGCACAGATACAGCTTGCCCTCGGTCGACAGACGCGCTCGCGTACAACTGCCGCAAAACGCGCGCGTCACGCTCGAAATCACGCCGATTTCGCCACCGCCATCCACGTAACCCCAGCGCTGGGCGGTTTCGGCTGCGCTGTGCGCTTCGAGCGGCATGAGCGGGAAATGCTCGGCGATGCGCGTCACGACGTCGGCGGAAGGTAATACCTCGGTCATGTTCCAGCCGTTCGACGTGCCCACGTCCATGTATTCGATAAAGCGCAACACCGCGCCCGAGCCTTTGAAATGCCGCGCCATCGGCACGATTTCGCCGTCGTTGGTGCCACGTTTGACGACCATGTTGACTTTCACCGGCGCGAGTCCCACCGCGTGCGCCGCGGCGATCCCGTCCAGCACGTCGGCGACCGCGAAGTCGGCGTCGTTCATGCGGCGAAACAGGGTGTCGTCAAGCGCGTCGAGACTCACCGTCACGCGGGTCAGGCCGGCGTCTTTCAGGCTGCGCGCCTTACGCTCCAACAGCGAGCCGTTGGTGGTCAACGTCAGATCGAGCGGGCGGCCTTCCGGCGTGGCGAGTTGCGCGAGCCGTTCGATCAGGAATTCCAGATTTTTGCGCAGCAGCGGCTCGCCACCCGTAAGACGGATTTTCTCGACGCCGTGCGCGACGAAGAGCCGCGCCAGCCGTTCGATTTCTTCGAAGCTGAGCAGTGCGCTATGTGGCAGGAAGGCGTAATCCTTGTCGAACACCGCGCGCGGCATGCAGTAGACACAGCGGAAATTGCAGCGATCCGTCACCGAGATGCGCAGATCGCGCAGCGGGCGCGCCAGCGTGTCGTGCAGCGCGCCGCTGGGCGCCTGCACGGGGCCGGTAATGACCGGCACCGCGCTGAGATCGGCAACAGGGATGATGCGTCGGGACATGAATTGCTTCGCTTGATGCTTCGTTTCGGGCTGCTTAAGTGCCGGGCCTGGTGCTGCGACCGGTGCTGCGATTGGAACCTAGATATTCATTCTAGCGGAAATGCATCCGGCGGCTGCCGGCGCCAGGACGCCGTCCGGGTATACGGGGAGGGGCATAAAGCCCGTAATCGGACGGGGCCGCGGCGCCCATAAAACAAAAAGCCCGCCGGTGAGGGCGGGCTTTTTGCCTGGCGGCGGTTCGCTTACTGCGGATGCTTACCGGTTTCCACCATTTGCATCGGCGCGGTTTCGACCGGCGGCAATGCCTTACGCTCGCGACCTACGCGAACCGGCTTGGCCGCTTGCGCAGCCGCTTCCTGCGCGGCCCGCAGCTTGTCGGCGTCGGTGTTCACCCAGACGAGACCGGCTTGTTCCAGCACCGGCTTCAGGGCTTCAGCCGACACACCGGCATTACGTGGCGCTTGCGGCGCAGCAACTGCAACGGGCGTCGGCTCAATTGCTGCCGGTTCAACGACCGCTTCAACTGCCGGTGCGACCCCTGCCGCGACCGGTTGCGCTTCGAAGATATCGGCTTGCCGTGCCGGCTGGGCGGCCGGCGCTTCGACCACTGCTGCCGGAGCCACCGTTTCCACCGGAGCCGGTGCGGCTTGCGCTTCAACTACCGGAGCAACTGCCGGCGCTTCGACCCGAGTTTCAACCGGAGCTTCAAAGCGGGCGACCGGTTCGGCGAGCGAAACCGTCTCGCTGGCAGCCGGCGCAGCTTGCGCGGCTTCAACCGGCGCGGCAACGGCTTGCGCCACCGGCGCTTCCACGGCCTGCTCGACCGCAACCGGTGCAACCGGCGCTTCTGCGACCGGCACAACCGTTTCCGTCTTCGCAGCCTGCTCGGCGGCCAGCGCCGGCGTTTCGGTTACAGCGTGCAGTTCGCTGACCACAACGGTTTCCGTCGCGACAGCAGCAACAACCACTTCCACCGGCTTGACTGCAGCCGCTTCGTTGACTTCAGCCTTGTGCTCGACCGCTTGGTGCGCGGTGCGCACCGGTGCGTCATCGGTCACATTGATGTTGTCGCCTTCACCTTCCGCAACGTCCGCAGCCAGGTTGCCGTTCACGTCTTCTTCACGCTCACGACGACCACCACGACGGCCGCGACGGCGACGACGGCGCTCTTCACCTTCACGCGCCACCGCTTCCTGATCGACCGGCATACCGTTTTCGCCCAGGGCGGTCTGGTTTTGCGCCAGCTCTTCCGCCGTTTGCGCGTCGCTCTGCGTCAGTGCATCTGCGGCTTCCGGCTGCTGCTTGCGGCGTTCGCCACGTTCAGCGCGCTCGCCACGCTCACGGCGTTCGCCGCGTTCCTGGCGTTCACCACGTTCCTGGCGTTCACCACGTTCGGCGCGCGGTGCGCCCTCGACGGTTTCCGCACGATCGCTGCCGCGATTGTCGCGGTCACGGCCCTCGCGACCTTCACGCGGCTCACGAGCCTCGCGCGGTTCGCGGCCTTCACGGGTCTCACGCGGTTCACGCTGCTCACGGTTAGCGCGCGGCTCGCGCGATTCACGTGCTTCACGCGGCTCACGACCTTCGCGTGCTTCACGCGGTTCGCGTTCCTCGCGACGCTGCGACGGTTGCTGACCCTGAGCCTGACGGCCGCCGGTCGCGCCTTCGCCACGGCCCGTTGCATCGCGGCCGCCTGCGCCGCTACGGCGGTTGCGGTTGCGATCGCCGCCGCGTTCGCCGGTGCGCTCACCGCGCTCCGTGCGTTCGCCGCGTTGCGGACGCGTCTGCTTTTCGGTCGTAGCCGGTGCGACAGGCGCCGGCGCGGCCGGCTGCATGCCGAACAGATTCTTCAACCAGCCAATAAAGCCGCCGCCGGCCGGAGTGACGGCCACCGGTGCCGGGGTTACTGCCGGACGGACCGGCGCGCTCGGGGCCGGCTTCTCAGGCGTGATGCCCTTGACCGCGGCTTCCTGCTTCGGCTTCACTTCCTCGGCGCGCTTGCTGTAACCGGTTTCCGATTCCAGTTCACGGGCCGCTTCTTCGGCCATCTTCCACGAAGCGCGCGGCTCGTCGAGGCGCGCATCGTCGTGACGCAGGCGCTCGAGCTTGTAATGCGGCGTGTCGAGATGCTTGTTCGGGATCAGAACGACGTTGACCTTGAAACGCGATTCGATCTTGTTGATTTCGGCGCGCTTTTCGTTCAACAGGAAGGCGGTCACTTCGACCGGCACCTGGCAATGGATCGCCGCGGTGTTTTCCTTCATCGCTTCTTCCTGAATGATCCGCAGCACTTGCAGCGCGGACGATTCGGTATCGCGGATGTGGCCCGTGCCATTACAGCGCGGGCACGTCACATGGCTGCCTTCCGACAGAGCCGGGCGCAGACGTTGACGCGACAGTTCCATCAGGCCGAAACGCGAGATCTTGCCCATCTGGACGCGTGCACGGTCGTGCTTCAGCGCGTCTTTCAGGCGTTGCTCGACTTCGCGCTGGCTCTTGGCCGATTCCATGTCGATGAAGTCGATCACGATCAGGCCGCCCAGGTCGCGCAGGCGCAACTGGCGGGCCACTTCGTCGGCGGCTTCGAGGTTGGTGCGTGCCGCCGTTTCCTCGATGTCGGCGCCCTTGGTGGCGCGTGCCGAGTTCACGTCGATTGCGACTAGCGCTTCCGTGTGGTCGATCACGATGGCGCCGCCCGAAGGCAGCGGGACCGTGCGCGAATACGCGGTTTCGATCTGGTGTTCGATCTGGAAGCGCGAGAAAAGCGGCACGTCGTCGTGATACCGCTTCACCTTGCTGACATTATCCGGCATCACGATATCCATGAAGGCGCGAGCCTGGTCATGGATTTCGGTGGTGTCGATCAGAATTTCGCCGATATCCGGCTGGAAATAGTCACGAATCGCGCGAATAACGAGGCTCGATTCGAGATAAATCAGCATCGGCTGGCCGCTCGAACCGCTTTGCGACGCGGCTTCGATGGCGCGCCACAGTTGCATCAGGTAGTTCAGGTCCCACTGCAGCTCTTCGGCGGAGCGGCCAATACCGGCCGTACGCGCGATGATGCTCATGCCTTCCGGCAATTGCAGTTGCGCCATGGTTTCGCGCAGTTCCTGGCGGTCGTCGCCTTCGATCCGGCGCGATACGCCACCGCCGCGCGGGTTGTTCGGCATCAGAACCAGATACCGGCCGGCGAGCGAGATGAAGGTGGTGAGGGCCGCGCCCTTGTTGCCGCGTTCTTCCTTTTCGACCTGAACGATCAGTTCCTGGCCTTCACGGAGGGCGTCCTGAATGCGCGCGGAGCGCATGTCGACGCCGTCACGGAAATACTGGCGGGCGACTTCCTTGAACGGCAAAAAGCCGTGGCGGTCTTCGCCGTAGTTGACGAAACAGGCTTCGAGCGACGGCTCGATGCGGGTGATGATGCCCTTGTAAATATTGCCTTTGCGCTGTTCGCGGCCGGCGGTTTCGATGTCGATATCGATGAGTTTTTGCCCATCGACGATGGCGACGCGCAGTTCTTCCTGCTGCGTCGCGTTGAACAACATTCGTTTCATTGAACGGCTCCAGGCGGCTTAGCTAGCCCTCAGCTGCGCGGTTGTCAGTCGCGAGAGCCACGAGGGCAGCGGCATGCCGCGCCTTATTGTGTTTTCACAAGCACGCTGGAGCGGGAAAAATGGCGGGAGAATTGCCTGAGAGGGCCCGGCCCCATTGAAAAATGGGCGCGGTGCCGCAGGGCACATGCGAACACGGCTTCAAATAACGACCCGACACGCCGCGGGTTCTGCCAGCAGACCTTCATAAGCCTTTCGTCCACTCGCGCCGGTGCGCCAACTGGGCGCGTGACCGGAGGGCCGGAGGCTGCGGTCATGCCGCAGCGGGAAGTTCGCGCAGTCGGCGCGTCTTTTCTCGCTGGGGGTGTCTCGCCTCATTTTGACGTCGCCATGTCTTGTATTTTCTACAAGACGCCTCGGGCGCACGCCGTATTTTCGCAACTCGCAGCTTCCTACAGCAGGGCGTCAGACCGCCCGATACCGAAGCTGAAAGTTAAATTCTTTTTTACCAAAATTCCGTTACCGTCGAAGCCGACCTTGACCGAACGCGCCTGTGGGCGCCGTCCCTGCCGGGCACTGACTTCGTGCGTGCAACATGTTGCATCTCATTTTCAGGGTGAGCAACCAGACCCCGGCGCAAGTAAAATAACGGTTTATCGCTTGCACCTGCGCAATCCGCCCGAATTCCGGACACTGCGCCGGCCGCCGCAGACTGCTGGGCAAATTATATTCATAATGAAAGAGTTAGGCAAAATATCCCAGAAATCGGTCGCAAGCGACCAGGTCTCGATGATCGAGATCGATGACAGTGCGGCCGGACAGCGCATTGATAACTTCCTGTTGCGCGTCTGTAAGGGCGTGCCCAAAAGCCATATTTACCGCATCCTGCGTAGCGGCGAGGTGCGTGTGAATAAGGGTCGGATAGACGCGCAGTACCGCCTCGAGCTGGGCGATCTGGTGCGCGTGCCGCCCATTCGCGTCGCTCAACCGAACGAAGCGATTGCCCAGGTGCCAGTGCCGAACGCCGATTTCAAAATTATTTTTGAAGACGAGCACATGCTCGTGCTCGATAAACCGGCCGGCGTGGCGGTCCACGGGGGTAGCGGCGTGGCGTTCGGCGTGATCGAACAGATGCGCGAAGCGCGGCCCCAGGCGAAATTCCTCGAATTGGTGCATCGGCTGGACCGTGAGACCTCCGGCATCCTGATGCTCGCCAAGAAGCGCTCCGCGCTGGTCAATCTGCACGAGCAGATTCGCGAGAACAAGATGGATAAGCGCTACTATGCGTGCGTCCACGGCGAATGGGCGAGCGACTGGGGCCGCCGCCGCGCGGTCAAGGAGCCGCTGCATAAGTATTTGACTGCGGACGGCGAGCGACGCGTGCGTGTCCAGGCCGACGGCCTCGCGTCGCACACGGTTTTCAATCTGATCGACCGCTGGCCGGGGTACGCGCTGCTCGAGGCGGAACTGAAGACCGGCCGCACGCATCAGATCCGCGTCCATTTGCAGCATCTGGAACTGCCGATCGTCGGCGATGCCAAATACGGCGACTTTGCGCTGAACAAGGCGCTGGCGCGCGCCAACGCCAAGCCTGGCCTGAAACGCATGTTCCTGCACGCATACCGCCTTAAGCTGACGCATCCGGCGACCGGCGCGCCCGTGCAGTTCGAGGCGCCGCTGCCGGCCGAATGCCGCAGTTTCGTGGCGCAGCTCAATGAATTACGTGAATCACAAAATGGGTCAAACCCGGAGACGACACCGCATGGCTAGAGAGCAATTTGATCTGATCGTCTTCGACTGGGACGGAACGCTGATGGATTCGACCGCGCACATCACGCGCAGCATCCAGTCGGCGTGCCGCGATCTCGGTCTGCCGGTTCCCGCCGATGAGGCCGCCAGCTATGTGATCGGCCTCGGCCTGCGCGACGCGCTGCAAATCGCCGCGCCTACGCTCGATCCGTCCGACTACCCGCGTCTGGCGGAGCGCTATCGCTTCCACTATTTAGTGAAGGATCAGACCACCGAGCTGTTCGTCGGCGTGCGCGAGATGCTGCAAGAATTGCGCGATCTGGGTTATCTGCTGGCGGTGGCGACCGGCAAGAGCCGCGTCGGGCTGAATCGCGCGCTCGACCAGTCGCGTCTGACGAGCCTGTTCGACGGCACTCGCTGTGCGGACGAAACCTTCTCGAAGCCGCATCCCGCGATGCTGCACGAGCTTACGCGTGAACTGGGGCAGGATCCGGCGCGCACGGTGATGGTGGGGGATACGACGCACGATCTGCAAATGGCGATCAATGCGGGCGTCGCGGGCATTGGTGTCACATACGGCGCGCATCCTGCCGGCTCGTTGACGGCTTTGTCGCCGAAATTTGTCGCCTCGAGCGTGACCGACCTGTCCGGTTGGCTGCGAGAGAACGCATGAGTACGGGTATAACCGAGGCGGCGACGGAAGCGGTTCGCATTTGCGCGTCCGAAGAACTGGTCGATGGCGGCGCTGGTGTACGGCGCGCGGCCAGGCTCGGTGGTGGCGACGTCGTGGTATTTTTTGTTCGCTATGATGGCCGTGCATACGGCTATTTGAATCGCTGCGCCCACGTGCCCATGGAGCTCGACTGGGCCGAAGGGCAGTTCTTCGAATCGTCCGGTTTATACTTGATGTGCGCCACACATGGCGCGATTTACGCGCCAGATACGGGCAAATGCGTCGGCGGCCCGTGCCGTGGCGGCCGCTTGCGCCCCGTCCAGGTTGATGAGCGGGATACACCTGAAGGCCGTGCCGTGTTCTGGCTGCCGGACGGCGAACTGCGCCCGGCCACCCCCTGATTTTTCGCCTCTTCGATCTTTCCACTGCACCGCATGTCCGACAATTTGACTCCCGAACCGAAGGAACCGTCCCTGACAGGCCGCCCCCGCACGCCTGCCGATGAGCCGGGCTGGGAGCGCGCCGCGCTCGAGCGCATCGCGCTTGCGGCCATCACCGAGCAACGCGCGGCACGGCGCTGGAAGATCTTCTTCCGGTTTGTGTTCCTGATCGTCCTGCTGCTGGCGGTATGGGGCGCGTTCGATTTCTCGGGCGACAAGGTAACGACCACTGGCCGGCATACGGCCATGATCACGCTTGACGGCGAAATCTCCGCTGATACGAACGCGAACGCGGAAGATATCAACACCGCGCTGGAAAGTGCGTTCGACGATGCGGGTACGGCAGGCGTGATCCTGCGTTGCAACAGCCCGGGCGGCAGCCCGGTGCAGGCGGGCATTATCTACAACGAGATTCGCCGGCTGCGCGCCAAGTATCCGTCGATCCCGTTGTATGTGGTGGTTGGCGATATGTGCGCGTCGGGCGGCTATTACGCGGCCGCGGCGGCCGACAAGATTTACGTGGACAAGGCGAGCATCGTCGGTTCGATTGGCGTGCTGATGGATAGCTTCGGCTTTACCGGCTTGATGGACAAGCTGGGGATCCAGCGCCGCCTGCACACTTCGGGTGAGAACAAGGGCTTTTTCGACCCGTTCTCACCGGAAACGCCGAAGATGGACGAACATGCGCAGGATATGCTCGACCAGATTCACGCACAGTTCATCGACGCCGTGCGTCAAGGTCGCGGCAAACGCCTGCACGAAACGCCGGACATGTTCTCGGGCCTCTTCTGGACGGGGCAGAAGAGCGTCGAGCTGGGGCTTGCAGATGGTCTCGGCGACGCGGATTACGTTGCGCGCGACCTTTTCAAGGCGCCGGATATCGTTGACTACACGGTCAAGGAGAGCATTACGGACCGCGTGGCGCGCAAGTTCGGTGCGGCAGTCGGCAGTGGCGCCGTTCACGCGATGGCGCTTGGCGGGAAGATGAGCTTGCGGTAATTCAATATGGAAAAAGCCCCGTGCGATCGAGTGCTGATCGCGCGGGGCTTTTTTGCTTTTTGACGTTAGTAAACAGCGACCGATCGCCAAGCTGATCGGTTCGAGCCGCGGCAGCGGTCAGACGGCGAGGATCAGGAAAATTGCCGGCCGTTTGTGGAGATCGATCGCCGGTTTCTTTTTCCAGTCGGCCACAGTGCGGCTGGCGATGGTTTCCGTTTCCAGCGTCAGATCGACGGCGACGCAGACCAATGTGGAGGGCGCGCACGTCGCCAGCAAGGTGTCGAGCAGCGGCTTATTCCGATAAGGCGTCTCGATAAAGATCTGCGTTTGTTTGGCTTTGCGCGACTGCTGTTCCAGGTCGCGCAGGCGCTTGGCCCGTTCAGTGGCGTCGACCGGCAGATAGCCGTGGAACGCAAAACTCTGGCCATTCAGGCCGGAAGCCATCAACGCCAGCAGAATCGAGCTCGGCCCGACAAACGGCACGACCTTCACGCCGCGCTCATGCGCGCGGCGCACCAGCAGGGCGCCCGGATCGGCGACCGCCGGGCAACCGGCTTCGGAAACTAGGCCGGCATCCGTCCCCGCCAGCAAAGGCGCGAGCAGTTTGTCGATCTCACCGGCCGGCGTGTTGACGTTCAGTTCGCGAATCTCGATTTCCTGGATCGGTTTTTCGGTGCCGACCTTCTTCAGGAAAGCGCGGGTGGTTTTCGCATTTTCGCCGATGTAATAGCTGAGCGAGGCCGCGCGGGCGCGCACCGGCGCGGGCAGGACGGCGTCGAGGGCGTCGGCATCGCCTTCGCCTAGTGTGTTCGGGATCAGATATAAGGTGCCGCTCATTGCGCCCCCAGGAGTGGATAGCCTACTGCGAGCAGCATGCGCGACAGTGCAATCAGCGGCAGTCCGATCAGCGCGGTCGGGTCGTCCGAGTGAATGGCTTCGAGCAGCGCGATGCCGAGGCCTTCGGATTTGGCGCTGCCCGCGACGTCGTAGGGCGTTTCGGCATGCAGATAGGCGTCCAGCGCGGCGTCCGGCAGGTCACGGAATTGCACGCGAGTGATGATGTCGGCGGTTTGCGCCGCCCCCGAACGGCTGTCGAATAGGCACAGCGCACTATGAAACAGCACTTCGCGGTCGCGCATTGCCTGCAACTGGGCGAGCGCCTTGTCATGTGTGCCGGGCTTGCCGATCTGCAGACCGTCGTAAGTGGCAACCTGATCCGAGCCGATCACGAGTGCGGCTTCACCGGCGCCGAGCCTGGCTGCCGCCGCGCGGGCTTTTGCCTCGGCGAGGCGCAGGGCCGTCACTTCGGGCGTTTCGCCGGCGAGCGGCGTTTCGTCGATTGCCGGCACGACGACTTCGAACGGAATCCGCAGGCGCTCGAGCAGCTCTCGACGATAAGGTGAACTCGACGCCAGGATCAGGCGTGGCGGGCGATTGAGGGAATCTGGCATGTGCAACCAACGGCTAGAGAGGCGGGTCGTACGAGGCTGTGCGGGTGGCGCACGTGTACGGGCTTAAGTGTTTGACTCGAAAAGACAAAACGGATATGATTTCGGGCTTTTCATCGGTATGCTATTGCACAGGCGGGCCGCTGCTTAGGTAGCGCGCTTGGGTCAGTGAGCAATACCGACTGAGCAACGCGGGGCAGCGCATGAGTTCCGCGGACTGCTTTGCAAACCGATTTACCCCCGGCGAAATCCTTGCCGACGCAGGAGCGCACATGACTCAACATCCTGGCAACCCTGCTGGTCTGTCCGACCCGCACGATATCGATCTGTTCGAATTTGCGCGGAGTGGGCGTCAGGCCGCGGGTGTCGTGCGCGTCTCGCAACTGCCGCGCATGTTAAACGAAGTCCCGGTTGAAGCGCCAGACCGCGATACCGCGTTCACCTGGCAAGCCGAAGGGGCGACGCAGCCGGAATTGCAGGACGACGGCACCGAGGGTCCACAGCCTTATCTGAGGCTGGCGATTCACGGTGCTGCATGGCTCGAATGTCAGCGGTGCATGACACCGTATCTGCAGGCGTTCAATGTCGATGCAACTTACCGGATCGTCAGCACTGAGGCGGAAGCCGAAGAGTTTCCGCTCGACGAGGATGAAGTCGAAGTGATCGTGGGCTCGCGCCAGTTCGATCTCATCGACTTGATCGAAGAAGAGTTGCTGCTTTCCTTGCCGCTCGTGCCCAAGCACGAGGTGTGTCCCGAAGTGTACGAGAGCCTTGTCTCTGGTGTGGCTGGAGCAGAAGGCGAGGGCAACGAGGCTGCGCCGGATGAAGCTGGTGAGGGCGGTGAGCCTGAGCGGCCCAATCCGTTTGCGGCGCTCGAAAGTCTCAAGCGCGGTGAGCCGGGCGACAAGAAGCACTGAACAGTTGCATGGGAGCGCGAAGCGGGCGCATTGGCCATTCGGTCAATGGCGGACACCGGGTCGGGCTGTGTTAGAATTCGGAAAATTTTTAGGAGTTAGTCATGGCAGTTCAACAAAATAAGAAGTCGCCGTCGAAGCGCGGCATGCACCGTTCGCACGATTTCCTGACGGCAGCGCCGCTGGCCGTGGAACCGAGCACGGGCGAAGTGCATCTGCGTCACCACGTTAGCCCGAACGGCTACTATCGCGGCAAGAAAGTCGTCAAGACGAAGAACGACTAATCGTTTCACTGCGTTGCGCCCCTTGGCGTTTCGCGTGGCGATCGGCTCGCTTGACATTTTCCCGGCTCGGCAAAAAGGCGGCATTCATCTGCCGCTTTTTTGTGTCGATCGCAGTTGGCGCTTTAGCGCTTACTGTGGTTCCATGCAGGGCGCCTGAAATTCGTCGCACTCCATGACAGTAAAGCTCACGATAGATTGCATGGGAGGCGACCACGGCCCGTCCGTGACCGTTCCCGCAGCCGTCAACTTCGTTCGTTCGCATCCTGATGCTGAGCTCCTGCTCGTCGGCATTGAAAGTGCGATTCGTGCGCAGCTGAAGAAGTTGAAGGCTCAAGACCTGCCGGCGCTGACCGTCGTACCTGCTTCCGAGATCGTCGCCATGGACGATCCGGTCGAAGTCGCGCTGCGCAAGAAAAAAGACTCATCCATGCGCGTGGCGCTCAATCGCGTCAAGGAAAACGAGGCGCAAGCCTGCATTTCCGCCGGCAATACCGGCGCGCTGATGGCGGTCTCGCGCTATGTGCTGAAAACGCTGTCGGGCATCGAACGCCCGGCCATTGCGTCGGCACTGCCCAATCCCAATGGCTACACGATGATGCTCGACCTGGGCGCCAACGTCGATTGCGAGCCGCAGCATCTGCTGCAGTTCGCGGAGATGGGGCACGCGCTCGTGTCCGCGCTCGAGGGCAAGGAGCGGCCCACCATCGGCCTGCTCAACATTGGCGAAGAAGCCATCAAGGGCAACGACACCATCAAACGCGCCGGCGAACTGCTGCGCGCGAGTACACTTAACTTTCACGGTAACGTTGAAGGCAACGACATCTTCAAGGGCACGGTCGACGTGATCGTCTGCGACGGTTTTGTCGGCAATGTCGCGCTGAAGACGTCGGAAGGCCTCGCGCAGATGCTCTCCAACATCATCAGGGAAGAGTTCGGCCGCTCGTGGCTCACCAAGGTGATGGCGGTGCTCGCCTTGCCGGTATTGATGCGCTTCAAGAAGCGCGTCGATCATCGGCAATACAATGGCGCCGCGTTGCTGGGCCTGCGTGGGCTGGTGATCAAAAGCCACGGTTCGGCGGATGCCTACGCGTTTGAGTGGGCTATCAAACGCGGGTATGATGCCGTCAAAAACGGCGTGCTGGAACGCCTTGCGCGAGCAATGGAAGAGAATGCAGGTTCTCTCGAACAGGCAGCGCGCGATGCAAGCGGTGCGGGCCACGCAAGCCCGATCGCAGGCCAGCCAGCCGAGCCCTACGCTGCGCAATCCTCGAAGGCATAATGGCTCAATCGACAATTTATTCCCGCGTGCTGGGCACCGGCAGCTACCTGCCGCCCGGGCGCGTCACCAATCAGGATCTGGCCGAACGTCTCGCCAAGCAGGGTGTCGAGACGAGCGACGAATGGATCGTTGCCCGCACGGGCATCCATGCACGCCACTTCGCCGAACCCGATGTCACCACCAGCGATCTGGCGCTCATCGCCTCGCAACGCGCGATCGAAGCGGCGGATATCGATCCGCAATCCATCGATCTGATCATCGTTGCAACCTCCACGCCTGACTTTGTGTTTCCGAGCACGGCGTGCCTGTTGCAGAACAAGCTCGGCATCAAGAATCACGGCGCGGCATTCGACGTGCAGGCCGTCTGTTCGGGCTTCGCTTATGCGGTGGCAACGGCGGACAGCTTCATTCGTAGCGGCCAGCATCGCACGGCGCTCGTGATCGGCGCGGAAACCTTCTCGCGCATTCTCGATTTCAAGGACCGCACCACCTGCGTGCTGTTCGGCGACGGCGCCGGCGCGGTGATCCTGCAGGCGTCCGAAGAACCGGGCGTGCTGGCGAGCGCTCTGCACGCCGACGGCAGCCATTCGAACATTCTCTGCACGCCGGGCAATGTGAACGGCGGTGTGATCGAAGGCAGCGCGTTCCTGCATATGGACGGCCAGGCTGTATTCAAGCTCGCGGTCAATGTGCTCGAAAAGGTCGCGGTCGAGGCACTTGCAAAAGCGAATCTGTCGGCCGAGCAGATCGACTGGCTGATTCCGCATCAGGCCAATATCCGCATCATGCAAAGCACCTGCCGCAAGCTCGGCTTGCCGCAGGAACGCATGGTCGTCACGGTGGGCGAGCACGGCAATACGTCGGCTGCGTCCATTCCGCTCGCATTCGACGTCGCGGTGCGCGACGGCCGCATCAAGCGCGGCCAGAACGTGCTGATCGAAGGCGTCGGCGGCGGCTTCACCTGGGGCGCGTCGGTTATCCGCTACTGATAGCGGCGACGTTATGGCGAGCGCTCTTTGCGGCGCTCGGCTACGCTTGAGCGCGCTTGCCATCAATCGGGCGCGCCACCCACATCTGACAACATCGATTTTGGGGACGATATGAAATTTGCGTTCGTTTTTCCTGGGCAAGGTTCGCAGTCGGTTGGCATGCTTAACGCATTCGCCGATCACGCGGTCGTGCGTGAGACGGTTCAGGAAGCGTCCGACGCGCTCAATCAGGACCTCGGCAAGCTGATCGCCGAAGGCCCCGCCGAAGATCTGAACCTCACCACCAATACCCAACCGGTCATGCTGACCGCCGCGTACGCGATTTACCGCGCGTGGCAGCAGGCCGGCGGCCCGAAGCCGGCTATCGTCGCCGGTCATAGCCTCGGCGAATACACCGCGCTGGTCGCGGCAGGCGCGATCGCGTTTCGCGATGCCGTGCCGCTCGTGCGTTTTCGCGCGCAAGCTATGCAAACGGCCGTGCCGGTCGGCGTTGGCGGCATGGCCGCGATTCTCGGCCTCGATGACGATACGGTCCGCGCGGTTTGCGCCGAAGCGTCGGTCGCGGGTGTCGTCGAAGCGGTGAATTTCAACGCGCCGGCGCAAGTCGTGATCGCGGGTCACAAGGCCGCCGTCGAAAAGGCCTGCGAAGTTGCGAAGGCGAAGGGCGCCAAGCGCGCGTTGCCGCTGCCGGTGTCGGCGCCGTTCCACTCGTCGCTGTTGAAGCCCGCGTCGGATCAATTGCGCGAGTATCTGGCCAGCGTCGACGTGCAGGTGCCGTCGATTCCGGTGATCAACAACGTCGACGTCGCGGTGGTCAACGAGCCGGCAAAGATCAAGGACGCGCTGGTGCGTCAGGCAGCCGGTCCGGTGCGCTGGGTCGAAAGCGTGCAGGCAATGGCTGCGCAAGGCGTCGCGCATGTGATCGAATGCGGTCCGGGCAAGGTCCTCGCGGGCTTGACGAAGCGTATCGACGGCAATCTGGTCGGCGCTTCGGTGTTCGACCCGGCTTCGCTCGAAGAAACGCTCAAGCTGGTGACGGCGGGCTAAACGCAGCCTCCTGGGGCGCCAGCAGGGCACCAGGCCTGACATCAAGAATCAATCAGCCCTCCGAAAGGGCATTCGGACTGACAGATGGAAAAGACTCTCGACAAGCAAATCGCAATCGTGACGGGCGCATCGCGCGGCATCGGCCGTGCGATCGCGCTGGAACTGGCGCGCCAGGGCGCGACGGTGATCGGCACGGCAACCAGCGAAAGCGGCGCGGCAGCGATCAGCGAAGCCTTTAACGCGGCTGGCGTAAGCGGCCGCGGCGCGGTGCTCAACGTCAACGACGCCGCCGCAGCCGAAGCGCTGATCGACGGCACCGTGAAGGAATTCGGCGCGCTGCACGTGCTGGTGAACAACGCCGGCATCACGCAGGACCAGCTCGCCATGCGCATGAAGGACGACGACTGGGACGCGGTGATCGACACCAATCTCAAGTCGGTCTTCCGCCTGTCGCGCGCGGTGCTGCGTCCGATGATGAAGGCCAAGGGTGGCCGGATCATCAACATCACGTCGGTGGTCGGCTCGGCCGGCAACCCGGGGCAGGTCAACTATGCAGCCGCGAAAGCGGGCGTAGCAGGCATGACGCGTGCGTTGGCACGCGAGATCGGCAGCCGCGGCATCACGGTGAATTGCGTGGCGCCAGGCTTCATCGATACCGACATGACCAAGACCCTGCCGGAAGAGCAGCAAGCCGCACTGAAGACGCAGATTCCGCTCGGCCGCCTCGGCAGCCCGGACGACATCGCACACGCTGTGGCGTTCCTCGCGTCGCCGCAAGCGGGCTATATCACCGGCACGACATTGCATGTGAACGGCGGAATGTACATGTCGTAACCAAATTCGGTTACTATCCGCGCCTTGACGCGTTTGCAAAAGCGTAAGGCGCATGCCTTGACAGGAACCCGATGCGCCGCTTTTTTGCCGGGTCAAACCTGATAAAATGCGCGCACCTGTATTTTTGAACTTCTTTTCCCTTGGAGGGGTAATGGACAATATCGAACAGCGCGTCAAGAAGATCGTCGCAGAACAACTGGGCGTTGCAGAAGCTGAGATCAAGAACGAAGCTTCGTTCGTGAACGACCTCGGCGCCGACTCGCTCGACACCGTTGAACTCGTGATGGCCCTCGAAGACGAATTCGGCATGGAAATTCCGGATGAAGAAGCCGAGAAGATCACTACCGTTCAGCAAGCGATCGACTACGCTCGCGCGAACGTCAAGGCCTAAAGTCATTCGCGCCTGCGTTTCTGCGTTGGCGGCGTATGACGCCCTGCCGTGTCGGTTTCCGACGCCAGCAGGGCTGGCGCTTTTTGCCGTGCAGGAGCCAGCGATGTTGACAGCGCAACTTTTCGCGCGATTGCCGACTTTCAAGAAAACGCCGGGCCGCCCCAAGTTTTCTTGCCCCTCTCGGGGGGACCTGGTGCGAAGCGCCGGGGGTAGGGGGCGGCTAACAGCCACAGGGCACACAGGGCAGGTTCCTGTGGCCGCTGTGGCTTTTGTGCTTTTGTCATCTATGAAAAAGGGGTTACCGTGAGCCGCCGTCGTGTTGTTGTTACAGGCCTGGGGCTGATTTCGCCTGTTGGCAATAATGTTGCCGACGGCTGGGCCAATCTGGTCGCCGGCAAGTCGGGTATTGCCAATATCACGAAGTTCGATGCGTCGAACTTCTCGACTCGTTTCGCCGGCGAGGTGAAGGGCTTCAACATCGAGGACTACATCCCCGGTAAGGAAGCGCGCCACATGGATACGTTTATCCATTACGGCGTCGCGGCCGGCATCCAGGCGATGCAGGACAGCGGCCTCGAAGTCACCGACGAAAATTCGGAGCGCATCGGCGTGGTGGTCGGTTCGGGCATCGGCGGTCTGCCGATGATCGAAGCGACGCAAACCGAGCTGCTCAATCGCGGCCCGCGCCGTATTTCGCCGTTCTTCGTGCCGGCATCGATCATCAACATGATCTCCGGTCACCTGTCGATCAAGTTCGGCATCAAGGGTCCGAATCTCGCCATCGTTACCGCGTGTACCACGGGTCTGCACTGTATCGGCGAGGCTTCGCGCCTGATCGAATACGGCGACGCCGACGTGATGATCGCAGGCGGTGCCGAATCGACCGTGTCGCCGCTCGGCGTCGGTGGCTTTGCGGCGGCGCGTGCGCTGTCGCAACGCAATGACGATCCGGCAACGGCGAGCCGTCCGTGGGACAAGGATCGCGACGGTTTCGTGCTGGGCGAAGGCGCCGGCGTGATGGTGCTCGAAGAGTACGAACACGCGAAGGCGCGTGGCGCGAAGATTTACGCCGAAATCAGCGGCTACGGGATGAGCGGCGACGCCTATCACATGACCGCTCCGCTGGAAGATGGCGACGGCGCGCGCCGCTGCATGCTGGCCGCGTTGAAGAATGCGGGCATCAATTCGGATCAGGTGAATTACCTGAACGCGCACGGCACGTCCACGCCGCTGGGCGACCTGGCTGAAACCACCGGCATCAAGCGCGCTTTCGGCGACCACGCCAAAGACATGGTCGTGAATTCGACCAAGTCGATGACAGGTCACCTGTTGGGCGGCGCCGGCGGTCTGGAGTCCGTGTTCACCGTGCTCGCCGTGCATCATCAGGTGTCGCCGCCGACAATCAACATCTTCAATCAGGATCCCGCCTGCGATCTCGATTACTGCGCCAACACCGCGCGGGAGATGAAGATCGACGTCGCGCTGAAGAACTCGTTCGGGTTCGGCGGCACGAATGGCACGCTGGTCTTCAAGCGCGCCTGATCGCTTGCTGACACGCCAGTCGAAAACGCCGGCTTGCCCGGCGGTTTCCCTCGAATCGGCAACGCCCGACGGAGCGCCACAGCGGATCACGTTGCGGCGCTCCGTCGCCATGCGCGCCGCTTTGGGTATGTTCGTCCTGATGGCGACTGGCGCTGCCTATACATGCTTCGCGTCGCATCTGGGCGCCTGGCAGGCGGTTCCGTTGACGCTTGCCGTGTGGGCGCTGCTGACGCTCTGTGCGGTAAAGCATGAGCATGCGCAGCCGGTCGCGCTGAAAATCGGCCCAGACGGAGTGTCCACCTGGAACCGGGCCGGCAGTTTGTTGACGCAGGGTCGCATTGCCGGCTGTGCGCAATGGAGCGGTCGCCTGCTCGTTCTGGCGCTGGCGCCGGATCATGGGCGCTGCCGCACGCTGCTTCTTGCTGCCGACGCGCTTCCTGCGTCCGTTTTCCGGGAGCTGGCCGTGCTGGGCCGGCGTGGCGCCGGCGCCTGACTGTAACGACTGTAACCGCTGTTACCGGAGTAACGTGCCGCGATGATGGGGACGCTACAATGGTCCCCCGCCATGCGCCCTATAGTTAACGGATTTATCAGGTGAGCGAAAAAGAAATTGATCAGGTGCTGGTCGAGCGCGTCCAGAAGGGCGACAAGGCCGCGTTCGAGCTTCTGGTCTCCAAATACCACCGCAAGATTCTCCGGCTGATCTCCCGCCTCGTGCGGGACCCGGCCGAAGTGGAAGACGTCGCTCAGGACGCCTTTATCAAGGCGTACCGGGCGTTGCCGCAATTTCGCGGCGAATCGGCCTTTTATACGTGGTTGTACCGGATTGCGGTCAATACGGCAAAGAACTACCTTGCGACCCAAGGGCGGCGCGCACCGACTTCGACCGAAGCAGATGCTGAAGAAGCTGAAACTTTCTCGGACGCCGACCAACTAAGGGATATCAACACGCCTGAGTCGATGTTGATGAGCAAGCAGATCGCTGAGACGGTCAATGCTGCGATGGCGGTTTTACCGGAAGAGTTGCGCACCGCCATTACTCTTCGTGAAATTGAAGGTTTGAGTTACGAGGAAATCGCTGAGATGATGGGTTGCCCAATTGGCACAGTCAGATCACGAATTTTCCGCGCTCGCGAAGCCATTGCGGCAAAATTGCGTCCGTTGCTTGACACACCTGAAGGCAAGCGCTGGTAAACACCAGCCCGCCGGACGGGGCGCGGGTGCAATATCTGGATTAGTGGTGTCACTACGGGGTATTTGTAAGATGGGGAGCATCATGGGGTCGGTCTCGATGCAATCGCAAGCCAGCTCGCGCGGCGAGCGTCTGTCCGCTTTTGTCGACGGTGAGCTGTTCGGCGAAGAGCATCTGAACACGTTTGTTTCCGAACTGGACGGCGAAGATCGTGCCGCCTGGTCGTGCTATCACCTGATCGGCGACGCTTTGCGTTCCGACGATCTGGCGGTCAGCCCGGCGGCGAGCAGCGCGTTTCTGAGCGGTTTTGCCGCACGTTTCGACAATGAGCCGCACGTGCTCGCGCCTGCTGCAATGCCGGTCGCGCGGCGTTTGCTGGCGCTGCGCCGCCGCGTTGTGCCGGCGTTTGCTGTTGCCGCCGCCGCTGCCACGCTGACGTGGATCGTCGTGCCGCAACTGCAAGGCGTGCCGGGCGGCCCGGGTGTGGCGCAAGTTGCGTCGACCCAGTCGCATGGTGGTTCGCTGCAACGTGTGGCTATGGCGTCGGTGCCGGCCGCTACGCTCCAGCCGGTTGCGCAAGACGCCAACATCATTCGTGACGCCAGTCTCGATCAGTATCTGGAAGCTCACCAGCAATTCGCGCAACAGCCGGTCATGCCGGGCTCGATGCCGCTGATTCGCGCTGCCGCCGTTTCTACGCAAGGCCAATAGTTTGATGCAGACTCCGCGGTTGAATAAAACGACTATCTGGGGGCGGCTGCCGGCATTTCTGTTCTGCGCAGCCGTATTGTTGTCCGCCACGCCGCGGGTCTTTGCACAAACCGACGATCCGCTCGTCGCCCGTCGCACGGCCGCAGAGCTGCTCGATCGCATTCATCAGGCTGCCCAGCAGCAGAACTACGAGGGTGCGTTTGTCTATCAGCGCGGCAATTTCGTCCAGACGTCGCGGATCGCGCACTACGCGACCCGTACTGACGGCGAATTCGAGCAACTCGAAAGCCTCGACGGCAAGCCGCGCAAAATGCTTCGTCACAACGAAGATCTCTACACGTTCGTGCCCGAGCGACATCTGTGCGTGGTCGAGAAGCGCCAGAACAAAGATTCGTTTCCCGCGCTGCTCGCTGTAAGCGGCGAGCAGGTGCTGTCCGTCTACGAGCCGAAGCTGCTCGGCGACGACCGCGTCGCGGGTATCGATAGCCAGGTAATCGAGCTCGATCCGAAAGACGCATATCGCTTTGCTTACAAACTGTGGGCCGACAAGAAGACCGGCCTGCTGTTGCGTGCGCAAACGCTCGATCCGAACGGCCAGGTGCTCGAACAGTTGTCGTTTTCGCAGATTCGTATCGGCGTGCCGGTCGACAAGACCGCCATCGTCAACGGCATTCGTAATACAACGGGTTGGACGGTAGTGCGTCCGCCGGTCGAGCCGGTCGATATGGCTGCGCAAGGCTGGCAAATCACGCCGACGGTGCCGGGCTTCCGCAAGATTCGCGAGCTTCGCCGTCCCATGGCCGCGCGTGACCCCGGCCAGCCCACCATTCCGGTTGATCAGGCTGTATTCTCCGACGGCCTTGCGGCCATTTCGGTATTCGTCGAGCCGGTCGAGAACAATACTCGCAAGGAAGGCGCGGGCAGTAGCGGCGCCACGCACGTGCTGGTCAAGCGGCGCGGCGACTTCTGGATTACTCTGCTTGGTGAAGTGCCCCAGACCACATTGCAGCAATTTGCGTCTGCCATAGAATATAAAGCTCCGAAGTAATCCTCCGAATCACACGAATCCCTCGGCTTGCTACGATATGACGACTTTCTCGGTGCGCAAATTCCTCGCGGCCGCGGTGGTAGCGGCGTGTTTGCCGCTCGTGCCGCACACGGCATCGGCCGCTCCCGCAGCCAATCTGCCCGACTTTACTGACCTCGTCGACAAGGTCGGCCCGGCAGTCGTCAACATTCGCACGACCACGCGCGTGTCGACCAGCGGTGCTCGCGGCGGGTTGCCGCCAGGCATGGACGACGGCGACATGTCGGAGTTTTTCCGGCGCTTCTTCGGCATCCCGTTACCGCAGTCGCCGCAATCGCCGGGTTCGCCACGCGGTGGCGACAACGGTGGCAGCGGCAGTGGCGGCAACCAGGACTCGCCGGATAACAGCGATCCCGAACAGAACAGCGGCGTCGGCTCAGGCTTCATTCTGTCGGCGGACGGCTACGTGATGACCAACGCGCACGTCGTGGACGACGCAGACACCATTTACGTCACTCTCACTGACAAGCGCGAGTTCAAAGCCAAACTGATCGGCGTGGACGATCGGACCGATGTTGCCGTCGTGAAGATCAGCGCGGCCAACTTGCCGACCATCACGATCGGTGATTCGAACAAGGTGCGGGTGGGCGAGTGGGTGGTGGCAATCGGTTCGCCGTTTGGTCTCGAGAACACGGTGACAGCCGGTATCGTCAGCGCCAAGGGGCGCGATACGGGCGATTATCTGCCGTTCATCCAGACTGACGTGGCCGTCAATCCGGGTAATTCGGGCGGTCCGCTGATCAATATGCAGGGCGAAGTGATCGGCATCAATTCGCAGATTTACAGCCGTACTGGCGGCTTCATGGGCATCTCGTTCGCGATTCCGATCGACGAGGCGATGCGCGTGGCCGATCAGCTGAAGGCATCGGGCAAAGTCGTGCGTGGCCGGATCGCGGTGGCGATCGGTGAAGTCACTAAAGATGTTGCCGATTCGCTTGGTTTGCCGAAGGCGCAGGGCGCGCTGGTCAGCAGCGTCGAACCGGGTGGCCCGGCAGACAAAGCCGGCGTGCAGCCGGGCGACATCATCCTGAAGTTCAATGGCCATTCGGTCGACACGGCAACGGACTTGCCGCGTATGGTCGGCGATACGAAGCCGGGCACCAAGTCGACCATTACGATCTGGCGCAAGGGTCAGACGCGCGATCTGCCTGTCACGATTGCCGAGATGCAGCCGGACAAGACCACCAAGGCGGATGATAAGAAGCCGCCGGTGCCGAAGCAGCGCGCCACGAACGTGTTGGGTCTTGCCGTTAGCGATATCCCCGCCGACCAGATGAAGGCGCTGAAGCTGCGCAACGGTGTGCAGATCGACGCGGTAGACGGCCCGGCCGTGCGCGTTGGACTGCAAAAGGGCGACATCGTCCTGCGTGTGGGCGATACGGATATCACGAGCGCGAAGCAGTTCGACGAGCTGACAGCGCACCTCGACCCGCAGAAGATGGTTGCGTTGCTGGTCCGTCGCGGCGAGAACACGCAGTTCGTGCCGATTCGCCCGCGCAGCGCCCAGAAATGAAGTCAATGGCGCCACTCACGCTCTACGGGCGCGCGTGGTGCCACTTATGCGACGACATGCGCGCCGCGCTCGAGCCGTTGCTGGCCGAATTCGCTGCGCAAGTCGTCGTGATCGACGTCGACACGGATCCTTTGCTGGAAGCCCGTTATAACGAGCTGGTTCCGGTTCTGGTCTGTGACGGCGTCGAACTGTGTCACTATCACCTTGACGTGGCGCGGGTTCGCGCCGCGCTTACTGCACGCGTTGTAGTAACCCATCCGGGATCCGGTTAAGGGTCCAAAACAGGCGCGAACGTGCGCTGTTCACACCCCGTTTCACGTCTCTCCTAAGCCGTCTTTTCCGCCCGAGCCTTGCAAGATGCGCCGGGCGATAGCCTTTTCGGCTAAAATAGATAGGTTTTTCACCTACTTACAAGGCGTGCTCCGCTATTGTCCGAGCGCGCCTTTTTTGCTTGATCGGCACTGAATGGATCATATTCGTAACTTCTCGATCATTGCGCACATCGACCATGGCAAGTCGACGCTCGCTGATCGCATCATCCAGATCTGCGGTGGCTTGTCCGACCGCGAGATGGAATCTCAAGTGCTCGACTCGATGGATCTCGAGCGCGAGCGCGGTATCACCATCAAGGCACAAACTGCTGCACTGACGTACAAAGCCCGTGACGGGCAGATCTACAACCTGAACATGATCGATACGCCGGGCCACGTCGACTTCTCGTACGAAGTCAGCCGCTCGCTGTCCGCGTGTGAAGGCGCGTTGCTGGTCGTTGACGCAAGCCAGGGCGTGGAAGCGCAAACCGTCGCCAACTGCTACACCGCGATCGAACTCGGTGTCGACGTTATTCCGGTGCTCAACAAGATCGATCTGCCGGCCGCGAATCCCGAGAACGCGATCGAAGAAATCGAAGACGTGATCGGTATCGACGCAACCGATGCGACGCGTTGCAGCGCGAAGACCGGCCTCGGCGTGGAAGACGTACTCGAAGCGCTGGTCGCTAAAGTGCCGCCGCCCAAGGGCGATCCGGAAGCACCGCTGCAGGCGCTGATCATCGACTCGTGGTTCGATAACTACGTGGGCGTCGTGATGCTGGTGCGTATCGTCAACGGCACGCTGCGCCCGAAAGACAAGATCCGAATGATGGCGACCGGCGCGCAGTATCCGGTCGAGCATATCGGCGTGTTTACGCCGAAGTCGAAGAACCTCGAATCGCTGTCGGCGGGGCAGGTGGGTTTCATCATCGCCGGCATCAAGGAATTGGCCGCTGCGAAGGTGGGGGACACCGTCACGCTGTTGAACCGTCCTGCTGCCGAACCGCTGCCGGGCTTCAAGGAAGTGAAGCCGCAGGTGTTCGCCGGTCTCTATCCGGTCGAAGCGAACCAGTATGACGCGCTGCGCGACTCGCTGGAAAAGCTGAAGCTGAACGACGCCTCGCTGATGTACGAGCCGGAAGTGTCGCAGGCGCTCGGCTTCGGTTTCCGTTGCGGCTTCCTCGGCCTGCTGCACATGGAGATCGTGCAGGAGCGTCTCGAGCGCGAGTTCGACATGGACCTGATCACCACGGCGCCGACCGTGGTGTACGAAGTTCTGCAGCGCGATGGCACGATCCTCATGGTCGAAAACCCGGCCAAGATGCCGGAGCCCTCGAAGATCGAAGAAGTGCGCGAGCCGATCGTCACCGTGAATCTGTACATGCCGCAAGACTACGTCGGCTCGGTGATCACGCTGTGTACGCAAAAGCGCGGCAACCAGATCAACATGCAGTACCACGGCCGTCAGGTGCAGTTGACCTACGAAATCCCGATGGGCGAAGTCGTGCTCGATTTCTTCGATCGTCTGAAGTCCATCTCGCGCGGCTACGCGTCGATGGATTACGAGTTCAAGGAATATCGCGCGGCCGACGTCGTGAAGGTCGACATGCTGATCAACGGCGACAAGGTGGACGCCTTGTCCGTGATCGTGCACCGTTCGCAAAGCCAGTATCGCGGCCGTGAAGTCGCGGCGAAAATGCGTGAACTGATTCCGCGCCAGATGTACGACGTGGCGATTCAGGCCACCATCGGTTCGAACATTATTGCCCGCGAGAACATTAAAGCCTTGCGTAAGAACGTGCTGGCAAAATGCTACGGCGGCGACATTTCCCGTAAGAAGAAACTGCTCGAGAAACAAAAGGCAGGCAAGAAGCGAATGAAGCAGGTCGGGTCCGTCGAGATTCCGCAAGAAGCTTTCCTCGCGATTCTGCGTGTCGAAGACAAATAAGACGAACAACGGAACCCTATGAATTTTGCGCTGATTCTTTTTGTGCTCGTCATTTTGACGGGCGTCGCATGGGTCGCAGACAAACTGGTTTTCATGCCGCAACGGCGGCGCGCGGCGGAAGCCGTGGTCGCCGAGTTCGACCGCCAGCAGGCGCGCGTCGGCGAGCGTTTCGCCGACGAAAACGCGGCGCAAACGCGTGCCCGTCTGCGTGACGACAAGCTGCGTCAACCGTGGTGGCTCGAGTATTCGGCGAGCTTTTTCCCGGTGATTCTGGTGGTGTTCGTGGTGCGCTCGTTCGTGGTCGAGCCGTTCAAGATTCCGTCGGGTTCGATGGTGCCGACGCTGCTGGTGGGCGACTTCATCCTCGTCAATAAATTCGACTACGGCATCCGTCTGCCGATCACCAACACGAAGATCACCGAAGGCCGTCCGCTCGAGCGTGGCGACGTGGTGGTGTTTCGCTACCCGAAAGACGAATCGGTCGACTACATCAAGCGCGTGATCGGTCTGCCGGGCGACACTGTCGCTTATCAGGACAAGCAACTGACGATCAACGGCAAGCCGGTGCCGGAAACGCCGCTGCCTGACTACCTCGACGAAGAGCGTCTCGGCTACGCAAAGCAATTCGAAGAAAATCTCGACGGCCGCAAGAACGCGATTCTGAACAACCCGGCCGTGCCGCCGTTCATCGTCGGCGCGGAAGATTATCCGTATCGCGATAACTGCACGTACAACGCACGCGGCGTGATCTGCAAAGTGCCGCCTGGCAATTACTTCATGATGGGCGACAACCGCGATAACAGCGCGGACAGCCGTTACTGGGGTTTCGCGCCGGATAAAAATATTGTCGGTCGCGCGTTTTTCATCTGGATGAACTTCAGCGATCTGAAACGCATCGGCTCATTCCACTGAGCACGCATGTCTTGATCGCACAGCACGCCGCGCGGGTGGCCCACACTTAGGTCACATCAGTCGCGGCGTGTTATCACGCTACTTTAAGAATCTGCGGTAACGTCGCTTCACCACGCTTTTTCCGCTGGCCGTCCCGCGTTTTCGCCGGGGCAGGCGCCCGCGTTATACTCTGCCCATGCCCCTATCTCCGTTGGAAAGCCGTCTGCGCTACGAATTTCGCAATGCGGAATTGTTGCGCCAGGCTTTAACGCACCGCAGTCATAGCTCCACGCACAACGAACGGCTCGAGTTTCTCGGCGACTCCGTTCTAAATTGCGCGGTGGCTGCGCTTTTGTTCCAACGTTTCGGCAAACTGGACGAAGGCGACCTGTCGCGCGTCCGCGCCAATCTGGTCAAACAGCAGTCGCTTTACGAAATAGCTCAGGCCCTTAATATCTCTGAAGGCCTGCGTCTCGGTGAGGGCGAACTGCGCAGCGGCGGCTTCCGCCGTCCGTCGATCCTCGCTGACACGCTCGAAGCCGTGCTGGGCGCGGTGTTCCTCGACGGTGGGTTCGATGCCGCCCAGACGGTCATCAAGCGCCTTTACGTTCCGATTCTCGATCACATCGACCCGCGCACGCTCGGCAAGGACGCCAAGACGCTGCTGCAGGAGTATCTGCAGGGCCACAAGATCGCGTTGCCAACCTACACGGTCGTCGCGACGCATGGTGCGGCGCACAATCAGCAATTTGAAGTTGAGTGCACGGTGCCGAAACTGGACGTTAAGGTGTCCGGTTCTGGCGCGAGCCGTCGTGCGGCCGAGCAGGCCGCGGCCAAGAAGGCGCTCGACGAGGTCATGGCTGCCGCGCCCGCCGTGGTCGCCAAGCCGAAGCGTTCAAAGGGTGCCCGTGCCGCGAAGAATGCCGAGCAGGAGGTCGTGCCCGGCGTGACCGGCGTACAGGCCGCGCTCGACTTGCGCAGCCCGGATCGCAAGAGCGAACGCGGGACTGGGCGGGGTGAAACACGCTCGGCGCCGGCGGCGGAGTCCGTAGCCGAACGGCAGACCTTGACCGCGACGTCCGCGCCGCTGGCGGTGATTCGCGCCGCGCACGTGGAATACAGCGGGCAGGACAAGTCAGAGCGCGCTGAGAGAGCTGACAGGTCTGCTGACAAAGCGGCAGCCGACAAGCCCGACGCCAAATCTGCTGAAATCAGATCCGAAGCCGGGAAGCCCGTAGACGCAAAGGCTGCTGAAGCCAAGCCCGCAGACGCAAAGGGCGCAGAAGCCAAGCCAGAAGCCGTCTCCCGCAGCGCCGACAAACACCGCAGCCGTGAAACCACACCCGGCGCAGCCGTGCCCACGCCTGGCGTGCCGGCACCTATCGAACACGAACCCGGCGTAGCCGACGCGGTGCAAACCCGCGTCGCCGATGCGGGCCATTGATTTCCATCGGCGCGCCATTCCCCGCGCGTCGATCTGAACCTGCCGTAGCCCGAATATGAACGCTCCCACTCCCACTGGTTTTCGCTGCGGCATGGTCGCGATCGTTGGCCGCCCGAACGTCGGCAAATCCACGCTGATGAATGCGCTGGTCGGCCAGAAAGTCAGTATCACGTCGCGCAAGGCGCAGACCACGCGCCACCGCATCACCGGCATTCACACATTTGAAGACGCGCAGTACATCTTCGTCGACACGCCGGGTTTCCAGACCAAGCACAGCGGCGCGCTGAACCGTTCGCTCAACCGCGCGGTCACGTCCACGCTGAGTTCGGTCGACGCGATTCTGTTTGTGATTGAAGCCGGCCGCTTCGGCCCGGACGATCAGAAGGTGCTCGACCTGATTCCGCCGTCGGTACCCACGCTGCTGATCGCGAACAAGCTCGATCGCGTGTCGGATAAGGACTCGCTGTATCCGTTCATGCAGCAGGTGAGTGCGCTGCGTCAGTTCAACGAGATCGTGCCGCTGTCGGCGAAGAATGCGGACGACATCAAGCGTTTGCTGGAGACGATCAAGCCGTTCCTGCCGGAAGGCGCACCGATTTACGGCGAAGACGATCTGACCGATCGTAGCGAGCGCTTTCTTGCCGCCGAAATCCTGCGCGAAAAAGTGTTCCGCTGGACCGGCGACGAACTGCCGTACACGAGCACCGTGCTGATCGACAAGTTCGAAACCGAGGGGCGTCTGCGCCGCATTTTCGCGACCATCCTGGTGGAGCGCGATACGCAAAAAGCGATGATCATCGGCCAGAAGGGCGCCAAGCTGAAGCAGATCAGCACCGAAGCGCGCCTTGATATGGAAAAGCTGTTCGACGGCCCGGTGTATCTGGAAACCTTCATCAAGGTGAAGAGCGGCTGGGCTGACAACGAAGCCGGACTCCGTGCGTATGGGTACGAATGACGCGTGGATGACGCTGAATTCCGACGCTGACCCGGACGACTCGGCGCCGGCAGCGCCGGCACGCGAGCCGTCCAAACCGGCTCGCAGTACCAAAAAATCCTCATCGAGCGCCAAAAGCGCTCAGCGTGCTCAAAGCGGCGCTCAAGGCGCCGAAGGCGAGCCGCGCAAAGCGCCGGCGCGCCGCGCGCCTCGCACCTCCGCGTCCGATTACCGGATCGCTGAGCAACCCGCTTTTGTCCTGCACAGCTATCCGTATCGTGAGACCAGCCTGATCATCGACGTGCTGTCGCGCGATCACGGCCGTCTTGCGCTCGTCGCAAAGGGCGCGAAGCGTCCGCACTCCGCTTTGCGCGGCGTGCTGCAGACGTTCCAGCCGCTCGCCTTGTCGTGGACCGGCAAATCCGAAGTGCGCACGCTGACCGGCGCCGAATGGGTCGGCGGCATGTTGCCTTTGGCGGGCGACGCGCTGCTCTGCGGTTTCTATGTCAACGAACTGCTGGTCAAATTCTGCGCGCGCGAAGACCCGCATCCGCAACTGTTCCATCACTACGTCGTCACGATGACGCGCCTCGCGCATGACGAGCCTCCCGTGCAGGTGCTGCGTTCGTTCGAGCGCGTGCTGCTGCGGGAAACCGGTTATGCGATGGCGCTCGATCGCACCGTTGCGCGCAAAGCGGTGCAGGCCGAAGGTCGCTACGTGTTCGATCCGGAGCGCGGCGTGCGCGAAGCCTCCGACGATCTGCCCGCGCAATGGCCGGTGATTGCCGGACAGACCTTGCTCGATATGGAAAAGGACGATTACCATCGAGCGCAGACTGTGGCGCAAAGCAAAACGCTGATGCGCTTTCTGCTCAACACTTACCTTGGCGGCACGCCGCTCGCGACGCGCCAGATACTGATCGACTTGCAGAACTTATGAGCTTCTTTCTTACGTCGCCGAACGTGATTGACCTGGGCGTGAACATCGATCACGTCGCCACGCTGCGCAACGCGCGCGGCACGTCTTACCCCGATCCGATCCGCGCCGCGTTGATGGCCGAAGAGGCCGGCGCTGATGTGATCACGCTGCATCTGCGTGAAGACCGCCGCCATATCGTCGACGCCGACGTGCGCAAGCTGCGGCCGCTGTTGAAAACGCGCATGAATCTGGAATGCGCGGTCACGCAGGAAATGCTCGACATCGCGTGCGAAGTGCAGCCGCACGACACTTGCCTCGTGCCGGAAAAGCGCCAGGAACTGACGACTGAAGGCGGCCTCGACGTCGTCGGCCAGTTCGAAGCCGTGCGCGCCGCATGCAGGCAACTCGCCGAAGCGAGCTCGCGCGTGTCGCTCTTCATCGATCCGGACGAAACGCAAATCCGCGCCGCGCACGAAGCGGGCGCGCCCGTGATCGAGCTGCACACGGGCCGCTATGCCGAAGCGCACGATCCCGCCGAACAGCAGCGCGAATATGAGCGCGTGGTGCGTGCCGTCGAATTCGGCGCGACACTCGGCATCAAGGTCAATGCGGGTCACGGCCTGCACTACACCAACGTTCAGCAGATTGCCGCGATCGAAGGCATCGTCGAATTGAATATCGGTCACGCGATCGTCGCGCATGCGATCTTCGCCGGGTGGGACAACGCCGTGCGCGAGATGAAGGCGATCATGGTCGCCGCCCGTCTCGGCGCAAGTGCGTAACGCCGCGGCGCCGAACATGACAATCTACGGCATCGGTACGGATATCGTTCAGGTCAGCCGCGTGGCCGCGGTGATGACACGCACCAACGGCCGCTTCGCTGAGAAGGTGCTCGGCCCGGACGAGCTGCGCGTGTATCACGCGCGTCACGCGCGGTCGGCGGCGCGCGGACTCGCATTTCTCGCCACGCGGTTCTCGGCCAAAGAAGCCTTCTCAAAAGCGATCGGCCTCGGCATGCGTTGGCCGATGACCTGGCGCGCGCTGCAAACGCTCAACAAACCGAGCGGCGAGCCGATGGTGGTGGCATCGGGCGAACTGGCCGAATGGCTCGACGCGCGCGGCATCACGGCGCGCGTGACGATCAGCGACGAACGCGATTACGCGGTGTCGTTTGTGATTGCGGAAACCGGGGATGCGGCGCGAGGGCCGGAGCCCCCCCACGCACCCGCCAGCGACGAATAAAAATATTCTGAACGCGGCGCACGTCGGCCGTGTCTCTCTTAGCTTCAGGCTTTTTCTAGCGGAATTCGATGAAACTCACTCCCGGACCGGTAATGCTCGACGTGGTCGGCACAAGGCTGAACCACGACGACAAACGCCGCCTTGCCCATCCGATGACCGGCGGCGTGATCCTGTTCACCCGGCATTACGAGAGCCGCGCACAATTGATCGCGCTCACCGATTCGATTCGCGCGATTCGCGACGATCTGCTGATTGCCGTCGACCACGAAGGCGGCCGCGTGCAGCGCTTTCGCACCGACGGCTTCACGGTGTTGCCGGCCATGGGCAAGCTCGGTACGTTGTGGGACAGCGACGTGCTGCACGCCACGAAGGTGACGACTGCAGTCGGCTACATTCTCGCGTCTGAGTTGCGCGCGTGCGGCATCGATATGAGTTTTACGCCGGTGCTCGATCTGAATTACGGCCAGTCGCAGGTGATCGGCGATCGCTCGTTTCATCGCGACCCGCGCGTCGTGACCTTGCTGGCGAAGAGCCTCAGTCACGGCCTTGCGTTGGCCGGCATGAGCAATTGCGGCAAACATTTCCCAGGACACGGCTTCGCGCACGCGGACTCCCACGTCGCGATGCCGGTCGACGACCGTTCGCTCGATGAAATCCTGCGCGAGGACGCGGCGCCGTACGACTGGCTCGATGTGTCGCTCGGGGCGGTGCTGCCCGCCCATGTGGTTTATCCGCAGGTCGATTCGAAGCCGGCGGGCTTCTCGCGTGTCTGGCTGCAGGACATCCTGCGCAAGAAATTGCGTTTCGAAGGCGCGGTCTTCAGCGACGATCTTTCGATGGAAGCCGCGCGCCAGGGCGGCACGCTGACCGAAGGCGCGACCGCCGCACTGCAGGCCGGCTGCGACATGGTGCTGATCTGCAATCAGCCGGACGAAGCGGAGAAGGTGCTGGACGCGCTGCGCTTCACGCCGTCGAAGGAGTCGCAGCAGCGGCTCAAGCGCATGCGGCCGCGCGGCAAGGCGCTCAAGTGGAGCAAGCTGGTCGCCGAGCCGCAGTATCTGCAAGCGCAAACTTTGTTGCGCAGTGCGTTTGCTTGAGCAATCGATAGCAGCCGCTTGCAACTGATAGAGAGCAGATCTACAACTCAAGCGGTTGCATCGAACAAAAAACGGCGCCTCTTTCAGGCGCCGTTTTTCCATTCAAGCGAGGCCTGCCGCAAAGCCGGCCTCACCCGGTCAGTTCAAACGCATCCGTTGCAGCTTGTTGTACAGCGTCTTCGGACTGATCCCCAGCAGCGACGCCGCGCGATGGCGTGTGCCGCCAACCGCATCGAGTGTTGCGCGAATCAGCATTTCCTCGACGTCCGCGAGGGGCGTGCCGACGGTGACCTGCACGCGGCTGCCGTTCAGATCGCGCCCGTTTACCGAGCCCGCTTCATCGGCGCGCAACGATTCCAGGACGTCGCCCGATGCGTGATACGCGCGGCGCACGCGATCCTGCAACTCGCGCACATTGCCCGGCCACTCGTACGAGAGGCACTCGCGCAGGAAGTTGGGTCCGACCTGCTTGGCCGTTTCCGAGGTGCCGCGCGTGATCGCTTCGTGATTCAACTCGTCGACAACGGCTTGCGCGATCAGCGTCGGATCGTCGCCGCGCTCGCGCAACGGCGGCAGCGATATCGCGGCCGCTTCGAGACGCAACGCCAAGTCTTCGTGCAGGCTGCCGTCGGCGACTGCCGCGCGCGGGTTTTTGCGCGTCGAGGCGATCAGCCGGAAGTCGGTCGCCACCTGATTCGTGCCGCCGACCCGCATGAAGGTCTGCGAATCGAGTGCGCGCAGCAGCGCTTCCTGCTGGGCGCGCGGCAACTCGGCGATTTCGTCGATGAACAGCGTACCGCCGCTGGCCTGCTCGAACAGGCCCGGCTCGCGCTGTTCGGCACCGCTGAACGCGCCGCGTTCGTGGCCGAACAGCACGCTGTCGAGCGAGCGGTGCGCCGCGACGCTGGCCGCCGTCCGGCAGTCGAACGTAATGAACGGTCCTTTCCGGCGCCGGCTCATGTCGTGCAGCGTGCGCGCGGCAAGCTGCTTGCCCGTGCCGGCTTCGCCGGAAATCAGCACGGCGGCTTCGGTCGGCGCGATATGTTCGATCGTGTCGTAGACATGCTGGATCGCACCGCTGCGGCCGAGCAGCGAGCCGAAACGACCGAGTCGGCGCAGCGACGCGCGTAGCGTCTGGACTTCTTCGGTCAGCTCGTACGGACGCGGAATCCGGGCGAGCAGGCTGCGCAGGCGCGGGATATTGACCGGTTTAAGCAGATAGTCCCAAATGCCGTGCCGCAGACCCTCGATCGCGCTCTCGACCGTCGCGTTGCCGGTCATCACGATCACGGGCAGGGCGCCGCCGGGCGGATGCGCGGGCAGGTGCTGCAACACGTCGAGCCCGCTGCCGTCCGGCAGATTCAGGTCGACCAGCACGACATCGGGGATGAAGCGCGTCAATGCGGCCCGGGCCTCGGCGATGGTGGTCGCGGTGTCGACAGAGAAGCCGTCGGCGGCGAGGATGGCGGACAGGCCTGACAGGCTATTGGGATCGTCTTCAACAATCAGGGCGTGTGGCATGGCGAGCGCTATTTTTGGATGGACGGAATACCCGATACGCCGCGCCGGTGCTCTGGCGCGCGCCACGGGCGCGATGGCTGGCCGGTACTGTCGGTCGAATGCCGGACCGCATGGGCAGCGCCTGCCGGGACGGCGGGATAGCCGCGGCCCGATTGGCATGGGCGCAGCGCAAGCCGCGGAACACGGCCTGCAAGCGGATCTGGGGCGATTCGACTCACGTAGTTCTGGTCCTTTGCTTTTCAGTGGATGCCCGCCCTGACGCGTTGTGACGCGTGGAGGGGCACCTGTATTTTCTTCATTCGACCGGTCAGAAATCCCGATGGCTGTCGAAGAAACGCCGTACCTCGAGTTCCGCTTGCTGGCGAGTCTTACCGTAGCGTTCCTGGATCAGGCCGGCCAATTTGTCGACCCGGCCTTCTGCCTTGGTCAATTCATCGTCCGTCAATTCACCCCATGCTGTCTTGGCCTTGCCGACCATTTGCTTCCACTTGCCTTCAGCGATGTCGTGATTCATGTCGCATCTCCGGAGTTGAGGGAATCAAGCCTTACTGGCCTCTATCGGAGAGAAGCATGGACTGTGCCACAGACAATTACTTAAGCTTATCAATGGTTTATTTGACGCAAGATAGGAAGGAAAGCACAACGGACAGGCATTTTTGAGAAAGGGCCGGTAAAGATTTCCACAACCATACACGGCGGCGCAAAAAAGAAAAAGCGCCCAAAGTGGGCGCTTTTTTCTTGCCAATTATTTTTCGCCGCGCCGGACTTGCTCCGCCGCGGGATTCAGGCTGCAGGCGCTTAGGCGCGGCTGCGGTACTCGTGCGTACGCGTGTCGATTTCGATCTTGTCGCCGATGTTGCAGAAGAGCGGCACTTGCAGTTCGAAACCGGTGGTCAGCTTGGCGTTCTTCAACACCTTGCCCGACGACGTATCGCCCTTGACTGCCGGTTCCGTGTAGATGATTTCACGGACCAGCGTGGTCGGCAGTTCGACGGAAATGGCTTTCTCGTTGTAGAAAACGACTTCGCAAGCCATGCCGTCTTCGAGGTAATGGAGGGCGTCGCCCATCATTTCACCTTCGACTTCGAACTGGTTGTAGTCGGCGTCCATGAACACGTACATCGGGTCAGCGAAGTACGAGTACGTGACTTCCTTGCGTTCCAGCACGACGACGTCGAACTTGTCGTCAGCCTTGTACACGCTTTCCATGCCTGCGCCACTCAGCAGGTTCTTGAACTTCATCTTGACGACGGCGGAGTTGCGGCCCGATTTGTTGTATTCGGCCTTTTGCACGACCATCGCGTCTGCGCCGATCATGACTACGTTGCCGGTGCGGAGTTCCTGTGCGGTCTTCATAAAACTGTCCTGTACGAAATAAGTAGCTTCAACTTTTGCTCAACGGCATACGGCGCAAGCGGATTGGCCTGCCGGGTTTGCCTTGCGAATTGGTCTGGCCCGTGGGTCTAGCCCCTGAGTTTGGTCCCTGAGTCTGGCCCTTGAGTCTTGCTCCGTTATCCGGGCGAATTTGCCAGACGAATTTGCAAGACGAGTCTGCCGGATGAATTGGTCAAACGAGTTTGCCAAACCTCGCCACGGTCGGGCCGCGCTTGCGCCGTCGGCCGTTGGATAACCGCTTATTTTAACTGAGTTTTTGCGAACAAGGCCAGATTTCCGGCGAGGTCGCCCACCTGGACCAGTTCGCCGGACCATTCGGCCGCGCGCTGCTTCAGCGCCGCGCGGTGGCGCTGGAATTCCGCCCAGTCCGGCCGGCCCGCGCCGTTCCATGCGTGCCAGAAGCGCGCGAGGGCGTCCCGCGCCTCGGTGGGCAGGGTGCGGGCGTAGTGGGCGAGCGCGGCATCGAGCTTCGGCAGATGGGCGTCGTCGGCCTGGGGGTAGATGTGCCAGACAAAGGGTTTGGCGGCCCATTGGGCGCGCACGAACGAATCTTCGCCGCGCACGAAATTGACGTCGCTGGCCCACAGGAGCGTGTCGTAACCCGGTTGCTCGGTGAAAGCGAGTGCGTGAACGCCGAGGCTGCCGCGCTCGGCGTGCGAACCGGCAGCGAATGCCGGCAACCCGAAAAAGCGCGCGACCGCGCCCGAAATGCGCCCTTCCGGCACCAGCAGAACGACCGGTTCGGCGCTGTCGCGCCATTGTTCGAGCAGGCTGTCGATGGCGGGGTTTTCGTAGGCGAACAGCGAGACGACTGTGGCTGTGGGCGGGGGCGGCGCACGGCCGGTGGTCTTGAGCCACCACGCTTCGCGCTCCGGTTGCGAGGCCTCGAAGGCCGCGCGTGCGGCGTCTAGATGCCGCTCCTTGAGTACGCCGCCGGTGCCAAGGCCGAGTCCCGGGAAAAAGAAGGTCTTGGTCAGCGGGTAGCGTGGATGCGGCGACGGTCGCAGATGGAAATCCGCGACCCAGTCCTCGGCGCTCAGGTATTCGAGGTTGAACCAGACCGGCGCTCGCTCGCGCCGCGCCATTGCGGCGACGTAGATCGGCGGCAACTCGCAGCCGAATGCCTCGATCACGACGTCAGCCACTTCGAGCGTATCGCCCGCGTGGGCCGGCTCGTGCCAGTGCTCGACGATGATGCCGCCGACTGCCTGGCGCGCGCGATCCGGCACCAGCGACGGGCACAGTTTCTGGAACGCATGCAGATCGTCGACGAACACACGCACCTGCCAGCCGTGCTCGCTTGCCAGTTGGCGCGCGAGACGCCAGCACACGCCGATATCGCCGAAATTGTCGATCACCGCGCAGAAGATGTCGCAGGCAATCCCTGTGGGCGCGGCCGCGGGTTGTTCGGAAACGGGCCTAACGGAGGAAGCGGAGGACATGGTGGCGTGGTCGCAGAGTGGAACAGGTGGCGCGGTCGGGTTCGGCAGGGTCTTGCTGGCGGGTGGCGCAAGCGGCTTCAGCCGCCGGCTTCTCCCGGAGCATCACACCATTCGATGCAGCAGGGTTCGAACGCACGCGGAATGCTCTAAACTGGCGATTCTAAAGCACTCGCCCGCGGTTCCGCGCCTCAGTGAGCACTCAGCGCGCCGCGTGTAGGCAGAGGCTTTGCGACACTGTCCCAGCCAACCGATTCTGCATGACCGAACCCGAAGCAACTGACGTTTTCGAGCCGAAAAAAGTGCTCGCCCAATTGCCGCATCTGCCCGGCGTCTATCGCTATTACGATACGCAGGGCACGGTGCTTTACGTGGGCAAGGCGCGCGATCTCAAGAAGCGCGTCTCGAGCTACTTTACGAAGACGCAACTGTCGCCGCGCATCGCGATGATGGTGACGCGCATTGCGCGCATCGAGACGACCGTCACGCGTTCCGAGGCCGAAGCGCTGCTGCTCGAAAACAACCTGATCAAGGCGCTGGCGCCGCGTTACAACATCCTGTTTCGCGACGACAAGTCGTATCCCTATCTCAAGCTGACCGGTCACAAGTTTCCGCGCATGGCGTACTACCGCGGCTCGGTGGATCGCAAGAACCAGTACTTCGGGCCGTTCCCGAGTGCGTGGGCGGTGCGCGAAAGCATCCAGATCCTGCAGCGCGTTTTTCAGTTGCGCACGTGCGAGGACTCCGTGTTCAACAACCGCACGCGGCCGTGTCTGCTGCATCAGATCGGCCGCTGCACGGCGCCGTGCGTCGCGGCGATTAGCGAAGAAGATTACGCGCGCGATGTCGCCAATGCGTCGCGCTTTCTGCTCGGCCGGCAGGGCGAGGTAATGAAGGAGCTCGAGCAGAAGATGCACGCGTTCGCGAGCGAGCTGAAGTTCGAGCAGGCCGCGGCGGTGCGCAATCAGATGAGTTCGCTGTCGACGGTGCTGCATCAGCAGGCGATTGAAGTCGGCGGCGATAGCGATGTGGATATTCTCGCGGTGGTCGCGCTCGGTGGGCGCGTGTGCGTGAATCTCGCGATGGTGCGCGGCGGGCGGCATCTGGGCGACAAGGCGTATTTTCCGTCGCACGTGGAAAGCGCATTGACGGTCGGCGAGGGCGGGCTTGAACAAGGCGGCGACGATGAACTGCTGGTCGATGTCGCGAGCGATGCTGACCTGGTGTCTGACGAGGCCGCAAACAGCATGAACACATCGTCCGATGCAGCTGACGCGCTCGCAATCGCCGGGGAGATGCCGTCCGAAGAAGATGACGACGAGGCCGATGCTGCTGTCGAGGCTGAAGGTGAAGAGGGCGATGAGATCGAGTCCGAAGTCGAGCCTTCGGCGCCACGCAAAGGCCGTGCAACCGTCGGCGGGATCGAATCTGAAGTGCTGGAGGCGTTCATCGCGCAGCACTACATCGGCAATCGCGTCCCGCCGGTGCTCGTGGTCAGCCATGCGCCGTCCACGCGCGAACTGGTCGACGTGCTGATCGAGCAAGCCGGCCACAAGGTGACGGTGCTGCGCCAGCCGCAAGGTCAACGGCGCGCATGGCTCGCAATGGCCGAGCAGAACGCGCGGCTCGCGCTCGCACGCCTGCTCTCGGAACAAGGCTCGCAGCAGGCCCGTACGCGCGCGCTCACCGACACGCTCGGCATGGAGTGCGATGACCTTGCGCATCTGCGTATCGAGTGCTTCGACATTAGCCACACGATGGGCGAGGCGACGCAGGCGTCGTGCGTGGTGTATCACCATCACAAGATGCAGTCGTCCGAATACCGGCGCTATAACATCACCGGCATTACGCCCGGCGACGACTACGCGGCAATGCGTCAGGTGCTGACGCGTCGCTACGAGAAGATGGTCGCGCAGGCGGCTGCGAACGCCGCGGACGAAGCCGCCGAATTGCAAAGCGACGCGGCCGCGGACCCGTCGCTCGCAGCGGATGCCGCGGAACCGGCTGCGGCCGGCGGCATCCTGCCCACCATTGTGTTGATCGACGGTGGCAAGGGTCAGGTTGAAATCGCGCGCCAGGTGTTTACCGAACTGGGTCTCGATACCGGCATGCTGGTCGGTGTCGCGAAGGGCGAGGGACGCAAGGTCGGTCTCGAGACCTTAATTTTCGCGGACGGCCGTGCGGCGCTCGAACTTGGCAAGGAGAGCGCGGCGCTGATGCTGGTCGCGCAAATTCGTGACGAGGCGCACCGCTTTGCGATTACCGGCATGCGCGCGAAGCGCGGCAAGACTCGCCAGACCTCTCGGCTCGAAGAGCTCGAAGGGGTAGGCGCGAAGCGGCGTCAGAGGCTATTGGCGCGCTTCGGCGGGCTGCGTGGGGTGGTTGCGGCCAGTGTCGAGGATCTGGCTAGCGTCGAAGGAATTTCGCAGGCGCTTGCTGAGCAGATCTATCGGCAATTGCACTGATCTGTTGTACGCCACGCTGCCCCAGGCGGGCAACGTGCGGCCAATGGGTCGCGCAGAAGCGCTCAGCAAGCTGCTGATAAGTGCCCGACAAACGGTGCTCCGGCGCGGCGCCTGCCAGGCCCCGCGCGCCGCTTTGCTTGTGGCAGGCCCTGTGACACGGCACAATTGCATCTCCCTTGTCAGACGCTGCGCCTGCCCATGCCGTTTAATTTCCCGATTTTCCTGACTTGGCTGCGGATCGTCCTGATTCCGCTCGTCGTCGGCGTGTTCTATTTGCCCGACATGATGATGAGCCCGGCGCACCGCAATCTGGCCGCCGCGACGATTTTCATTCTGGCGGCGCTCACCGACTGGTTCGACGGCTTTCTGGCCCGCAAATGGAATCAGACCTCGGCGTTCGGCGCGTTTCTCGATCCGGTCGCCGACAAGCTGATGGTGACGGCTGCGTTGCTGGTGCTCGTGCAACTCGCACGGATCGATTCGGCGATCGCGCTGGTGATCGTCGGGCGCGAGATCGCCATCTCGGCGTTGCGTGAATGGATGGCGCAGATCGGCGCATCGAAGAGTGTCGCGGTGAATTCGCTCGGCAAGTTCAAGACGGTGTGCCAGATGGTCGCGATTCCGATGCTGCTGTTCTACGGGCCGTTGCCGTTCGGTGGCGGGGTGTCTGTCGATACGCGCGTGTGGGGCCTGTGGCTGATCTATCTGGCCGCGTTCCTGACGATCTGGTCGATGCTCTATTACATGAAACTCGCGTGGCCGCAGATCCGCGAACGGAGTGGCGTCGCCTGATTGGAAAACGTTCGGGGCGCGATGCCCGAGCGGCTGAAGCGTGCCCGAACGTCGGTCAAGCATGAGTGAAATCTTTTCCGTTAAAGACATTCGCAAAAGGGGTTGACACGTTTCAGTCGTTTCTCCATAATCTCGTTTCTCCGATGCACGCAGTTTGAAGCGCGGTGGCAGTAAGAGAGTAGTTGCAGTAACAAGGCAGAAGTTAGCAGCACATTGCGGGAGTAGCTCAGTTGGTAGAGCGCAACCTTGCCAAGGTTGAGGTCGCGAGTTCGAGCCTCGTCTCCCGCTCCAAATTTTGAAGCAACGCGTTGTTTGGCGCAGTAAAAGTGCAAGGCGTTGTGAAGTAGGGCAATGCGGGAGTAGCTCAGTTGGTAGAGCGCAACCTTGCCAAGGTTGAGGTCGCGAGTTCGAGCCTCGTCTCCCGCTCCATACATAAGGGGAAGCAACGCTTCCCTTTTTGTTTGGTGGGTCAGTCCTTACGGTCGCCCGCCAGACAAATCTGAGAATCTGCAGCTAGATTCCAGTCCGCTTGCGGCGCGATAGCAAAGCGGTTATGCAGCGGCCTGCAAAGCCGTTTAGGCCGGTTCGACTCCGGCTCGCGCCTCCAGTAGTTGATGTAAAGAAAAGCCCCGACTTGTCGGGGCTTTTCTTTTTTCGGCGACGTTGTCGCCGAAATCAACCTGGCGCGTTTCGGTGTCCGGCATCAGCGCTTACCGTGTTGCACCACGCAGCCGAACAACCGCTACTTCAAATCAAATGGGATGATTCAGATCGGCCGCGAGCTGGGATGCGATGTTGTTCGCCCCTTCCGTCAAACCCTGCTTGATGTCGGTAGCAGACACATTCAACTTCGCGTAGTTGAACGTTTTCCGGTATATGGCATTACCGGAATTGAGCGGGTCGGAATCGTTCGGTTTATTCCTGAACTGCCGCAAGTTGTCGGACTTCGGATACATCACGACATTAGCGGACACATAAAGGTTTCCAGACTGCAACTGGTAGCCGACATCGACGAACATGACTGCGCTTGCTGAAGCATTGTCAAAGACGATTCTTTTCTGCGTGCTCGAGTTGACAGTCTCGACATTGAGCGGCGCTGCAAACTTGATGGTCTCGAGCGAGCCGACTGCGTCGTTGGACGCCTGCTTCATGACGGCGCGGAAGTCATAATCGTGCAGTTGCTCAAACATCGGAGCGGCGGCGCTTTCCGCCGAGGATCGGCGGGCCGCATCGATGCCCGCTACAATCAGCGCGCCGAGCAGGCCTGCGCCACCGGCGTTGGTCGGCGTTACTGTCACCAACAAGCTATTCTGGGGAATGAATAGCGCACCGGCTACCGGCCCAAGTTCATGCTGCTCCTGCTTCGTTACCGACATGGGCGGCGTCGTCGCGCATCCCGCCAACGCTGCGATAGACAGCAATAAAAAGAGGTTTCTCAGGTTCATTTAGGGGATCAGCTTCCGAGTTAGCGTGTAATTAAGATTTCAGCGCTCGTAAGCCATATGGCCTTCCCACCCGTCGTTTCGGCGAAGTCCTGCGGTATCGCAGAAAGTCGAATAGAGGAAGTCAAATGGATCGTGCGTCTGCGATATTCTTAACGACAGATCCGCGGTTAACTTTAGCGCACGGTGACATTAAAGCGTCGTCGAAGACGGGCTGCATTCAGCGAGGGGTCGTTCTCGAATCGTGCGGTCTGTATTCACGAAGAGGGCAGTGACTCAATACAAGCAAGCCTGAGAGGTCCATGCCATCGCGACTGTTATCGGTTAGCCGTGACCGGTCATCTGTGTCTTTCATTTTTGTTGTTTTGTCTTTCAATTTTATTCCAGGTTTTTTTAGAGTCCGGAATAAAGCATTGATCGCTGGCGGTTCGACGCCGATCATGTAAAGTAGCTCAGGCTGCTTCGCATATTCGGAAACATCGTTAGAGATACGATGCAATGGTTCTAGATGTTTCCAGGTCGCGAAAGCACGGGGCAGGGCAAACCCGCTGTTAATACAACATACGACCAATGAAAAAAAACATAACCGCTGCTGTGCTGTTTACCATTGGGTTGCCACTGCTGGCGATCGCGCAATCGGCACCGCCTCCCGACATTAAAGGCGGGGATTCGTGGACCTACGTCAACACCTTTGAGAAAACGCCTTCAATATGGCGCCAGACGCACGACGAAGTGACGGTCCTGCGCGCAACCCCTGCCCACATTTATTACACCTCGAAGCAGGCGGGCTCGACCCAGGTGCCGAACGAAGTGATAGCAGGCGCCGACTGGAGCCGCGAGCGCAACGTGAATGGCGCGGAGGTGGTCGTCAATCGGCCGTTCGTTTTCCCGCTATCGCCGGGCAAAACCTGGAACCTCGAATATACGGAACAGCATCCGAACAAGACCTTCGCTTCGCAAAAGTGGAGCAGCCAGTATCGGGTGGTGGATACTGAAACCGTCGAGGTACCGGCAGGAAAATTCCAGGCGATTAAAGTCGAAGCGGAAGGCGAATGGGTTGCGCAACTCGAGCCGACTCAGACCGTTACTCAAGCCGTGCAGACGCAGCAAGGCGACACCGCCATGATCACTCACGCACAGAAAACCGGCCCCGTTCAGGTGACCGGACGCACTTATAAAGCGTTCTGGTATGTGCCTGAGATTGGCCGCTGGGTAAAGTCAGTGGAAGAATATTACGGCAGTAATGGTGTGCGAAACGAGCGCTATACAGGCGAACTGGAGTCGTTCAAAAGAGGCACGGAATGATTCGAATGTTGACGATTAAACTGTCCGCTTTTGCTGCGTAAAAGAAAAAGCCCCGTACGCCGGGGCTTTTTTAATCCTTTCTGAATGCAAAACGGATAAGACATGCGTATCGCAAACTCCGTACGCCGCTCCTTCTATTTGCGCCTGATCTACGCGCTGTGTCTCTGCGGCGCCACCTGGACGCATCTGCAGGTGGCTTTGATCCACGGGCTCGGGTGGGACTACGGCGGCGCGGCGCCGCTGACACAAATCTACTGGACGTCGCTGCTCTTCATCGATCCGCTAACGGTTCTGCTATTGCTGTTGAGTCCGAGAGCAGGGCTGATCCTCTGCGTCGCTGTCATCTTCACGGACGTGGTGCACAATTCATGGTTCGCGTTGCACTATCCGATCCGCTTGGACCTGTACGTTTCGCAGATCGCTTTCCTGCTGTTCGTCGCGTTCACGGTGCGGACCGCATGGCGAGGGGCCGCGAGTCGGGCCGCCGCCCCGCGCGCCGCTGATTGAATTGCCCGATTGCCGCTTTGCGCAATTGCCCGTCTACACGAGGCTGCATGTACCTACAACTCACCGGCACCAACGTCCGTCTGCTCGGCTCGATGCATCTGTTTCCAGCGACGAGCCGCAGAACGCCGCCATGGATCGCCGAAGCGTATGACTGGGCCGAATCGCTGGTATTCGAATCCGATCCGCCGACGATCCTGCCGTTTCTCAAGGCGCCCCCGCAGGGCGGTGCCGATCAGCTGCGGCCTTTGCTCTCCGCCGATGCCTGGAATCAGCTCCAGGCTGTGTGGCCCGTCGAGGGCCCGTTGGCGCCGCTCGTCGAGCTACGTCCTTGGGCCGCGCTGATCGTCGCGCCGACGCTGTTCCAGCAGGTCGTCGAAGGTGTCGAGCCGCGCATGCTGCGCTCGGCGCTCACGCAAGCCAAACCGTACCAGTATCTCGAGACCGCGCAGGACGTGGCGGCATCGCTCGAATCGATTTCACTTGAAGCAGTTGGCACTGCGCTCGGCATGCTGATGTCCGATCTCGACGAACCGCAGCGCACGCTCGAGCGGATGCACGCCGCGTGGTTGCATGGCGATCTGGAAGCCGTGCACCAGATCGCTGTCGAGTCGCCGATGTTCAACCTGCCCGGCATCCGCCACGCCATTCTCGATGCGCGCAATCGCGCGTGGGCGGCGCGCGTGACGGCGCTGCTCGGGCGGCCGGAGCGCACGCTGGTGGTGGTGGGCGCGCTGCATCTGTGTGGGCCCGGTAACCTGATCGACTGTCTCGCACAGCCCGTCGAGCCGGTTTTCTTAAGCTGCTAGCGGATTTGCCGCCGGGCGGCAGCGCCGGCGCAATTCACCGTCAATACCGTGATAGCGGGGCCGGGTAGGACCCAGGTAGGGCCCGGATTAGGGCGCAATCAGGCGGAACTCCGGCAGCCGGGCTCAATCCGACGGTATGGATGCCGCTATACACTATGTGCCTGCGACGCCGGTCAACCTCCATGGCTTTACGGAATACGACATGCATGTCCCACTGACGCCCGTTAATGAAAGCGCCCGCCTCGACACACTGCGTGCGCTGAACATCCTGGATACCTTGCCCGAAGAGCGTTTCGACAGGCTGACGCGTCTCGCCAAACGGCTATTCGGCGTGCCGATCGCGCTCGTGAGCATCGTCGATGCAGACCGGCAGTGGTTTAAGTCGTGCGTCGGCTTGAGCGCGAGCGAGACTTCTCGCGACGTGTCGTTCTGTGCACACGCAATTCTCGGCGACGAAATCCTGATGATCCCCGACACGCTGGCCGACGAGCGTTTCCACGATAACCCGCTCGTCACGAACAATCCGAATATCCGTTTCTATGCCGGCTGTCCCCTTACGGTTCCGAACGGCAGCAAGCTCGGCACGCTTTGTCTCATCGACGTAAAGCCACGCGGGCTCGACGAGGAAGAGCGCGAGTTGTTGCGCGATCTGGCGCGTATGGCTGAACAGGAACTGATGGCGGTGCAACTGGCCACACTCGACGACCTGACGTTGTTGTCGAACCGCCGCGGTTTCGAAGCGCTCGCACAACATGCGTTGAATGTCTGCAAGCGGATGGACAAACCGGCGTCGCTGCTGTTTTTCGATCTGAACGATTTCAAGCTGATTAACGATACCCACGGCCACGCGGAAGGCGACCGCGCATTGAAGACCTTCGCCGAGGTGTTGCGCTCTGCGCTGCGCGAAAGCGATGTGATCGGGCGGCTCGGCGGCGACGAGTTCGTCGCGCTTCTGACCGACTCGGACAGCGCGGAGACGCTGGAGGTCACGCAACGTCTCACGAAACTGCTGGACGAGCGCAATGCAGAGGCACAGCGTGGTTATCAGATCCGCTATAGCGTCGGCCAGATTCAGTACGATCCTGAGCGGCATGCGTCAATCGCCGAATTGCTCGCGGCGGCCGATGCGGCGATGTATAGCCACAAACAGGCGTCGAAAGCGCGGGCGGCGCGCGGCGGTTGAGCGCGGCCGAATGAAGCGTGCGTGCGGGTGGGGCGTCGGTCGTGGGTCGCAGCTGAACTCGCCAGGATCTGCGCGGCATAGTCTAAGATCCCCACGCGCGGCATAATTTCGCATTGCCGCCACCCCTGCTGGCGCACCTCTCTTTGAAGCCTTCCCATGACTGAACCGCAGCAAACTGCCAGCACGCGACTGGCGCAACTCGAATGGCGCTGGAAAGCGTTCGAAGACCTCACGGCCGCGGAAGTTTACGCGATGCTGGCCGCGCGCAGCGCGGTGTTCGTCATCGAGCAGAACTGCTTGTATGGCGATATCGACGGGCTCGATTCAGATGCCTGGCACCTGTTTGCCTTTGGCCCCGGTGAAAAGAAGCCGGCGCTCGCGGGCTATCTGCGCGTGCTGTTGCCGGACGCCGACGACACCGATATCCGCATTGGCCGCGTACTGACCACGGCGGAATTCCGCGGCATCGGCGTCGGCAACGCGATGCTCGAACGCTCGCTCGCGCATATCCGCGCGCAGTGGCCGGGTACGCCGATCCGTTTGCATGCGCAGGCGCATCTGCAAGGCTTTTACGGGGCATTCGGCTTTACGCCGGTGTCGGAGATTCACGAAGAGGACGGCATCCCGCACGTGTGGATGCGTTCGGCCTGAAAAGCCAGGGCGCAACCGGACTCGGCGTTCGCGCGCCGACCGGCTTCAACCGCCGCGACTTCAATCGATTCGAGAATGCTTAGCGCTGGCTGCTCGCAGGCGCTGACGCGGGCTGCGTCAAACCGTGCGTCGCCTTGACGCGCCGCTCGCTGCGCAGCCGTCCGCGTGCCGACAAGCGCATCCAGTGACGCAACGCCAACAGCGCGCCGATCACGCTCATCATCGAGCCCGGAATCCACAGCAACAGCCCGCCGATTTGCTGATCGCGCATCGGGCTCAGCCACGTGAAGGCGCGGCCGCAAATCGAGTAGATCGGATACAGTTCGCGCGGCGTAAAGAAGATAAACGCGCCGAGCATGATCTGCGGCGGAATCGCAGCAATCACCACCAGTACGCGCTTGCCGGGCGACAAACGCGCCGGCGGCGCCGGGCGCGGATCGAGCACGAGCCACCAGAACAGCAGCCCGTCGATCACCATGCTCCAGTTCATCACGCGATAAAGCCGCCAGTCGAGCATCGCCATGAAATGAATTGGCGACATCAGCCAGAAGTAGATCAAGCCGACGAACAACGTGACGGCGACCACCGGATGCATCACCACGTCGAGCAGCTTGCGTACTACCGGCGTCTCCAGCGCAGGCCGCACGAAGCGTTGCCGCCAGCTGAATGGAATGCCCGCGCGCAACGCGGCGCCCGGATAGGAGAGGGCGATAAAGAACGGCCCGAGGTGATGCAGCACCAGATGCTGCGCGCGATGCATGAAGAACTCATGCTCGAAGAAATAATCGAGCCGCGTATGCAGCGCGACGTACAACGCCACCAGCCCGAACCAGAAGGAAATGCGCCGGCGAATCGACACCTTCGCCTTGTGCGCACCGCGCACGAAAAGAATCGCCGGCACCAGCAAGGCGATGATGACGGTCGGCGAAAACTCCCAGGGGTCGAGCCAGTAGAGCAGGTTCATCGCGAGGCGTTACTTGGTCTGGGCGGGCGACTTGACGGCGAACGGTGTATCGAGCGTTTCGCCGTCGGAGAACTTCAGCGTCAGATGCACGGTGTCGCCCGGCGCGACCTTGTGCTTCGCGTCTTCGAGCATCACGTGATAGCCGCCCGGCGCAATCGCCACCTGGCCGTGTGCGGGCACCGTCAGCTTGTCGACCATCACCATCTTTTGCGTCGAGCCGTTCGATACGGTTTGATGCAGCATCGCGTCGCCGTAATCGTTGCTGGAAATATCGACGAGGTCGACCGGCTTGTCGCTCGCGTTCACCAGCGTCACGTAGCCGGCGGCGGGGAGATTGTTCGGCAGCCAGCGCACCCACGCGTCCTTGACGCTGATCGCGTTCGCACCGGCGGCATGCGCGGCCGATGCGAAACCGAATGAGAGGGCGAGGGTGCAGCTCAGTGCGGCGAACGTTTTGATCTTGATCGACATGGGTGAACTCGAGAAAGGTCAGGAACGGTCATCAACGATGCGGCGCAGGTCTTGTGCGATCGCATCGGGCGTATCGTGATCGGTGGCGAGCAGGCGCGCGTGGCCTTGCGGGTCGAACACGTAGACGGCCGAGCTATGGGTGACTTCGTAGTTGCCGTTGGGGTCGCGCTTTTCCATCTGATAGGCGACCCGGTACCGCTTGGCGAGCGACTCGATCTGCCAGTCGGTGCCGGTCAGGCCTTCGGCGTGCTGCGAGTCGAAGGCGCCGACGTAGTCATGCAGCGCTTTGGGCGTGTCGCGCGCCGGATCAACCGTGATGAACAGGATGCGCACTTTTTGCGCGTCAGGGCCGAGTTTGCCGAGTACCTGCATCAGGCGGCCCATCGTTTCTGGGCAGACGTCCGGACAATGCGTATAACCAAAGTAGACGAGCGACGTGCGGCCTTTGAACGAATCACCGGTTACGGCGCGGCCGTCGTCGCCAGTTAGCGTGAAGTCGAGATCCGGCAAGTGGCCGGTCACGTTGGTCAACTGGAACGGTTCGGTGGGATGCGTGCAGCCGGTTAGCGCAGCGAGGGCGCCCACCATCGCGGTCAACGCGACCAGGCGCCCGGGCCACGGCCGGCGTGGCGTTAAGCGGTTCGACTGTTGGTGGCGGGGCGAGAGGATGGGGAACAAAGCAGGGTTCAATGACTCGATTGAAGAGCGGCGCGTGACGCTGCCCGTGAACGGACTCGGTTGATTCGTGCCAGGCGTGCGGCCTGTCATGGTGTGCGAATAGGGTCGTCGCTGCAATGGTCTGCGTGGCAGCGACTGTATCGCAAAATCTTCGATGACGTCGTGCAGCGCCCGCGGGCGCGCGGTTTGCGAGGCAATTTGACGCAGGCGACTGAAAGCTCGCTGAAGCCCGATTGTTCTCTTTTTGAACGCAATCGTGAGCGGCGTCGGCTGCGCCGGCCTGCCAGGCTTGTGTCCCGGCTTACTTTCTCGAAAAATTGACGGATGCGCGGTAAGATGCGCACACTTTTCCGGCCGCAGAAGGCTGAAAGGCAAAATTAACCGATGCAAGCACTTCCGGCTGTTCTGTCTCCTGGTGAGACGGCATTTTTCTTCGACTTCGACGGCACGCTCGTCGAACTTGCGCCCACGCCGGACGGCGTGCTGGTGCAACCGCGCGTGATCGGGCTGCTGACCGAGTTGCGCAGTCTCACGAACGGCGCGGTCGCGATCGTGTCGGGCCGCGGCATCGACAGCATCGACAGTTTTCTCGGCATGCCCGATCTGCCGATCGCGGGTCTCCATGGCGCCGAGCGGCGCGACGCGAACGGCGACACACAGCGCATCGGTTTTCACGACGAGCGCCTGTTGCGTATGGAGCAGGTGCTCGCGCAGGTCGTCAACGAACATCCCGGCATGCTGCTCGAGATCAAAGGGGCGGCGCTCGCGCTGCACTACCGCAACGCGCCCGACCGCGAGCCGGTGGCGCGCGAGGCGACCGAGCGGCTGGTGGCCGATTATCCCGGTTCGTATGTGTTGCAGCCGGGCAAGATGGTCTACGAAATCAAGCCGAAGGACGTCGACAAGGGCCGCGCGATGCGCGCGTTCCTGGAAGAGCCGCCGTTCGTGGGGCGCACGCCGGTGTTTGCCGGCGACGATCTGACCGACGAGAAAGGCTTTGCCGTCGTCAACGAGCGCGGTGGCCTGTCGATCAAAGTAGGCGCGGGCGACACGATGGCGCATACGCGAATCGAGTCGGTCACGGCGCTGCTCGACTGGCTGGAATCGATTGTCGCGGCCGCGCGCGGAGCGTGATCTTGACACCGCCCGTGGCGCCTCATCCCCTAACGACTATGACTTACTGCATCGGGAATCGCGCTTCATGAGCCGACTGATCATCGTATCGAACCGGGTTGCGCCGATCTCGGAGGGCGGCCCAGCGGCGGGCGGCCTGGCAGTCGGCGTGTACGACGCGCTGAAAGAAACCGGCGGCATGTGGTTCGGCTGGAGCGGCGATGTGCTGAGCTCGGGCCAGCCGCAGATCAAAGTGGAAGAGCGTGGGCCGGTGACCTTCGCGACCATCGCGCTGATGCGCCGCGACTACGACCAGTACTACCGCGGTTTCTCGAACGCCACGCTGTGGCCCGCGTTCCACTATCGCGCCGATCTGCTGCAGTACGACCGGCACGATTTCGAAGGCTATTGCCGCGTCAACGCGTGGCTCGCCCAGCAACTGGTCCCGCTATTGCGCGAAGACGACGTGATCTGGGTCCACGACTATCACCTGATTCCGTTCGCCCAGGCGTTGCGTGCGGCCGGCGTGAAGAATCGCATCGGCTTCTTTCTGCATATTCCGTTTCCGGCATCGCAGGTATTGCTGGCCGTGCCGCCGCATCGCGAGCTGGTCGAAGCGCTGTGCTCGTTCGATCTGCTCGGTTTCCAGACCGCGCCGGATTTGCGGGCGTTCTGCGACTACATCATCAATGAGGCGAACGGCACGGTCGACATATCCGCCAGCGGCCCGCTCACGGTCCATGCGTTCGGCCGCACCTTGCGCGCGGCGGCGTATCCGATCGGCGTCTATCCGGACGAAATCGCCGAGCTCGCGAAGGCGGGCGAGCGCGGCAAGCCGGTTCGCACGATGAAGACGGCACTGCATTCGCGCAAGCTGATCATGAGCGTGGACCGCCTCGATTATTCGAAGGGGCTGGTCGAACGTTTCCGCGCGTTCGAGCGCTTGCTGGAACATTTCACCGCGCAACGCAACCAGGTGTCGTTCCTGCAAATCGCACCGCCGACGCGGGCCGACATGAACGCGTATCAGGACATCCGCCTGCAACTCGAAGGGGAGTCGGGGCGCATCAATGGCCGTTTTGCCGAACTGGACTGGACACCAATCCTGTACATCCATAAGCAGTACGAGCGCTCGGTGCTGGCTGCGCTATTTCGTACCGCGCATGTCGGCTACGTCACGCCGTTGCGCGACGGCATGAACCTCGTCGCCAAGGAGTACGTGTCGGCGCAGGATCCGGACAATCCGGGCGTGCTCGTGCTGTCACGCTTTGCCGGCGCCGCGCAGGAACTGGATGGTGCGCTGATCGTGAATCCGGTCGACATTGACGGCATGGCCGAGGCGCTGGCGCGAGCGCTGGAGATGCCGCTTGTGGAGCGTCAGGCGCGTCATCGCGACATGATGGTGCAGCTGCGCGAGAACAACGTATCGGTGTGGCGCGACAACTTCATGCGCGATCTTCAGCGCGTCGATGGTGCGAAAAGCACCAGAACCGTGAAGGTGCGTGCCGGATCGGGCAAGAAGACGGCGCGCGAAACCACGGTCGGATAGGTGGTTTCGAGGCCAATTAGAATTGCCTCTGGAAAACAAAAAAGCCGCTAGGAAGCGGCTTTTTTGTTTGTTGCTGCTGCGATTCTCGCTGAAGCAGCAGAAGGCGGTGTGTTGACTAGACCACGTGCTGTTCATCCACCTTCTTGCCGCCGACATGCAGCGTGGTGCCCTTGCCGTACTGCTTCGAGAGCAGATCGCGATACAGGCCCGGCCGCTGGCGCAACTCTTCCGGACTGCCGTCGTCGATAACCTTGCCCTGGCTCATCACGATGATCCGGTCGAAGTTATTCAGCGTCGACAACCGGTGCGCGATCGCGATCACCGTGCGGCCCACCATCAAGCGGTCGAGCGCCTTCTGAATCGCTTCTTCCGATGCGCTGTCGAGCGCCGAGGTGGCTTCGTCGAGCAGCAGGATCGGTGCGTTCTTCAAGATCGCGCGCGCAATCGCGATGCGCTGGCGCTGTCCGCCGGAGAGCTTGACGCCGCGGTCGCCGACGATCGTGTCGAATCCTTCCGGCATGGCTTCGATGAAATCGCTGCAGCGGGCTTCGCGCGCGGCAGCGACCACTTCTTCCCGGGTCGCCTCAGGGCGGCCGTAGGCGATGTTTTCATACACCGTGCGATGGAACAGGGAAATATCCTGCGGCACCAGTGCGATTGCGTGGCGCAGGCTGTCCTGGGTAATCGCGGCGATGTCCTGTCCGTCGATCTTGATGGCGCCGCCCTGCGTCTCGTAGAAGCGTTGCAGCAGCGCCAGCACGGTGGATTTGCCCGCGCCCGACTTGCCGATCAGGCCGACCCGCTGGCCCGGCTCGATATGCAGATCGAAGTGATCGAGAATCGGCCGGCGGCGCGGGTAGGCGAACGTCACGGCTTCGAAATCGACCCGGCCGCCTTGCGGCACGAGTTCGGTAGCGCCATCGCGGTCCGGCATGCCGTGCGGCTCGAGCAGGGTGCGAACGGCTTCCGCGAGCCGCGCGACGTGCTGCGTGACGTCGACCAGCGCCACGGCCAGATCACGCGTGCCGTGCAGAATCGTGAAGCCGAGCGAGCTGACCAGCACGATGTCGCCGGAGGTCGCCTTCCCTTGATCCCACAGCCACAGCGCCCAGCCCAGCAAGCCGGCTGAGAGCAGCGCCGTGATCACCGCATGCAGCAGGCGCAGCTTTTCCAGATACAGCAGGCTCTGCTGGCGCGCTTCCATCTCCGCTTTGACGGTCGCGCCGAAACGCTGCTGCTCGCGAAACGTCATGCCGAAGGCCCGCACGAGGCCCATGTTGCTGATCACGTCGACCAGCTCACCGTCCACCGACGCTGCTTTGGTGGCGAAATGGTGATGCCGCGCCGAGCCACGCCCGGCAAGTTTGTAGAGCACGACCGACAGAATGGCCGAGCACAGCATCAGGCCGCCGGCCATCAGCGGATTCACGGCGGTGATCATGACGATCGCGCCGAGCACGGCAATACACGGCGGCAGCACGTTCCAGGCGGTGGTGTTCTCGGCCGTGTAGACCGCGTTCGAGGTTGCCGTGATGCGGCTCGCCAGCATGCCCGGCTGTTTCTCCGAGTAGTAAGTCGGCGAGTGGCCGCTCAGATACTGGAAGAGGTCGCGCCGCAGGTCGCCGGTCACGGCTACGAAGGTATGCGCGGCCACCCATCCGCCGACCCGCCACAGCAGGTTGTCGGCGGCGATCAAACCAACCAGGATGGCGAACGCGCCCCACAGCGGACCGGGATGATGCCGGCCTTCGCCGAGCACATCGATCAGATGCTTGATCGCGTATTGCGAAGCGAGCGCACAGCCCACGGCCGCGAACACGCTGCACAGGACGATCGCATGCGCGAGCGGATGGCGGCGAATAAAGCGGAAAAGAAACGCAAGCGGCCTGTGCGCATAGCTCGCAAGCTTTGCGTTCTGGGCGTTACGCTGGGCGATGGTTAAGTGTTCCAATTGATCGTGAGGTCGGTGTGTTTCAGGTTGTGCATGCAAGGCATGGGCCACAGCAAAAGCGTTCGCCGCGAAGCCGATGCTTCGCATTGTAAACATGCAAAAGCGATTGCGCCCTGTGTATCCGGGCGATGGCGCGACTGATTTCGCGATAGACGACCGCGACCTACTGTTGCTCGACCCGCCGATCGGGCGGTGGTTCACGCAGGCTGCGGAATATTTCGGGATATAATTACAAATTGCATTCAACTGCGGTGCGGCATTTCTTCAATGCCTGCCGGCAAAGTTGACTCAGGACCTTACAGCTGCCGTATTCGGGTCAGCGTTGCAAGCCAGTTGCTACTGTAGAACTGTCTTATAAAACAAGGGTTTGTAAAGTGTTTCGCCTTTGTAACAACGTAAAGACTTTGAAATGTTGTGGTGCAGCGAGATCCCCGGCATTGATAATGCATGCTCTGCTAGCCCACCGAAATATCTGACAGTTTGTCAACGTAGGTGTCATGTGTGCGTTTACCGGCACATGCGCAGACAGCAAACTGCTGATCTGGGCTCACTACCCAAGCGATCCATCGCAGGATTTCTCGAAAGAATCAGGCCCGCGCCGGCATATCCGGCCAGACTGCCCTGGCGAGCAAGCGAATCGCTTTTACCAAACGCAGTACTTTTGCCTGATTTTTTACGAGGAGTTCTTCATTATGCGAATCGCTCAAATCGCTCCCTTGCACGAGGCGGTTCCTCCCAAGCTTTACGGCGGGACGGAACGCGTGGTGTCCTACCTGACCGAAGCGCTGGTTGAACAGGGCCATGACGTCACGCTTTTCGCAAGCGGCGATTCGCAAACCTCGGCGAAGCTCGAAGCGTTCTGGCCGCAGGCATTGCGCCTCGACCCGACCATCCGCGACGTGATGGCGCCGCACATGCTGCTGCTCGAAGAAGTGCGCCGCCGTGCGGACGAATTCGACGTGCTGCATTTCCACATCGACTACTACCCGTTCTCGCTGTTCGCCCGCCAGCCGGTGCCGTTCCTGACCACACTGCACGGCCGTCTCGATCTGCCGGAACTGCAGCCGATCTTCAACACGTTCAACGACGTGCCGGTGGTGTCGATTTCGGACAACCAGCGCATCCCGCTGCAACAGGCGAACTGGCTGCAAACCGTTTATCACGGCCTGCCGGAAAACGTGCTCACGCCGATCAAGGACGTCGAGCCGGGCTACCTCGCATTCCTTGGCCGTGTCTCGCCGGAGAAGGGTCTCGACCGTGCGATCCGCATCGCCGGCCAGGCAGGCATGAAGCTCAAGGTCGCCGCCAAGATCGACAAGGCCGATCGTGCCTATTACGAAGAAGTGATCAAGCCGCTGATGGCGCTCCCGCACGTCGAATACATTGGCGAAATCGGCGAAAGCGAAAAGCGTGAGTTCCTCGGCAACGCGCATGCACTGGTGTTCCCGATCGACTGGCCGGAGCCCTTCGGTCTGGTGATGATCGAAGCAATGGCTTGCGGTACGCCGGTGATCGCGTTCAACCGTGGTTCGGTGCCGGAAGTGATCGAAAACGGCGTGTCGGGTTTTGTCGTCGAAGACGAAATCAGTGCGGTCGCCGCAGTGAAGCGTCTGCACACGCTGCCGCGCACCAAGGTGCGTGCCGCATTCGAATCGCGCTTCTCGTCGAAAGTGATGGCGCAGAACTACGTCGCCGCCTACGAAGAGTTGCTGCGTCAGAAGCATCGCACGGTGCTGCGCGAAGTTAACGCCAGCTGAGCGCCAGCTAAGTACGGTACGTAAAAGCAGCCAGACCGGCTGGCCGGGCGCGCACTTTCGGCGCCCGGTGATCGATGGTCCGGCTGCCCCAGCAACGCCCCGCGTGCATCTCGCCTGCGGGGCGTTGTTGCATGCGCGCCGAGATTTTGCGCGTATGCGGCAGAAAGTACGGTTTTGGGACCGGCAAGCATGAGCCTGTCTCGGTAATATCCCTATAATGGCCCTGCCGCAAATCTGGCTGCGGCGCCGTCGACGACAGGAGGATGCTTTGGCGAGAACGAAAGAGACGCGTGCGAACGCGGCGCCCGGCGCCGGAATGATTTTCGCGCTGCGCGCCATCGGTCTCGTGCTCCTCACTCGCTGGCTTTTTTCGATGGCGCAGATGGACCTGGGCGCGTCGTTGTCGGCGATGGTGTCTTCGCCGTGGGCGTGCATCAACCTGGTGTTCCTGTTCCTGCTGATCTTCCTGCCGGGCGCCCGCGCCGTGGCTGAGCGTCCGTTGCATCCGCTGCCGCAATGGTTGCGGCAGGCAGTGCGCCTGTTTGCTTTCCTCGGATTCCTGTTTGCTGTCTGGTCGGTCGGCGCGTTTGCGGCGAGCGCCGGTTGGCGGCGCGCCGCGCAGGCGGTGGCGGCTACCAACGGCTGGCTGTTGGCGGCACCGGCGTTGTACGCGGCGGTCGTGTGGATTTGCCGGCCGCGCGCGCTGTGGCGAACCAATATCGCCGCGCGACGCTTTGCGATCGGCCGCTATGCGGTCGCGCTCGATCCGGCCACACGCACGGTGGTCGTCTGGGCCGAGCGTCGCAAGGTAGGGCAGTACGACGCCCGCGAATTGTCCGTGCGCTGGGCGGCGGCCCCTGGCATGAGCGCGCCGTCGGCGCCTGCTCCTGCGGTGGCGTTCGGTGTTGCCGGCGAGGCGGGTGGACCTGCGGCGCCGCTCGGTTCGGTCGGCGCGCCTGCGCTGGTGCGCGGCGGCTTCGGCCGACGTCCGAAAATCGAATTGCTGTGGGATTCGCCGGCTGCGGCGGGCCACAACCGGCAAACCGTGTTCCGCACCGCGCTGACTACCGAGGGCGATCGGGTCGCCGCGCGAGCGCTCGACACATCGTTGCGGCAAGTCTGAAACTGTCGCTTCGTTCGGTCAGCTACAACGCGCGGGTGAAGCAGACGTCGTAAAGTGCGGTAGTCGATAATAAGACATGTAAGAAAAAGTGCCGCCCGGCGTTTCGGCGGGCGAGTGAGAGATACATCGATCGTATTGCGTCGTTTGCAGGAGTCGCTATGCTGGTTCGCTGGTTGCTTGCCGCCCTTCATCTACTTGCTTATGGCTTTGCCCTCGCGTCGATTCTCCGGCGCACCTGGTCACTTCGGCGAGCCAGCGTGCCTGCTGCGCTGCGATCCGTATTCCGCTCCGACTCGCGCTGGGGTCTTTCGGCTTTGGTGCTGATCGTCACCGGTCTGATGCGCGCCTTCGGCGGTTTCGAAAAGGGCGCCGACTATTACCTGCATGAACCGCTCTTTCACTTGAAGATGACGCTGCTCGTGCTGATCCTCATTCTCGAAGTCCCGACGATGCTCGGCCTGATGCGCTGGCGCGCCAGCATCAGAAAAGGCGCCACGCCTGATTTGCGAAAGGCGCGTACGTATGCGCGTTTCAGTGTGATCCAGACCGTGCTGCTGGTGTTGATGGTGTTCGCGGCGACCGGCATGGCGCGCGGCATCGGGCTGCCTGCGGGCGTGGTGTAGGCGTGCGTTAGGGGGCGAGCGCCTGCAGAAAGCGCCTGTTACGGCGGCTTCTGCAGGACGTCCCGCATGCTTTTTCTTAATTTACTTCTCGACGAGCAAGTCCGAATCATCGAGTCGATTCGCTTTCGCGGCATTGGTCTTGTGCGCGACCTCCGAATCGCCCAGGCCCTTGATCAACTCCAGCGCCTGACGTTCGAACAAGCGCCTGTACAAGCCGTTCTCGAGTCTGATCAACGCCTCGTGACTGCCTTCCTCGATGACCTTGCCCTTGTCCAGCACCAGCAGTCTGTCCAGCGCTCGCACGGTGGAGAGGCGGTGCGCCACCACCAGCGTCGTGCGGCCCATCATCAGCCGTTCCATGGCCTGCTGGATCAGCACTTCGCTTTCGCTATCGAGGCTCGAAGTCGCTTCGTCCAGAATCAGGATCGGCGCGTCCGCGAGAAACGCCCGCGCGATCGCGACGCGCTGACGTTCGCCACCCGAGAGCTTGATGCCGCGTTCGCCCACCAGCGTGTCGTAGCCTTGAGGCAGCGCCGAGATAAAGCCGTGCGCACTCGCGAGCTTCGCGGCGCGTTCGATCTCGGCACGGCTCGCGTCGGGCCGTGCATAGGCGATGTTCTCCGCCAGCGAGCGGTGAAACAGCACCGGCTCCTGCTGAACGATCGCGATCTGGCTGCGCAACGACGCCTGCTGCACACGGGCAATATCCTGACCGTCGATCGTGATCCGGCCTTCTGAAATGTCGTAGAGCCGCTGGATCAGCTTGATGAAAGTCGTCTTCCCCGAACCCGAATGTCCGACCAGTCCGACGCGTTCTCCTGGCGCGATGCGCACGGAGAAGTTGTCGTAGAGCGGCGTGGCCTTCGCACCGTAGTGGAAGGTAACGTGCTCGAAGCGAATTTCGCCTTTGCCGATCGCGATCGGGCCTGCGCCGGGACGGTCTTCGATACCCAGCGGCTGGCTCTCCAGCGACACCAGTTCTTCCATGTCGTTGACCGAACGCTGCAGGTTGCGGATGTGCATGCCCACGTCGCGCAGATAGCCTTGCAGCATGAAGAACATCGTCAGCGCGAAGGTGATGTCGCCGACACTCGCCTCGCCGCGCACCCACAACAGCAACGCGACGCCGAGAATGGCGGCCTGAATCGCCACCAGCATGCTGCCTTGTACGCCGCCGTTGATCGTGCCGCGAATCCACGTGCGGCGCGTGCGATGACGCCACTTGACGATCACGCGCTCGAGCAGGGCTTCTTCGCGATCTTCGGCGCCGAACGCTTTCACCACGCCGTTGCAACTGACCGCGTCGGCGAGGGCGCCACCCATGCGTGTGTCCCACGCGTTAGCGAGGCGCGCGGCGGGCGCAACGAAGCCGAGCGACAGCGCCACGGTCACCGCGATATAGAGCACCGAACCGATACCGACAACCGCGCCCATCATCGGCCAGCGCCAGCCGAGCAGCACCGTTGCGCCGACCAGCATGACCAGCGACGGCAGCAACGCGACCAGCAACGTGTCGTTGAGCAGGTCGAGTGCCCACATGCCGCGCGTGATCTTGCGCACGGTGGATCCGGCGAAGCTGTTGGCATGCCAGTCTGTCGAAAAACGCTGCACGCGATGAAAGGCGTTGCCGGCGATCTCGCTCATCATCTTGAGCGTCAGCCTGATGAGGTTGAAGAACACGCCTTGACGAAGCAGCTCGGCGCCGAGCCCGAGCGCACCCAGCACGCAGAAGGCCGTGATCGCCGCGTGCCACGCGACGGCGTTACTGGCGGAGCCGGATGCGATCGCGTCGACGAGCCGTCCGGCGAACATCGGCGTGAGTACGTCGGCCAATGCCGAGAGCAGCACCAACGCCGCAGTGACGAAGATGCGCCAGGGCTGTTTGGCCCAGTGACGGAAGGTAAAGCCGAGGACGTCCTTGAAGGCTTGTCCACGAAAGTCGAGTTTTTTTCTAGTCATTTGCCACGACCCGGTGGCGCGTGAGCGCACCGAGGTTCCAGTCAAGAAGCGAAAGGAAGAGACAGTCAAGCGAGCCGCGCTGTGTTGACAGCAATGCCGGCAATGGGACTACGGACTGTCTGGGAATTGCGCGGAACGCCTGATCAGGCAGCACCGCGTGAGCGACAACGCGACAAACTTAAAGTCGCGAGAATGGTCGTGAGGCCATCCCAGGGAGAGCGATATGCACTGCGAACATGTGACGCCTCCCTGTAGTCGAATGAAGTGAAGGAATGGACGGGGCAAGTGCCCGAAAACTGACTATATCAGCAGTATTTGGCCGCCGCAATCGTACGGAAGTTCGGTGTTGACTTCGAAGCAGAGCGGGCGCAGATGCCTACCAACGTACGCGCACTTGAATCAAAAACAAAAAAGCCCTCGACTTTCGTCTAAGGGCTTTCTCTTGTGGTTCTTCGGGAACCAGCGAATCTGGTGGGTGGTACAGGGATTGAACCTGTGACCCCTGCCGTGTGAAGGCAGTGCTCTACCGCTGAGCTAACCACCCGAAGAGAGCCGAATTATGTCAGGGATTTTTCGACTCGTCTAGTACTTTTTAAGCGGTTTGCTCATCCGCGGCCGCAGCCGGAGCCGGTTCGAGACGCCACACGCTCGTGCCTTTGACCGCTTTGTCGAGACCGTCGAGCACGGCCTGATGTTCGGCGACTTCGTCGTCGCTCGCGGCGATCACGACCAGATTCAGCGAATCGATCGCGATGCGCGGTGCACTCGCATCGCCGCCGCCGTGCGAATCGCCGAGCATGTCGATGACGAGGCTCTCCTGGCCGCGCGTCATCGCCAGATAAACCTCGGCAAGCAGTTCCGAGTCGAGCAGTGCGCCGTGCAAGGTGCGGTGTGCGTTGCTGATGCCGAAGCGGTCGCACAGCGCGTCGAGCGAATTGCGCTTGCCCGGGAACATCTGCTTGGCGCGCGCGAGCGTATCGATGATCTCGCCGCAGTAGGTTTTCACCGGCGGCAAACCTAGCAACGCAAATTCGGCATCGAGAAAGCCGATGTCGAACGGCGCGTTGTGAATGATCAGTTCCGCGTCCTGAATGAAGTCGCGAATCTGGTCGGCGATCTCGGCGAACTTCGGCTTGTCGCTCAGGAACTCGGTGGTCAGCCCGTGGACCGCCAAAGCGCCCGGATCGCTTTCGCGTTCCGGGTTGATATAGAAATGCAGGTTGTTGCCCGTGAGCCGGCGGTTCACCATTTCGACGCAACCGAGTTCAAGGATCCGGTCGCCGGTTCGTGCATTCAGGCCGGTGGTTTCGGTATCGAGGATGATTTGACGCATGTCGGATTAGCCTGCTCTAAAAAAAATCAGCAAAAAAAGAAGGGCGCGCGAGTGATTGTTGCAGCGGGCGTCATGGCACGCGTCACATTTCCGCGAGTGACGCGACGCCGCGATTGGCCAGTTGATCCGCGCGTTCGTTTTCCGGGTGGCCATTGTGACCGCGCACCCAGCGCCATTCAATTTCGTGCTGCGCGACGAGCGCATCGAGCCGCTTCCAGAGATCGGCATTCTTCACCGGTTGCTTCGCGGCGGTGATCCAGCCTTTTTTCTTCCAGCCGTGAATCCATTCGCTGATGCCTTTCTGCACGTACTGCGAGTCGGTGTGCACGACGGCCTTGCAGGGACGCTTGAGCGCTTCGAGCGCGGCGATCACGCCCATCAGTTCCATACGATTGTTAGTGGTGTTGGGCTCACCGCCGAACAGTTCTTTTTCCTGGTCGCCGAAGCGCAGCAGCGCGCCCCAGCCGCCGGGGCCGGGGTTGCCCTTGCAGGCGCCGTCGGTGTAAATATCGATGATGTCGGGAGTCATTGAGTGTGGTTGCGTGTGTTCGGAGTGGCGGCGGGCGCGAGGCCCGCGGCGAGGACAGGTTTCTTCACTTTCAGCGGGCCGACGAGGCGCATGCCACGCACGCGCTTGATCGCCTTGATCATGTAGGTGGCGCCGAAAATCGGCCACCAGCGGTCGCCGGCGGCTTCCATGAAGCCATAGCGGGACAGCCATTGTTCGCTGCCGAGCGGCGGACGATAGCAGCCGAAGCGCCCGCGTTCAAGGTCGAAACCCAGCAATTTGATCCAGTCTTTCAGGCGCGTGAAGGCGATCAGGTCGACTGCGGCGGGCACGAACGGCCGGCCGGTCATCTTGCCGACCGATTGGCGCGCGCCCCACAGCGACAGCGAATTGAAGCCGAGAATGATCAACTGTCCTTCGGGCATCAGCACGCGCTCCGCTTCGCGCAGCAGCCGGTGCGGGTCGCTCGTGAATTCCAGCGTATGCGGCATCACGATCAGGTCGACGCTTTGTGCTTCGAACGGCAAGTCGAGCAGATCGCACCAGACCGCGCTGCGCCCAGCGGGCGCAGGCAAACCCGCGGGCAGACCCTGCGCGGCGCTGTTACCCATGTTCTTGCCCGAGCCGTTCCCGGCGCGCCCGAGGCCGCGCGGAAAAGTGTAGGGCGCGCTCGCGCCGCTCGCTGCGTCGAGCACAAGCCCGCGGCACGGCATGCGGTTCTCGCGCAACGCGTCGAGCTGCGGCAGGCCGAGTTGCAGCGCATGGTAACCGAACACGTCGGACACCACGCGATCGAGCTGGGTCTGTTCCCACTCGAGTACGTAGCGCCCTGGCGGCGAATCGGTCCAGGCAGGCCAGTCTATAATTGCTCGATCAGTCATATCAGAGAATGCGTCGCCTATGAATGCGCTCGAGTACGTACCGGTCCCGGCGTTTGAAGACAATTACATCTGGGTCGTTTCCGACGGGCATCATGCGGTGGTCGTCGATCCGGGTGAGGCCGCCCCCGTGCGCGCATATCTGGCGAAACGGGGTTGGCGGCTGAGCGCTATTTTACTCACCCACCATCACCAAGACCATGTCGGTGGGGTGGCCGATCTGCTGAACGGCCAGGCCGTTCCCGTGTACGGCCCCGCTGGCGAGGCGATCCAGCATCTCACGTATCGTCTCAAAAACGGCGATCATGTGACGATTGCGGCCCCCGCGCTCGAATTCAGCGTGCTCGACGTGCCTGGTCACACGAGCGGTCACATCGCCTATTTTCAGGCGGCCGACCCGCGCGGCACGCCGCACGTGTTTTGTGGCGACACGCTGTTCGCATGTGGCTGCGGCCGCTTGTTCGAAGGCACGCCCACGCAGATGCTGGCGTCGCTGGATTCGCTGGCCGCGCTGCCCGGCGCGACCGAGGTTCACTGCGCCCACGAGTACACCTTGTCGAACATCCGCTTCGCGCTCGCCTGCGAACCGGGCAACGCCGAACTGCAAGCCTGGCGCGACACGGCGAGCGAATTGCGCGCTCGCCATGTGCCGACGCTGCCCACTACCATCGCCCACGAACGCGCCGTGAATCCGTTTTTACGCGCCGACAGTCCGGCGATTCGCGCCACCTTGCAGGAGCAGTTGCACGAAAAAGTGTCCGATCGTTTGGCGGCATTTACGCTGATGCGCGAATGGAAAAACCGCTTCCGTTGACCCGTTCAGCATCAGGGTATTGCTCACGCGAAGAATCGCAAAAATTCGCCAAGCCCAAGATTTCCTTGATATTTTTCGTAATTTTCCGATTGACGTAAACGTTGCCGTTTCGTACTATCGGCTGCAAATTCCAGCCCTTGTGGAAGCCGAGACGTTCATGCGATTTATCTTTAGTGCGTTGTTGGTCCTGACACTCGCCGCTTGCGCGAGTCAGGGACCGGCGACGAATAGCCCTACCACCGCAACAAACCTCGCCAGCCAGCAAGCCGTAGCCGACGCCCTTCGCAAGACAGCCACCGCCAAAGAGACGATCAACGTCGATCAAGGCTCGGTCAGTCAACTGACGAGCGCGGACGCCGATTTGTGGGGCCGTATTCGCCGTGGTTTTCAAATGCCGGATCTGCAAACCGACCTCGTCGACATGCAGGTCAACTGGTATGCGCAGCGCCCGGATTACGTGCAGCGCATGACCGAGCGCTCGCAGAAATACCTGTACCACATCGTCGAAGAGCTCGAGGCGCGCAATATGCCGACCGAGCTCGCGTTGCTGCCGTTCATCGAATCCGCGTACAGCCCGCAGGCGTTGTCGGTGGCGAAGGCCGCGGGCATGTGGCAGTTCATGCCGGGCACGGGCCGCACCTACAACCTCAAGCAGAACATGTGGCAGGACGAGCGCCGCGACGTGCTGGCTTCGACTAGCGCCGCGCTCGACTACCTGTCGCGTCTGCATGACATGTTCGGCGACTGGCAACTGGCGCTCGCCGCGTACAACTGGGGTGAGGGTAACGTGCAGCGCGCGATCGCGCGCAACGAAGCGGCGGGTCTGCCCACCGACTACCTCAGCCTGCGCATGCCGAACGAGACGCGCAACTACGTGCCCAAACTGCAGGCGGTGAAGAACATCGTGATGAACCCGCAGATGTACGGGCTCACGCTGCCGTCGATTCCAAATCACCCGTATTTCGTCACGGTCACGACTTCGCACGACATCGACGTGGACATGGCGGCGAAACTCGCCAATCTGTCGCCGGACGAATTCCGCTCGCTGAACCCGTCGTTCAGGAAGCCGGTGATTCTCGGCGCCACGCAGCCGCAAATCCTGCTGCCGTTCGATAACGCCAGCGCCTTCGAACGTAATCTGAAGGCCTATTCCGGCTCGCTGTCGTCCTGGACCACGTACACGGTCACGGAGCGTTCGGCACCGGCGGCTATCGCGCAAAAGATCGGTGTCGACGCCGACACGCTGATGGAAGTGAACAAGATTCCGGCCGGCATGCGTTTGAAACCGGGCTCCACGATCGTGGTGCCGCGTGGTTCGGACGACGACGAAGACATCAGCGCCGACGTCGCGGAAAGCGCCGTGCTCGCCATGGAGCCTGACGTTCCCGACACGCGCAAGATGCTGATCCGCGTGCGTCGCAATCAATCCATGGCCGCGATCGCAGTGCGTTACGGCGTTTCGATCGGTCAATTGAAAGCGTGGAATCGCACGCATCGCGATCAGGTTTCGCGCGGCCAGGTGATCGTGCTGCACGTGCCGGTCGGCAAGGCGATGCCGAGCGAACCGGGTCCCGAGCGCATCGCAACCGACGTGCAGGGCGGCGGCGTCGAGAAGATCGGCACCCGTGTCACAGACACGAAGAACGATTCGCGCTACGATAAGAAGAAGGGTCGTGGCCGTTCCGCCGTGGTGAAGGTATCTGATCCGGTGGTTAAAGCGAGCAAGCCGACAACGTCCGGCGCCACCAAGGGCAAGGTGACGAAGGTGTCGGCTTCCACGTCCAGCAAGGCGTCGAAGGCCGCGGCAGATAGCCGCCAGAAGACCGTGGCCAACGCGAAGAAGGGTAAGTAGACCAAAAAGCGGCTCCACGGTAGTGACCACATGCGTTGCGGGGGCAGCGCATGAATTGCGCTCCGATCACGCACCGTGTTATTCCGACGCCGTCACCTCAGGGTGACGGCGTTTTTCATTCTGCAGATCAAATCAGGCGAATTTCGCTCATTTCATTTATCGTTCGTGCTCAGGCCTTGTCGGCCGCTCTTTTCAAAGCTCATGTCGTCCACCCAGTTGCGCGTTTTCCTCCTGTTTTCTGCCGGTTACTTCGTTTCGTACCTGTTTCGCGGCGTCAATCTGGGCTTTGCGCCCTTCATCACGCACGATCTCGGCTTGTCGGCCACTGATCTCGGTTTGCTGACCAGTCTGTATTTCCTCGGCTTCGCGGGTGCGCAGATTCCGGCGGGTGTGTTGCTCGACCACTTCGGCGCGCGTCGGGTGACGGCGGCCACTCTGCTATTTGCCGCGCTGGGAATCTGGGTGTTCGGCGCGGCGCACGGCGTTGGCGCGATGATGATCGGGCGTCTGCTGATCGGCGTCGGCGTGTCCGTGTGTCTCGGCGCCGCCTTCAAGGCGTTGGCCCAGCATTTCGCGTCGGCACGGTTGCCGCTGATGAACGGGCTGGTGATGGCAATTGGCGGCTTCGGCGGCGTGATGGTCGGCTCGCCACTCACGTGGGTGCTGGGTTTCGCCAGTTGGCGCGCGGTCTGCGTCGGCTTGGGCTTGCTGACGGTTCTTGTGGCGGTCGCGCAGTGGACCCTCGCGCCGGACGCAAAGGAAACACATCACCAGGCAAGTCTCGGCGCCCAGTTCAAGGGCACTTTGCACATCCTGAAGAGCGCGGCGTTCTGGAAGATCGCGTCGTTTTCAGTCGTGACGCAAGGTGTGTTCTACGCGATGCAATCGCTGTGGGTTGGCGCCTGGTTGCGCGACGTGCAGGGCTTCGAGCCGCGAGAAGCTGCCGCGCTGGTATCGATTCTCGGCTTCGCGATGATGGCCGGCTGTGTGGGCTTCGGCGCGGCGGCGCGCAGCCTCGAGCGGCGCGGTATCTCGCTGTACGTGTTTTGCGGCATCGGTATGGCGCTGTTCGTCGTGACCCAGTTGCTGATCATGTTCAATGCGCCGCTGCCCGCGAGCCTCCTGTGGGCCGCGTATGGGATCTTTGGCGGGACCGGGATTCTCAGCTACGCGGTGATGGCGCGGCACTTCCCGGCGCAGATGATCGGCCGGGTGAATACCACCCTGACGCTGATCATTTTTTTGCTGATTTTTGGGTTTCAGATCGGTGTCGGCGCAGTGTTGTCGCACTGGCCGGCCAGTGGCGGACACTATCCGGCCGCCGCACATCTGACCGCCTGGGGCATTCTGATGGCGCTGCAATTGTTAAGCGCGATCTGGTACGTATTGCCCGGCCGCGCAGAGCTTCAGCCGGCGCACGCGCACGCCGAGCGGCAGGTTTAAGGTCGTTATAGAGGGTTCGGCCGGCCGGGTCATATTTACCGGCGCTATCCCGATTCTGGCCCTCGCAAATTTTGTAGGCCGGCTTCTGAGCCATGCGCAGCAAGACTTCGACCCGTTTGGGAGGGCGCGCCGCTCTGCCGGCGCCCCATCTCGGATTTGGAGGGAAGGGTAGTTTCACGCTATAATTTCAAGGTTTGAGCTTATCAACCCGCACCCTAGCGCCTACCTCTCCCATACCGTTCATCCGCCGCGCGCTTTTGACGCCCCGCACCCCAGCCCGAGCCGTCCACACAATGGACCCATCGCGCCCCTTGCGACGTCGCTAGCAGTACGCGAGCGAGTCTGCGCGCGCATCCTTGCCGGTGCGTTTCGCTGCGGCTCGCAGTCGGATAGACAGGTCGGCAACAGGGTGTTCCCCAAGGAGTCTCCCGTGTTGCCGTCATTTTCTCCCGCTTTGCTCGCACTCGCCGACGGCACGGTCTTTCGTGGTTACTCGATCGGCGCCCCCGGGCATACGATCGGCGAAGTCGTGTTCAACACCGCTATCACCGGTTATCAGGAAATCCTGACCGACCCGAGCTACGCGCGCCAGATCGTGACCCTCACGTATCCGCACATCGGTAATGTCGGCGTGAATGCCGAAGACGTCGAAGCCACGAAAGTCCATGCCGCCGGCCTGATCATCCGTGATCTGCCGGTTCTCGCGTCGAACTTCCGCATGGAGCGCACGCTCCCGCAATACCTGAAGGACGAAGGCGTGGTCGCCATCGCCGGTCTCGACACCCGTATGCTGACGCGCGTGCTGCGCGACAAGGGTGCGCAGAACGGCGCCATTCTGGCCGGTTCGGACGACGAAGCGAAGGCAATCGAACTCGCGCGCTCGTTCCCGGGTTTGTCGGGCATGGACCTCGCGAAGGTCGTGTCGACCAAGGAAAGCTACGAATGGACCCAGACCGAATGGCGTCTAGGCACCGGCTACGGCACGCAGAACGCGCCGAAGTACCGCGTGGTCGCGTTCGATTACGGCGTGAAGTACAACATTCTGCGCATGCTGGCTGAGCGCGGCTGCCACGTCACCGTGCTGCCGGCGCAAGCTTCCGCGGCTGATGCGCTCGCGCTCAACCCGGACGGCGTGTTCCTGTCGAACGGCCCCGGCGATCCGGAACCGTGCGACTACGCAATCGCGGCGACCAAAGAGCTGATCGAGCGCGGCATTCCGACGTTCGGCATCTGTCTCGGCCACCAGATCATGGGCCTCGCGCTCGGCGCCAAGACCCTGAAGATGAAGACGGGCCACCACGGCGCGAACCATCCGGTCAAGGATCTCGAAGACGGCCGCGTGGTCATCACGTCGCAGAACCACGGTTTCGCGGTCGACGCCGACACGCTGCCGGCCAACGCCAAGGTCACGCACATCTCGCTGTTCGACGGCACGCTGCAAGGCTTCGCGCTGACCGACAAGCCGGCGTTCTGCTTCCAGGGCCACCCGGAAGCATCGCCCGGTCCGCACGACATCGCCTATCTGTTCGATCGCTTCACCGCGTTGATGGACACGAAGAAGGCCGGCAAGGCGACAGCGGCATAAGCAATAGAGTGTGAGGCGCCCAGGCGGCGCACGGCTTGCGGCGCGAACAGCGCCTCAGCGCACAAGCGCAGCGAGCCGCACACAACAGAGCGCGCGCAACGTATCAACGCAGCGCGCCGACGGAAAGAATTCAGGAATACATTAGCGAGAGCGTTATGCCCAAGCGGACAGACATTAAAAGCATCCTCATCATCGGCGCGGGTCCGATCATCATCGGCCAGGCGTGCGAGTTCGACTACTCGGGCGCACAGGCATGCAAGGCGCTGCGTGAGGAAGGCTACAAGGTCATTCTCGTCAACAGCAATCCGGCGACGATCATGACCGACCCGAACACGGCCGACGTCACCTACATCGAGCCGATCACGTGGGAAGTGGTGGAGCGCATCATCGCCAAGGAGCGTCCGGACGCGATCCTGCCGACGATGGGCGGCCAGACCGCGCTGAACTGCGCGCTCGATTTGCACGCGCACGGCGTGCTGGAGAAGTACAAGGTCGAGCTGATCGGCGCCTCGCCGGAAGCGATCGACAAGGCGGAAGACCGTCAGAAGTTCAAAGACGCGATGACCAAGATCGGCCTCGGTTCGGCCAAGTCGGGCACCGCGCATTCGATGGAAGAAGCACTCCAGGTGCAGGCCGACATCGCGACGCAAACGGGCAGCGGCGGTTATCCGGTCGTGATCCGTCCGTCGTTCACGTTGGGCGGTTCGGGCGGCGGTATCGCGTACAACCGCGACGAATTCGAAGAGATCTGCAAGCGCGGTCTCGACCTGTCGCCTACGCGTGAGCTGCTGATCGAAGAATCGCTGCTCGGCTGGAAAGAGTACGAGATGGAAGTGGTCCGCGACAAGAAGGATAACTGCATCATCGTTTGCTCGATCGAAAACCTGGACCCGATGGGCATCCACACCGGCGACTCGATCACCGTCGCGCCGGCGCAAACGCTCACGGACAAGGAATATCAGATCCTGCGTAACGCATCGCTCGCCGTGCTGCGCGAGATCGGCGTGGACACGGGCGGTTCTAACGTGCAGTTCTCGATCAATCCGAAAGATGGCCGGATGATTGTGATCGAAATGAACCCGCGCGTGTCGCGTTCGTCGGCATTGGCCTCGAAGGCGACCGGCTTCCCGATCGCCAAGGTCGCGGCAAAGCTGGCGGTAGGCTACACGCTGGACGAGCTGAAGAACGAAATCACCGGCGGTCAAACCCCGGCATCGTTCGAACCGACGATCGACTACGTCGTCACCAAGATTCCGCGTTTCGCATTCGAGAAATTCCGCGAAGCCGATGCGCGTCTGACCACGCAAATGAAGTCGGTCGGCGAAGTGATGGCAATCGGCCGCACCTTCCAGGAATCGTTCCAGAAGGCGCTGCGTGGCCTCGAAGTGGGCGTGGATGGTCTCGACGAAAAGACCAATAACCGCGACGAGATCATCCGCGAGATCGGCGAAGCCGGTCCGGATCGCATCTGGTATGTCGGCGACGCGTTCCGGGTCGGCATGACAGCCGAAGAGATCTTCGAAGAGACCTCGATCGACCCGTGGTTCCTCGCGCAGATCGAACAGATCATCCTGAAGGAAAAGGCGCTGGCCGGCCGTACGCTGGCAAGCCTGTCGAAGGAAGAGCTCAAGTATCTGAAGCAAAGCGGCTTCTCGGATCGCCGTTTGGCCAAGCTGCTCGGCGCGAAGCCGGCGGAAGTGCGCCAGCGCCGTATCGAGTTGAACGTGCGCCCGGTCTACAAGCGCGTCGACACGTGCGCGGCCGAATTCGCCACGAAAACCGCTTACATGTACTCGACCTACGAGGAAGAGTGCGAAGCGAACCCCACGAACAACAAGAAGATCATGGTGTTGGGTGGCGGCCCGAACCGGATCGGCCAGGGTATCGAGTTCGACTACTGCTGCGTGCACGCTGCGCTCGCCATGCGCGAAGACGGCTACGAAACGATCATGGTCAACTGCAACCCTGAAACGGTTTCGACCGACTACGACACGTCCGATCGTCTGTACTTCGAATCGCTGACGCTCGAAGACGTGCTCGAAATCGTCGACAAGGAAAAGCCGGTTGGCGTGATCGTGCAGTACGGCGGTCAGACGCCGCTGAAGCTCGCACTCGATCTCGAAGCGAACGGTGTGCCGATCGTCGGCACGTCGCCGGACATGATCGACGCCGCCGAAGACCGCGAGCGTTTCCAGAAGCTGCTGCAGGACCTTGGCCTGCGTCAGCCGCCGAACCGCACCGCGCGTGCTGAAGACGAAGCGCTCAAGCTTGCTGAAGAAATCGGCTACCCGCTGGTGGTGCGTCCGTCGTACGTGCTGGGTGGCCGCGCCATGGAAATCGTCCACGAGCCGCGTGACCTCGAGCGCTATATGCGCGAGGCCGTGAAGGTCTCGAACGATTCACCGGTGCTGCTCGACCGCTTCCTCAACGACGCGATCGAATGCGACGTGGATTGCATCTCGGATGGCGAAGCCGTGTTCATCGGCGGCGTGATGGAGCACATCGAACAGGCAGGCGTTCACTCGGGCGACTCGGCTTGCTCGCTGCCGCCGTACTCGCTGTCGAAGGAAACGATTGCCGAGCTGAAGCGTCAGACCGGTGCGATGGCCAAGGCGCTGAACGTGATCGGCCTGATGAACGTGCAGTTCGCGATTCAACAAGTGCCGCAGGCGGATGGTTCGAAAGAAGACGTGATCTACGTGCTCGAAGTGAACCCGCGTGCCTCGCGTACCGTGCCGTACGTCTCGAAGGCGACCAGCCTGCCGCTCGCCAAGATTGCCGCGCGCGCGATGGTCGGCCAGACGCTCGCGCAACAGGGCGTGACGAAGGAAATCGATCCGCCGTACTTCAGCGTGAAGGAAGCCGTGTTCCCGTTCGTCAAGTTCCCAGCAGTCGATCCGGTGCTCGGACCGGAAATGCGCTCCACGGGTGAAGTGATGGGCGTGGGTCAAACGTTCGGCGAAGCGCTGTTCAAGTCGCAGCTCGCCGCAGGCTCGCGTCTGCCGGAGTCGGGCACGGTACTGCTGACCGTGATGGATGCCGACAAGCCGAAGGCCGTCGAAGTCGCGCGCATGCTGCACGAACTCGGCTATCCGATCGTCGCGACCAAGGGCACGGCAGCCGCAATCGAAGCGGCCGGTGTGCCGGTCAAGGTCGTCAACAAGGTGAAGGACGGCCGGCCGCACATCGTCGACATGATCAAGAACGGTGAAATCGCGCTGGTCTTCACGACCGTCGACGAAACCCGTGCCGCGATCGCCGACTCGCGTTCGATCCGCATGAGCGCGCAGGCGAACAAGGTCACGTACTACACGACGATGTCGGGCGCACGGGCCGCGGTTGAAGGTTTGCGCTATTTGAAGGACTTGGAAGTCTATGATTTACAAGGTCTTCACGCTCGCCTAAACTAAGGCTTCGAATACCTGTCCAAGATGTAAGTGCCGCGGTTAAGCGGCGTTCCGCAGGTGCTGGGCCCCGGGCTTTGTCCGGCGCTCTGGCCCCCGCGGAATGCACTTAACCGCGGTGATTTTTTTTACGGCTGTTTTTTGCATAGAGTTGTTTATGAGCACTGTTCCATTGACTAAGCGCGGCGCGGAAATGTTGCGCGATGAATTGCAGCGCCTGAAATCGGTTGAGCGTCCCTCGGTGATCAATTCGATCGCGGAAGCGCGTGCCCAAGGCGATCTGTCGGAAAACGCGGAATACGACGCGGCGAAGGAAAAGCAGGGTTTCATCGAAGGCCGCATTGCCGAAATCGAATCGAAGCTGGCCGGGGCGCAGGTGATCGACCCGGCAGCGGTCGAAGCGGACGGGCGCGTGGTGTTTGGCGCGACGCTCGAACTCGAAGACCTCGATTCCGGTGCGAAGGTCAAATACCAGATCGTCGGCGACGATGAAGCGGACATCGACCACGGTCTGATCTCGATCAGCTCGCCGATCGCGCGCGCATTGATCGGCAAGTCGGAAGGCGACGTTGCATCGGTGCAGGCGCCGGGCGGCGTGCGCGAGTACGAAATCATCGCGGTTAGCTACGTTTGAAGGCGGCCCCGGTGTCCTTGATGCCGCATCGACTGTTCCGTCTGCTGACGGTTGTTTGGGTCGGTAGTCTGTTGACTATTGGCTATGCCGTCGCGCCGGTGTTGTTCACATCGCTCGATCGCATGACGGCGGGCGCCGTGGCGGCGCAACTGTTTCGCATCGAGGGCGTGCTGGGTGCGGTGTGCGGCATTTTGCTGCTGGGCTTGGCGAACGTACTGGTGCGCCGGGGCAGCGACGCTTATCGCCGTTTGCGCTGGTTGATCGTCGGCATGCTGGTGTGCGTGCTGGTGGGTTACTTTGCGCTGCAGCCGTTCATGAATGCAATGCGCATTGCCGCGCTGGAAGCGGGCAGTGATGTCGGGCATTCGGCTTATGCGACGCGCTTCGGCATCCTGCATGGCGTATCGAGTCTGTTTTACCTGATCGAGAGCCTGCTGGGTGTGGCGCTGGTGTGGAAACTGCCGGCGAGCCTCGGTGTCGTGAGCACGGAGCAGGGCGCTCGCAGCGCTGCGGGGAAAGTAACCAGTTGAGTGGTATGGTTCTACCTTGCTTGAGCGGGTCTGCCCATAGCGTTACCCAGATGGGCATCAAATAGGCATCACCCGGGCCCGCTGAGCAGTTCACCCCAAGGTGCGGACACCGCCCGCACCCTCATCATTCGCTTACTTCGACGACTGATGCGCGCGCTTCGCGCTGGTCTGGCGCTTCTTGGCGCGTTTGATATTGCCGCCTTGCGTGACGCGTTCATTGCCGCGCACCACGACCGCTTTTGCCTTCGGCTTGCGCATCGGGATTTCGCTGGGCTTCACCACCGTGACCACGCGCGGTGCGCGGCCTTTGCCCGGTTTGGCTTCGACAGCCGCTTCGCGGGCGCTCGGCAGGGCGCCGCGCTTGGCCTTGACAGCCGGTTGCACCGCGGCTTCCGGCTTCCAGATCACCAGCAGCTTGCCGATATGCTGAATCGGCGCCGCGTTCAGCGTGTCGCAGATCTGTTCGTAAATGGCGATGCGTTCTTCGCGTTCGTCGCCGAACACGCGGATCTTGATCAGTTGATGCGCGCCAAGGTGGACCTTGATTTCCGACAGCACAGCGTCGGTCAAGCCTTCGGCGCCGACGAGCACGACCGGTTTGAGCGCATGTGCCTGGGAGCGCAACTCGGCGCGTTGGTCGGAAGAGACTTTAAGGGCTGGCATGGAAAGTGGGAGACTCGACTAAAATGGCGGCACCTGCATTTCCGAGAGATTCGGCCAATAGCGCAGGGCGGCGCGTCAGAACAACAGAATCGCGGATGACTGCCAGTTTTGGCGGTGGCCGCGCGAATTAACCGCGTATTATCCCCTAAAGCGCCACATTTCGCAGCAAGAGTTCACCTTTAATGGCAAAAAACAAGTTCAACACGGCGTGGTTGCATGATCACATCAACGACCCGTACGTCAAAATGGCGCAGCGGGAGGGCTATCGCGCCCGCGCGGCCTACAAGCTGAAGGAAATCGACGAGCAGGACAAGCTGATCCGGCCAGGCCAGGTAATTGTCGACCTCGGCTCGGTGCCGGGCAGCTGGAGCCAGTACGCCCGTAACAAGCTCGCCAAGGGCTCGCAGCGCGACGCCGAGCGCGAGGGCGGCATCGACGGCACGATCATCGCGCTGGACATGCTGCCGATGGAGCCAATCGCCGACGTGCATTTCATCCAAGGCGACTTCCGCGAAGACTCGGTTCTCGAGCAACTCGAAGAATTAGTCGGAGAACGCCAGGTTGATCTTGTAATTTCGGATATGGCGCCCAACCTGTCGGGAGTGGCGGTGGCGGATGCCGCGCGAATCGAGCATCTGTGCGATATCGCGATGGAATTTTCGCAAAACCACCTGAAGCCGGATGGCGCCCTTTTAGTCAAATGTTTTCATGGCAGCGGTTATAGCCAGATTGTCGAAAAGTTCAAGCGCCAGTTCAAGGTGGTGGCGGCCCGCAAGCCGAAAGCCTCGCGGGACAAATCGTCAGAAACGTTTATTTTGGGTAAGCATCTGAAGCGCCCCGCGTAGGTGCGCTGCAGGAAGGTTCCGCATCTGCCGATAATGTGCCGACAGCACCGGAAATTGGCGCTGAAATGGCCCGCTGCGCTATTTGTGTGGTAGCGAAACCTTATGGCAGGGGTCTGCGGACTGGATTAGAATGCTTTCGTGGTGCCGCAAGGCAAATGTAGGCGCCCGTCTAAGTGAAGGAGTGGTGCTTTGAACAACAATATGTTTTCGAAAGCAGCAGTGTGGCTGGTTATCGCACTGGTGCTGTTTACGGTGTTCAAGCAGTTCGACAAGCCCCGTGTCCAGGAAGGCGTTTCCTATTCGCAGTTCATGGACGACGCGAAGAACGGCAAAGTCAAGAACGTCATTGTCCAGGGGCGGAACCTCACGGTCACTCCAGCAGACGGCCAGAAGTACCAGATCGTGTCGCCCGGCGACATCTGGATGGTCGGCGATCTGATGAAGTATGGCGTTCAGGTGAGCGGCAAGGCTGATGACGAACCGAATGCGCTGGTGTCCGCGCTGTATTACCTCGGACCAACGATCCTGATCATCGGCTTCTGGTTCTACATGATGCGACAGATGCAGGGAGGCGGGAAAGGCGGTGCGTTCTCGTTCGGTAAATCCCGTGCACGTCTGATCGACGAAAATAACAACGCTATCAATTTCACCGACGTCGCCGGTTGCGACGAAGCCAAGGAAGAAGTTTCCGAACTGGTCGACTTCCTGCGCGATCCGCAGAAATTCCAGAAGCTGGGCGGACGCATTCCGCGCGGCGTGCTGCTGGTGGGCCCTCCGGGAACGGGTAAGACCTTGCTGGCGCGCGCTATCGCCGGCGAGGCGAAGGTACCGTTCTTCAGCATCTCGGGTTCGGACTTCGTGGAAATGTTTGTGGGTGTCGGTGCGGCTCGTGTGCGCGACATGTTCGAGCAGGCCAAGAAGCATGCGCCGTGTATCGTGTTCATCGACGAAATCGACGCGGTCGGCCGTCATCGCGGCGCCGGCATGGGCGGCGGTAACGACGAACGCGAACAGACCTTGAACCAGATGCTGGTCGAGATGGACGGCTTCGAAGCGAATTCGGGCGTGATCGTGATCGCTGCAACGAACCGTTCGGACGTGCTCGACAAGGCGCTGCTGCGTCCGGGCCGTTTCGACCGTCAGGTGTACGTCGGTCTGCCGGACATCCGCGGTCGCGAGCACATCATGAAGGTTCACCTGCGCAAGGTGCCGATTTCGAACGACGTCGACGCAGCGGTGATCGCACGCGGCACACCGGGCTTCTCGGGCGCCGATCTGGCGAACCTGGTCAACGAAGCAGCCTTGTTCGCGGCTCGCCGCGGCAAGCGCATCGTCGAGATGAACGACTTCGAAGACGCGAAAGACAAGATCTTCATGGGTCCGGAGCGCAAGTCGGCCGTGATTCGCGAAGAATCGAAGCGTGCTACGGCGTATCACGAGTCGGGTCACGCAGTCATCGCCAAGCTGTTGCCGAAGGCCGATCCTGTGCACAAGGTCACGATCATCCCGCGCGGCCGTGCGCTGGGCGTCACGTGGCAGTTGCCGGAGCATGACAACGAAACGTATTCGAAAGACTACCTGCTGGACCGCCTCGCGATCCTGTTCGGTGGCCGTGTCGCGGAAGAGCTGTTCCTGAACCTGATCAGCACCGGCGCATCGGACGACTTCAACAAGGCGACGGCTACGGCCCGCGCCATGGTGGCTCGCTTCGGTATGACGGACGCACTCGGACCGATGGTCTACGTCGACGACGAAAACGACGCAACGCCGTTTGGTCGTGGCTTCACGCGCACCATTTCGGAAGCGACGCAACAGAAGGTCGACGCGGAAATCCGCCGCGTGCTCGACGAGCAGTACAACCTCGCCAAGCGCCTGCTGGACGAGAACCGCGACAAGGTCGAAGCGATGACCGCCGCACTGATGGAGTGGGAAACGATCGACGCCGATCAGATCAACGACATCATGGCAGGCCGTCCGCCGCGTTCGCCGAAGAGCTCGCCGCCGTCGGCAAGCGACGCCTCGTCGGGCGGCAGCCCGGGCACCGAGGTCAAGCCGGGCAGCGCGACCGCGCCGGCCTGATCGGCGACCAGTAGAAAGTGCGGGCCGGTGTGATTCACACCGGCCCGTTTTGCATTTATTCGTTTTACGTGATTGACCGCTACGTGTCGAAAGTCGAATTTCCCTCTCTTCCCATTCCCGAACCGCTGCAATGCGGCCGCTTCAAGCTGACCTTTGAACGCCCGTTAGTCATGGGCATCCTGAACGTCACTCCCGATTCGTTTTCCGATGGCGGCCAGTACGCGATGCGCGGCGACGCGTTACGCCAGGCCGAGCGCATGCTGCTCGACGGTGCGGACATCATCGACATCGGCGGTGAGTCGACCCGTCCGGGTGCGCCGCCCGTGCCGCTCGATGAAGAGCTGGAGCGGGTGATCCCGCTGGTCGAACTACTGCATGGCGCGAACGTGCCGCTGTCGGTCGACACCTACAAGCCGGAAGTGATGCGTCACGCACTGACCGCGGGTGCGGACCTGATCAACGATATCTGGGGTTTCCGGATGCCTGGTGCGATCGACGCCGTTCGCGACAGCGAATGCGGTCTGTGCGTGATGCATATGCTCGGCGAGCCGCAGACCATGCAGCTCGGTGAGCCTGCCTATGACGACGTGGTAAGCGAGGTTCGGCAGTTTCTCGAAGAACGGGTGGCAACGCTGAAGCAGGCGGGCATCGCTCGTGCTCGCATCAGCGTGGACCCGGGCTTTGGTTTCGGCAAAGCGGTGATCGAACACAATTACGCGCTGCTCGTGCATCTGCCGGATACGGCGCCGCGGGCCGAGCCGCCGTATCCCATTCTCGCCGGCATGTCGCGCAAGTCGATGGTCGGCGCGGTCGTCGGACGCCCGGCGCCGGAGCGCGTGGCGGGTAGCATCGCCGCCGCGGTGTGTGCCGCCGGGCGCGGTGCGGCAATTCTGCGCGTGCACGACGTCGCGCAAACAGTGGATGCATTGAAAGTATGGGCTGCCATGCGCGACGCGGCGAATCACAGCCGCGCGCGCGGCTGAACCCACAAGCCAAGGAGGAACATAAAACATGGCACGTCGTTATTTCGGAACAGACGGGATTCGGGGCAAGGTCGGCGAAGGGCCGATTACGCCGGAGTTTGTATTGCGGCTCGGCTACGCGGCCGGCAAGGTGCTCGCGGGCGCGGACCGCTGGGCGAGAACGGGCGCACGGCCCACGGTGCTGATCGGCAAAGACACCCGCGTGTCGGGCTATATGCTCGAAGCCGCGCTCGAAGCGGGCTTTTCCGCGGCGGGTGTCGACGTCATGCTGGCCGGGCCGATGCCGACCCCGGGTATCGCCTATCTGACGCGTGCACTGCGGCTCGCCGCGGGCGTCGTGATCAGCGCGTCGCACAATCCGTACTACGACAACGGCATCAAATTCTTCTCCGCCGACGGCAACAAGCTGCCCGACGAAGTGGAATTGCAGATCGAAGAACAACTCGATCTGCCGCTCGCATGCGCCGCCTCCGAGCAACTCGGCAAGGCGCGGCGCCTCGACGACGCAGCCGGCCGCTACATCGAATTCTGCAAAAGCACGTTCCCGGCAGCATTCGACTTGCGCGGCCTGAAGCTGGTGGTCGATTGCGCGCACGGTGCCGCGTACGACGTCGCGCCGCACGTGTTCCATGAGCTCGGTGCCGATGTGATTCCGATCGGCGTCGCGCCAAACGGTTTCAATATCAACGACGGCGTCGGCGCGACCGCACCGGACGCGCTGGTGCGCGCGGTGCGCGCAAATCACGCGGACCTCGGCATCGCGCTCGACGGCGACGCCGACCGGCTGCAGGTCGTGGACGCGGCAGGCCGCCTGTATAACGGCGACGAGCTGCTCTACGTGCTGGTCAAGGACCGGATGGCGACCGACGGCAAAGTGGAAGGCGCGGTCGGCACCTTGATGACCAACATGGCGGTCGAGGTCGCGCTGCAGGAAGCCGGCGTGAAGTTCGTCCGCGCGGCGGTGGGCGACCGTTACGTGCTCGAACAGTTGCGCGAACACGGCTGGCAACTGGGCGCGGAAGGTTCCGGCCATATTCTCTCCCTTGACCGCCATTCGACCGGCGACGGCATCGTGTCGGCCCTGCTGGTGCTGGCCGCAATGAAACGCAGCGACAAAACGCTCGCTGAGCTGCTCCACGGCGTGACGCTGTTCCCTCAGAAGCTGATCAACGTACGGATGCAGCCCGGCGCGGATTGGAAGGGCAGCGACGCGATCCGCCGCGCCATCAGCACGGCCGAGGCAGCGCTGAACGGCCGCGGCCGCGTGCTGATCCGGGCCTCGGGCACCGAGCCCGTTCTGCGCGTGATGGTGGAGGCGGAAAAAGTCGACGACGCCATTCGCCACTCCGAAGCGATCGCCAACGCGGTCAAGCTGGCCACGGCCTAAACCGCGCCTGGCCTACGGCGGCGAGGGACGACCATGAGCGCGTCCCCGCTGCCGCACCCCTCCGCTGTACATCTCCGCAGCGCCCCTCCAAACACACGCAAACGTTCGCGTCCCATTTTTTTCGCCTAATCTGTAAAACGGCGCCCGCGACGCCGCCAAAGCGGCGATTTGTCCGCGCTGACGCCTTTCACCTTAGTAATCTCACTGTCACATCCGTTTCACGGTTAGTCACGTTACTGTCACAAAGAGACCCTAAGCTTCGCGGTGTTCGTGTTATTCGCTCACACCGCTCACACCCTTGGAGGTCTCATGAAATTGATGCAAACCGTGTTCGCTGGCGTCGCTGGCGCGCTTTTCGCGATCGCAGCGCAAGCCGCAGACATCACCGGCGCGGGCAGCACCTTCGCAGCACCGATCTACACGAAGTGGGCCGATGCCTACCAGAAGTCGGGTGGCGGCAAGGTCAACTATCAAGGTATCGGTTCGTCGGGTGGCGTGAAGCAGATCGTCGCGAAGACTGTTGACTTCGCTGGTTCGGACGCTCCGCTGAAGGACGAAGAGCTCGCGAAGGAAGGCCTGTTCCAGTTTCCGACGGTTGTCGGCGGCGTGGTGCCGGTTGTTAATGTGCCGGGCGTGACGCCGGGTGAACTGACGCTGTCGGGCGAAGTGCTCGGCGACATCTACCTGGGCAAGATCAAGAAGTGGAACGATCCGGCGATCGTTGCACTGAACCCGAAGGCTAAGCTGCCGGATACCGACATCGCCGTGGTTCGCCGCGCCGACGGTTCGGGCACCAGCTTCATCTGGACGAACTATCTGTCGAAGGTCAACGCTGACTGGAAGTCGAAGGTGGGTGAAGGTTCGACGGTCAACTGGCCGACGGGTACGGGCGGCAAGGGCAACGACGGCGTCGCAGCCTTCGTTCAACGTCTGCCGGGCGCAATCGGCTACGTCGAATGGGCGTACGCGAAGCAGAACAAGATGACGTATGTCGGCCTGAAGAATTCGTCGGGCACGGTGGTCGAGCCGAAGACGGAAACGTTCAAGGCAGCGGCAGCGGGCGCGGACTGGTCGAAGTCGTTCTACCAGATCCTGACGAACGAGCCGGGCAAGAACGCATGGCCGATCGTCGGCGCAACGTTCGTGCTGCTGCACACGGCGCAGGACAAGCCGGCACAAGGCACCGAAACGCTGAAGTTCTTCGACTGGGCGTTCAAGAATGGCTCGCAAGCTGCGAACGATCTGGACTACATTTCGCTGCCGGATTCGGTTGTGTCGGAAATCCGCACGCAGTGGAAGTCGAAGGTGAAGGACGCTGCAGGCAAGCCGATCGCTGACTAAGCGACGTAGCATGCAGTAAGCAGCAATACATTGGCCGTCCTCATTCGAGGACGGCCAATGGCGTTACCCCGGCATTAGCCAGCATTGTCCGCCGCGCGACAAGTGTCGTACGGCAACTGGAAACAGGTCCATCAGGCTCTCATGTCCGATATCCAATTAGCGTCTGGCGCGGCGAAATCGACACCGCCCGGCAGCACGTCGCAGCAGAAAGCGCCTAGCCGCGCCGGCGACGTCATCTTCGGCGGCCTTGCCCGTCTCTCCGCCATCGTCACCTTGTTGCTGCTCGGCGGCATCATCGTTTCGCTGATCGTCGCTTCGCTGCCGTCGATCAAGCAGTTCGGCCTCGCGTTCCTATGGACCGCCGACTGGGATCCACCAAGCAAGCAATTCGGCGCATTGGTGCCTATTTACGGCACGATCGCGACCTCGCTCATTGCACTCATCATCGCGGTGCCGGTCAGCTTCGGCATCGCACTTTTCCTGACCGAACTCGCGCCCGCGTGGCTGCGCCGTCCGCTCGGCATCGCCATCGAACTGCTTGCCGCGATTCCGTCGATCGTCTACGGCATGTGGGGTCTGCTGGTGTTCGCGCCGATCTTCGCGACTTGGTTCGAAAAGCCGCTTGGCACGCTCCTCGGCGGCATTCCTATCGTCGGCGCGTTGTTTCAGGGGGCGCCGATCGGCATCGGCATCCTGTGCGCCGGGGTCATCCTCGCCATCATGATCATTCCGTACATCGCTTCAGTGATGCGCGACGTGTTCGAAGTCACGCCGGTCCTGTTGAAGGAATCGGCCTACGGCATCGGCTGCACGACGTGGGAAGTGATGTGGAAGATCGTGCTGCCCTTCACCAAGAGCGGCGTGATCGGCGGCGTGATGCTCGGCCTCGGCCGCGCGCTCGGCGAGACCATGGCAGTCACGTTCGTGATCGGCAACACCAATCTGCTCGATAACGTCTCGCTGTTTTCGCCGGGCAACAGTATTACCTCGGCGCTCGCCAACGAATTCGCGGAAGCGGATCCGGGCCTGCATACGTCGGCGCTGATGGAACTCGGGTTGATCCTCTTTGTGATTACTTTCATCGTGTTGGCGATCTCGAAGGTCATGCTGCTTCGCCTCGAAAAAGGGGAGGGCGCGAAATGAGCCAGCCCACTTTGAATATGCCGGGTTCGAACGACGCCGTCGCGCTCGAAGCAATGCGCGTGCGCCTGCAAGGTCGCCGCCGCGCGAAGAATGCCGTTGCGCTGACCATGTCGCTCGCGGCTATGGCGTTCGGTCTGCTGTGGCTTGTGTGGATTCTTTATACGACGCTGCGCCTTGGCATCGGCGGGCTGTCGGTCGAATTGTTCACGCAGTCGACGCCGCCGCCGAATACCGATGGCGGTGGTCTCGCCAATGCGATCGTCGGCAGCGTGATGCTGGTTGCGCTCGCAACTTTCGTCGGCACGCCGATCGGTATTCTGGCGGGCGTGTATCTCGCCGAGTATGGTCAGAAGGGCTGGCTCGCCAGTCTCACGCGTTTCATCAACGACATTCTGTTGTCGGCGCCGTCGATCGTCGTCGGTCTGTTCGTCTACGCGCTCGTCGTGGCGAAGATGGGCCACTTCAGCGGCTGGGCCGGCGTATTCGCGCTCGCGTTGCTGCAGATTCCGATCGTGATCCGCACCACCGAGAACATGCTGAAGCTGGTGCCGAATGCGCTGCGTGAAGCCGCTTTCGCACTCGGCACGCCGAAGTGGAAGATGGTGATGTCGATCACGCTGAAAGCTTCGATCGCGGGCATTATCACCGGCGTGCTGCTCGGCGTCGCGCGCATTGCCGGTGAAACGGCGCCGCTGCTCTTCACCGCGTTGTCGAACCAGTTCTTCTCGTGGAACATGGACCAGCCGGTTGCGAACCTGCCGGTCACGATCTACAAGTTCGCGATGAGCCCGTTTGCGCAGTGGCAATCGCTCGCATGGGCCGGCGTCTTCCTGATCACGCTCGCGGTGCTGGGATTGAACATCCTCGCGCGCACGATCTTTTCGAATAAGTAAGGGCGGAGTGTAATCCGATGAATATGGCAGAAACTCAACTCAATCCGGGCACGCGTCCCACGGCGCCGGCCGGTTTCGATCCCGCCCAAAGCGGCCAGGCGCAAGCCCAGTCGCGTCCGAAGATCGAAATCAACGACCTGAACTTCTTCTACGGCAAGTATCACGCGCTGAAGAACATCAATCTGCGGATTCCTGAAGGCAAGGTCACCGCCTTCATCGGCCCGTCGGGTTGCGGCAAGTCGACCTTGCTGCGTACGCTCAACAAGATGTACGCGCTGTATCCGGAGCAACGCGCCGAAGGCGAGATCCTGATGGACGGCGAAAACCTGCTGACCTCCAAGCGCGATATTTCGCTGCTGCGCGCGCGGATCGGCATGGTGTTCCAGAAGCCGACGCCGTTTCCGATGTCGATCTACGACAACATCGCGTTCGGCGTGAAGATGTTCGAAACGCTGCCGCGCTCGGAAATGGACGACCGCGTGGAATGGGCGTTGACCAAGGCCGCGCTGTGGAACGAAGTCAAGGATAAACTGGGCCAGAGCGGCTATGGTTTGTCCGGCGGCCAGCAACAGCGTCTGTGTATCGCGCGCGGTATCGCGATCCGTCCTGAAGTGCTGCTGCTCGACGAACCGTGTTCCGCGCTCGACCCGATCTCCACGGGCCGCATCGAAGAACTGATCGCCGAATTGAAGAGCGATTACACGGTTGTAATCGTGACGCACAACATGCAACAGGCCGCGCGCTGTTCGGACTACACTGCCTATATGTACCTCGGTGAACTGATCGAATTCGGCGACACCGAAAAGATCTTCATCAAGCCGGTCCGCAAGGAAACCGAGGACTACATCACTGGCCGCTTCGGCTAAGCCGCCGCGCAAAACAACGGAGTACGACATGTCCGATAAACATCTGTCCAGCCAGTTCGACGCCGACCTGAACCTCGTTTCCTCGAAGGTGCTCGAAATGGGCGGCCTGGTCGAGTCGCAGATCGTCAACGCGATGATCGCGCTCAACAACTTCGACCTCGATGTATGCGAGCAGGTGATCGCCGCTGAAGACCGTCTGAACACGATGGAAGTCGAGATCGACGAAGAGTGCAGCAACATCATCGCGCGCCGTCAACCGGCCGCGCGCGACTTGCGCCTCCTGATCGCGATTTCGAAGACCATCACGAATCTCGAGCGCGCCGGCGACGAAGCTGAAAAAATCGCCAAGCGCACCAAGCGTCTGATGGAAGACGGCGCTTCGCGCAGCATCAATATCGCCGAGATCAAATTGTCGGGCGAAATGGCAGTGTCGATCCTGCGCCGCGCGCTGGACGCCTTTGCGCGTCTGGACACGGTCGCCGCCGCACAGATCATGCGCGACGACAAGGCGATCGACGAAGAATTCCGCGCTTTCGTTCGCAAGCTGATTTCGTACATGACTGAAGATCCGCGTTCGATTTCGGTGGGCCTCGATTTTCTGTTCATCGCCAAGGCGATCGAGCGGATCGGCGATCACGCGAAAAACATCGCTGAATTCATCATCTACATCGTCAAGGGCACCGACGTGCGGCACAAGTCGCGCGACGCGCTCGAACGCGAAGCACTCAGTTAATCAGTTATAAGGACCAGAGGTGCCGATGCCCAGCAGCATTCTCGTCATTGAAGATGAGCCCGCCATTTCCGAACTGATTTCGGTCAATCTTCAACACGCCGGACACTGCCCGATTCGCGCGTACAACGCGGAACAGGCGCAGAACCTGATCAGCGACGTACTGCCCGACCTCGTGCTGCTCGACTGGATGTTGCCGGGCAAGTCGGGCATCGCGTTCGCTCGCGATCTGCGCAACAACGAGCGCACCAAGCACATTCCGATCATCATGCTGACCGCACGTGGCGATGAGCAGGACAAGGTGCTCGGCCTCGAAATCGGCGCGGACGACTACGTCACCAAGCCGTTTTCGCCGAAAGAACTGATGGCGCGTATCAAGGCGGTGTTGCGCCGCCGTGCGCCGCAGTTGACCGAAGACCTGGTCGCGATCAACGGGCTGAAGCTCGATCCGGCAACGCACCGCGTCGCCGCGCACGCCGAAGGCAGCGAGATCAAGCTCGATCTCGGCCCGACCGAATTCCGTCTGCTGCACTTCTTCATGACGCACCCGGAGCGCGTGCACAGCCGTACGCAGTTGCTCGATCAGGTGTGGGGCGACCATGTGTTCGTCGAAGAGCGCACGGTGGATGTGCACATCAAGCGTCTGCGCGCGGCACTGAAGCCGGCCGGGTGCGATGCTATGATTGAGACGGTACGCGGCAGCGGCTACCGTCTCGCGAAGAGCGCGTGACTTTGCGGTAGCACTTTTCTCTTCGATCGCTAGAACATGAACATCATCTGGGCGCGCTCCATCGTGTCGGTCGTGCTGCTGGCTGTTCTGTGCGTGGTGGTCGGCGCACTCCTGAACGTCAAGGCAGGGCTGGCCCTCGCGATCGTCATGCTGCTCGCGCAGAGCTTCTTTAGCACCTTCCACAAGCAGCGATTGTGGCGCCTGCTCGACGCGCCGGTCTACGGCGAAGTGCCGAGCGCCCCCGGCATCTGGGGCGAAATCTACTACCGTCTGCATAAGCTCGCGAAGCGCTGGCATGCGCAAGTGCGTCAGGTCGAGCAGCAGCATTCGCGTTTTATCCAGGCGATCCAGGCGTCGCCGAACGGCGTGGCGATGCTCGACGACCACGATCAGATCGAGTGGTGCAACGCGATCTCCGAACTCCATTTCGGGCTCGATGCGAAACGAGATCTGCGTCAGCACATCACGCATCTCGTGCGTCAGCCCGATTTCGTGCGCTATCTGAATTCGCAGCGCTACGAACAGATGCTGATCATGCGCGGCATGGGCGAGAAGCGCCAGAACGTGCTGTCGGTGCAAGTGTTTCCGTATGGCGAGAATCGCAAGCTGGTGCTGTCGCAGGACATCACCGAGCTGGAGCGTACCGACGCGATGCGGCGCGACTTCGTCGCGAACGTGTCGCATGAATTGAAGACGCCGCTGACCGTGTTGTCGGGTTTTCTCGAGACGATGCGGGAGCTGCCGTTAAGCGAAGCCGAGCGCGGGCGCTATCTCGAACTGATGGAGCAGCAGGCCTCGCGCATGCGCCATATTGTCAACGACTTGCTGGTGCTCGCGAAGCTCGAGGGCGACAACAAGCCGCCGAGCGATCAGATGATCGATATGCGCGCGGTGCTGCGGCATCTGCGGGACGACGCGCAAAGCCTGTCGAGCGACCATCACAAGATCGTGTTCGACGCCGACGAAGGTCTCACCGTCACGGGCGTGGAAACGGAAATTCTCAGCGCGCTGGGCAACCTCGTGACCAATGCGATCCGCTATACGCCGGACGGCGGTGCGATCAAGGTGAGTTGGCAGGCCAACGGCGGCAGTGCAGTGTTTTCGGTTACGGACAGCGGCCTGGGCATTCCAGCCGCGGACATTCCACGTCTGACTGAGCGCTTCTATCGCGTCGACCGCAGCCGCTCGCGCGATACGGGTGGGACGGGTCTCGGGCTCGCCATCGTCAAGCATGTGCTGCAACGGCACGATGCGCAGCTCGACGTGAAGAGCGAAGAGGGGCGTGGCAGCACGTTCACTGTGCGCTTCCCGGTGTTTCGCACGGCGCGTCGGCAACCGGCACCGGTTTGAAAACGTTGGTCTGAAAAAAAGCCCGCCTGGAGCAAGACAAGGCGGGCTTTTTTTATGCGCAGCGCCGCTTGCTTCAGCGGAGCGTGAACGCAATCAGGCAATCACAAACTCACGAACAGAATTTCCCTAGCAGACTCATCTGCGCATTGCGCGAGGATTTGCCCGGCCGGCGGCGCCGATAGTGGCCGTCGCTTTGCATCAGCCACGCGGACTGGTTGTCGCCGAGAAAGGCCGACAGCCCTTCAGCAATCACACGCCGCTTCAAGCGACGGTTGTTGACCGGAAACGCCACTTCCACACGGCGGAAGAAGTTACGGTCCATCCAGTCGGCGCTCGACAGATACACCTGTTCCTTGCCGCCGTCGTAGAAGTAGAAGATGCGGTGATGCTCGAGGAAACGCCCGACGATCGAGCGCACCGTGATGTTCTCCGACAAACCCGGCACACCCGGTTGCAACGAACACACGCCACGCACGATCAGATCGATCTTCACGCCCGCCTGTGACGCTTCGTACAGCTCGGCAATCACGGTCGGTTCGAGCAGCGCGTTCATCTTCGCGACGATGCGCGCTTTCTTGCCGGCGCGCGCATGCTCGGCTTCCGCGCGAATCGCTTCGACCAGTTTCGGATGCAGCGTGAACGGCGACTGCCACAACTCGTGCAGCGACAGTTCACCACCGATACCGGTTAGTTGCTGAAACACGTGGTGCACGTCTTCGCAGATCTTCTGATCCGCGGTCATCAGCGCGAAGTCAGTGTAAAGACGTGCGGTGCGCGGGTGATAGTTGCCGGTGCCCAGGTGCACGTAACGCTTGAGCGTGGTCCTGCCGCCCGACGAGACACGCCGCACGATCAGCATCATCTTCGCGTGGCATTTGTGGCCCACCACGCCGTACACGACGTGCGCACCCACCGCTTCAAGCTGCGACGCCCAGTTGATATTGGTTTCTTCGTCGAAGCGCGCGAGCAGTTCGACCACCACCGTCACTTCCTTGCCGTTGCGCGCCGCTTGCATCAGCGCATCCATCAGCGGCGAGTCGGTGCCGGTGCGATAGATGGTCTGCTTGATGGCCATCACGTTCGGGTCTTTAGCTGCCTGCAGCAGCAACTCGAGCACCGGTTGAAAGCTCTCATAAGGATGATGCAGCAGCACGTCCCCCTGATCGATCACGTCGAACATGCTGGTGCTGTTGGCGATCTGCGGCGGGATCGCTGGAATATGCGGAACGAATTTCAGGTCGGGCCGGTCCACCATCTCCGGCAATTGCATCAGCCGCACGAGATTGACGGGGCCGTCGGCGAAATAGCAATCCTTGGTGGTGAGGCCGCTTTCGTCGAGCAGGCGCCGCACGACATGCGTGGGCGTCTCCGCCGACACTTCGAGCCGCACCGCGTTGCCCAGATGGCGCGCCGGCAGTTCGCCCTGCAGCGCGACACGCAGATTGGTGATTTCGTCTTCGTCGACGAACAGTTCGCTATTGCGTGTGATGCGAAACTGGTTGCAGGTGCGCACCACCAGGTTCGGGAAAAGCTCGCCGACAAAGCGCTGCAGCAACGAGCTCAGCAGCACGAAACCATGCGGATAGCCTGACAGTTCCTGCGGCATGCGCACGAGCCGCGGCAAGGCGCGCGGCGCTTGCACGATGCCCATCATCGCCTGGCGGCCGAACGCATCCTTGCCTTCGAGTTCGACGACGAAGTTCAGGCTCTTGTTGAGCACGCGCGGAAACGGGTGAGCCGGATCGAGGCCGATCGGCGTGAGCACCGGCAGCAGTTCGTCGAAGAAGTAATTGCGCGCCCATTCGGTCTGCGCTTCGTTCCACGCTTCAGTGCCGTGAAAATAGATGCCTTCTGCTTCGAGCGCGGTGAGCACCGTGTCGTGCAACATGGTGTACTGGCGATGCACGAGCCTCTGCGCGCGCTCGACCACGAGGTCGTACACGTGCTGCAGCGACATGCCGTCCGGCGACAGCGCGCCCGGGTTGTCGCGCATCTGTTCCTGCAGTCCGGCCATGCGGACTTCGAAGAATTCGTCGAGGTTGCTACTGGTGATGCAGATGAAACGCAGGCGTTCGAGCAAAGGGACGGCAGGGTCGGCAGCTTGTGCCAACACACGCTCGTTGAAACCCAGAATGCCCAGCTCGCGATTCAATAAGGGGTAGCGGATGGACATCGGCAGCGAGAATGGAATGTCAGGAAGGGAGACGTAAAGACGCTCGGAAATTCTCACAGTATGATGACGTTGTTATGACATTCTCGAAGTTATAAATTCTACGCCGTATTCATTGCGTGTCGTAATTATGACGCAGTGTGTGTGGGACCATAGGGCACCCCCATTACTGCGAGGCGACATCGTGAGGTCCGGTACGCTTAGAATGGCGTCTTTGAACAGCGCGGCCGGCCACAAGGCGCCCAAGGCATCGGGTGGGCATCCGGCACCTTTCGCATCCACCGCCGCCGCGCTCGCGCGCATGGAGTCCGCTTACTCGATGGTCACTACTCCACAACTCCTCGCTGCCGTCGATCTCGGCTCGAACAGCTTCCGCCTGATCGTGGGCCGGGTCGAGGAAACCGACGCGGGCAGCCAGATCTATCAGGTCGACGCCTTGCGCGAGCCGGTGCGCCTTGCCGCCGGTCTGTCGCGCGACAAGATGCTCGACCGTGCCTCGCAAGTGCGCGGCTGGGATGCGCTCAAGCGCTTCGGCGAACGCCTGCGCGACTTTCATCCCGATCATGTTCGCGCCGTCGCCACCAACACGCTGCGCATCGCTAAGAACGCGGGCGAGTTTCTCGGCGAAGCGCAAGCCGCGCTGGGTTTTCCTATCGAAGTGATCGCCGGGCGTGAAGAAGCGCGCCTGATTTATGCAGGGGCTGCACACTCCGTGCCCGCGAGCGCGGGCAAGCGTCTCGTGGTGGATATCGGCGGCGGCTCGACGGAATTCATCATCGGTTCGCACTACACGCCGATCAAGATGGAGAGCCTGTATATCGGCTGCGTGAGCCACAGCCGCGCATTCTTCCCGGCGGGCAATGTCGACGAATACACGATGCGCCAGGCCGAACTCGCCGCGAGCCGTGAAATTCAGATCATTTCCGCCGAATACAAGAAAACCGGCTGGGAACAGGCGATTGGCTCGTCCGGCACCGCGCGGGCGCTCGCCGAACTCGTCGAGGCGAATGGCTTCAACGATCCGGGCGTCACGCACGGCATCTCGCGCGGTGGGCTGGAGCGCCTCAAGCGCGCGCTGATCAAGGCGGAAAACGTCAATCGTCTGAAGCTGGTCGCGTTGAAGGGCGATCGTATTCCGGTGCTGGCCGGTGGCCTGTCGATCATGATCGCGGTGTTCGACGAACTCGGCGTCGACTACGTCGATACGACAGACGGTGCGCTGCGCCTCGGCGTGCTGTACGACTTGCTGGGCCGTTCGCAACACGAGGACATGCGCACGGTGACGGTGGAAGGCTTCATGCGCCGTTACGGTGTGGACCGCGCGCAGGCCGGGCGTATCGGTGAACTCGCGGTGCGTTTTTACGACCAGTTTGCCGAACCGGATGAAGAACGCCGCGCCGAGAACCGCATGTTCCTCGGCTGGGCCGCGGCCTTGCATGAAATCGGCCTGTCGATTTCGCACAGCGCCTATCACAAGCATTCCGCCTATATCGCCAGCAACGCCGACATGCCGGGCTTTTCGCGCACCGACCAGGCGCGGCTCGCCGCGCTGGTGCTTGGCCACGCGGGGAAACTCGGCAAGCTGTCGCAAACGCGCGAAGTGGAATGGCCGCTGCTGTTCTGCCTGCGGCTCGCGGCGCTGCTGTGCCGCCGGCGTGCGGATGTCGGCTTGCCGGGTATCGCGGTTGCGCAGGTCAACGGCGGCTACGAAGTGCGTTTGCCGAACGAGTGGGTGGCTAACAATCCGCTGACGGATTACAGCCTGATCCAGGAAGCCGCGGAATGGGAGAAGGTCGGCATTCCCTATCGCGTGGTTTATACGGACGATTGAGCATCATGCGCGGTAAATGAAAAAGCCCGGCGGATTAGCCGGGCTTTTTTTATGCGCTTCGGTTTTCAGTCGCTCAGCCGCCGGTTGAATCTGCCGGGCGGCTCGCGTGTGCCACTCAGTTCAATTCAGCGCGGTGTTGCGTCGCCGAGGAAGTGCCGCGCATAACGCGCGTTGATATCCGTCAGACGCAACAGCGTCAGAAAGTCGGCCGTGTTGAAGTCAGGATCCCAGGCCGGTGCGCCGCAAATCTTCGCGCCGAGGCGCAGATAGCCCTTCACCAGCGGCGGCGGCGCGACGTCGGCGCCCGTTTGCAATTCTTCCACCGGCAGCGGCGTGTGCGGGAACGCGCGATATTCCGGCGCCGTCATCGCGTTGTCGCGCAGCGAGCAGTAAAGATTCGCCGCGTAGTGGCCGCCGTCGACCATCGCGACGCTCGCGCAGCCGAGCATCGTCTCGTAGCCGTTGTGCTTCATGTACGCGGCGAGCCCTGCCCACAACGACATGATCACCGAGCCGCTGCGATAGTCAGGGTGCACGCACGAGCGGCCCACTTCGACCATCTTGGCGCGCAGGTGCGTGAGACGTGACACGTCGAATTCGCTTTCGGCATACAGGCGGCCGATACGGGCGGCCTGGTGCGGCGGCAGCGCGCGATAAGTGCCGACCACCTTCAGCGTGTCGAGATCGCGCACCAGCAGGTGATCGCAGTACGAATCGAACACATCGACGTCGAGGCCGGCCGGACCCGTCAGACGGGCGCCCATTTCATCGGCGAATACACGGTAGCGCAGACGCTGGGCTTCGCGCAGTTGCTCGTCGGTGCGTGCCCACGTCACTTGCAGGCGATGCTGGGCGGTGACTGTCTCTTCGGCGCGCGGCAGGCGGCGCGTTTCGAAGATCGAAGCCAGGGGCAGGGTGGGCGTCGGCAGTTCTCGCATGTGGCGTCCTGGTCGAAAAAAGGGAGATTTCTTTTTTCGCCAATGTAGTAACGCCTGGTGACGCTCGCATGGCAAAGCTGTGACGATTGGATGACTGCCCGTAAGCTGCGTGCGCGCGGCTTGTAATGTCGTGGGTAGGGCAGGTCATGTGTTGTTTCCGCGCGACCCGTGGGACTGGCGGGCGCAACGGGGCCTCTTTGAGTACCAGGTTGCGTGAGCTGATCGCCTCAGTTTAGCTCAGATCAGATCGGGGCTCATCGCCGCGCGCAGCACGGCCTGGTCGTCGCCGTCGCGCTCACGGCTTTCGATCCACCACAGGCCGGCTTTCTTCAATGGCCAACTCGCCCCGCTGTTGCCGAGCAAACGTGCCGCCACGTGGCCGAGCGTCGGTTGATGGCCGACGATCACGACAGTCGGTGCGATACCTTTTGACCAGCCAGCGGCCTCGAGCACATCGTCTGCGCTGGCGTTAGGCGCGAGCTCGCGCACCACGCGATATTGGTCGCTCAAGGTTTCCGCGGTCTGGATGGTGCGCACCGCAGGACTCGCGAGGACCACAGCGTCTTCGGGCAGGCGGGTGCGCAGCCATTTGGCGACGTTTTGCGCCTGTTTGCGGCCCCGCGTGGTGAGTGCGCGGGCGAGATCGCTAGCGGCGAAATCTTCGGCTTCGGCGTGACGCCAGAGGATCAGATTCATGTGTGTCTCCTTGACTCTGGTTGCGGCGTGGATAACAGCGCCGGGTTTTCAATCACTGTCGCATGCGAGCTTGTGAGGGCGCAAGGCGATGGCGCGTGCCGAACGGTCACATCAGTTCGCGTGAACCTCTCGCGCCCAAAAAGCAAAAACCCGCGAAGCCGAAGGCTACGCGGGTTTCGTATTGCTTTTCGTGGTCGGAGCGAAAGGATTCGAACCTTCGACCCTCTGATCCCAAATCAGATGCGCTACCAGGCTGCGCTACGCTCCGACGAATCCGAGATTCTACGTGGCATTGGGTGCCAGAGTCAATCACGAATTGCGTCGGGGTGAAAAAAGGTGCCAGTGTGGCGCGCCGGTTTATCTGTTCAATGCCGGCGACGCATCCAGTGCGGCATGTGCTGGTGCGTGATCCAGTGATGCAGCATGCCTTCGCCGTCATGTTCGCGCCGGTAGGTTCTCGATTCGAAAATCGACAGTGCGAGCAGCACGAGCAGGCCTATTGCAAGTCCGACCAGACCTGCGATCGATTCAGCGTCCATGGCAGTCTCCTATGACACGCAAGCTGTGCCTCTATAGTAGGACACGCGTAACAAAATGGCAGGGGCAGCAGGGTGACGCGGCCTGCCGCGACATCGTCGAATGTGAATTGCAGGTAGACTCTCGGCGCTTCGTTGCCGTTATTGTCATTCTGTTTCGAGAGTCTATGAACCGCGTTTTGTTGATTGTATTGATGCTGGCCGCAGGGCTCGCCGGCTGTGCCAACGATCCTTCCGGCCATCATGGCGGCCCGCCGCCGAAAGATCCCGTCGACTATCACGGTGTGCCTACCGACGACCGTCCGCCCGTCATGGCGCCCGCGCCCTGAGCGCTTGTAGGGAATGAAAGCGAAGCACCGGCGCGGGCACGTCGGCGCTTCTGACCCGCGCAGAGAATTCGCGCGAACGGCGCGGGCTGCAATCATTCTAGGGTGACGCGCACGCGTGATATGTGTGCGCTTGTTTCAAGCCGTAACGATGTGCTGCGTGTGCGGCGTTGTCGTTCAGACCGCCGCCACCGCCATGCCCCGCATGACACCCGGCAAAAAGCGCGCGAGCGTCACACCGCGCGCGGCCATGAAGATCAGCATCGCGGCCCACAAACCGTGGTTGCCGTACAGCGCCAGCAAGGCCCACGAGGCCGCCACGAACACCGCGAACGAGACCACCATCGACGTCATCAGCTCATGCGTGCGCGTCGCGCCGATGAACACGCCGTCGAGCAGAAAGCCCCACACTGAAATCACCGGCAAGAGCGAGGCCCATGGCAGATAAGTTTCGGCCGTGGTGCGCACAAGGGCCTGATTGGTCAGACCTTCGATGATCCATGAGCCCGCGCCCCAGTACACCAGCGAGAAGCCCAGCGCGCCGAGCGCGGACCACAGTGCCGTCACCTTGATGGCCTGCGCGAAAGCGTGCCGGTCGCGCGCGCCGATCGCAGCGCCTACCAGCGCCTCCGCCGCGTGAGCGAAGCCGTCGAGGCCATACGCCATGAAGGTCTGAAAGTTGAGCAGCAGCGCGTTGGCGGCGAGCGTGGCGTCACCTTGCTTCGCGCCGAGATGCGCGAACCAGCCGAACGACGACAGCAGGCAGAGCGTGCGCACGAAGATATCGCGATTCAACACCACGAGGCGCTTGAGGGCGGCAGCGTCGAAGAGGGCCGCGCGGTTCAGCGCAGGCAAACCGCGCGGCCGGCCGTGCCACAACAACGCGGCGCCGAGCAGGAAGCCGAGTGCGTCGGCGGTGGCCGTGGCCGCGCCGATGCCGGCCACGCCCCAATCGAATACGTACACGTACAACAGCACCGCCGCGATGTTCACACTGTTGATGAACACTTGCGACAGCAGCGCAAGCCGCACCTGCTGCGTACCGAGCAGCCAGCCGAGCACTACGTAGTTGCCGAGCGCGAGCGGCGCGGCCCAGATACGCGCGTGGCAGTAGATTTGCGCGTGGCGCTGCACCGCGTCGCTGCCGCCGATCACGCGCAATGCGTAATCGATCAACGGCGCTTGCAGCAGAAGCACCGCAGCGCCGATCGCCGCCGCCAGCAACAATGCACGTACGACGTTATTGCGCAGCTCGGCTTGGTCTCTCGCGCCGTGCGCCTGCGCGACGAGGCCGGTGGTGCCCATGCGCAGGAAGCCGAAGCCCCAGAACACGAAGTTGAAGAACAGGCCGCCAAGCGCGACGCCGCCGAGATAGGACGCACCGTCCAGATGGCCGGCGACGGCGGTGTCGACTGCGCCGAGAATCGGCTGGGTGAGATTGGCGAGGACGATGGGAAACGCCAGCGTCATCACCCGGCGGTGCCAGTGCACCGGGACGGCGGGAGCCGTCGCGCTCGCACCGCTCCCCGAGGGGACTTCCTTCGGGGCGTGCGCGGGGTCGCTCAATTACGTTCCTGCACGCACACCCATGGCGAGACGACTACTGCCCAGAGGTCGGGATCGCGCGCGGCGAAATCGGCGGCGGTTTCCGCCTGCACGCGTTCGACGAGGCCGGAAGACAGCCATTGCGTGACCTGCGTGGTGTCGTCGCTGGCGATGGCTTCGGCGACGCTCACCAGATCGAGGTCGCGTGCGACGCGCAGCAGCATGCCGCGCGCGAAAAAGCGTTCGAGTTCGGTCCAGCCGATTTTGGCGGTTTCGGCGAGCAGCTGGGCGTACAGCGGGCTATGGGTGGCGTCGTTGGAAGTCATCGTGAGCGGGTTCTGACGGGGCCGTTACTATAAACCATCGGCGCGGATCGCCAGGGCGGCGCGCGTTCCGGTACGCTTGAGGTCTTTCGGCAAAATTCATTCTGAACCTTCATGTCACTGGATTCAACGGCGCGCGCTGCGAGCGCGCAAGCTCATGTGGTGGCCGACGCCACACTCACGCGTACCGATGTGGAGCGCCTCATTGTTACGAGTTTGGGCGGCAATAGAGAGCCGCTCCATTTCACTGGCTGCGATTTCGAAGGCGCCGATCTGTCGCGACTCGATCTGCGCGGCGCTGAGTTTCATCGCTGTACGATCGTCGAAACGTCGTTTTTCGGCGCGACGCTGTCGCACACGCGCTGGGTTCGTTGCCGTGGCCGTCAGGCGGATTTCGCGTCGGCCGATCTGGTCGATGCGGCGTTCCAGTCGAGCGATCTGAACAACACCAGCTGGCGGCGCACCAAGCTTGCCTCGGCGTCGTTCCACAGCTGCAAGCTGACGGGCGCCAATTTCGAAGCCTGTACGGCGCTCGGCTTGAGCTTTGTCGAGACCTTGCTGGTGGGCGCGCATTTGCGCGGCTTGTCGTTTCGCAAGGCCACTCTCCAGCAACTCGATTTCTCCGACGCCGATCTGGCCGGCGTCGATTTCCGCGAGGCGATCTTCGACGGCGGCAGCTTGAAGGATGCCCATCTGAAAGGCGCGCGCTTTGACGGCGCGGACCTGCGCGAGGCGGATCTGAGCGGCGTGCGGCTCGTCGATGCGGCACTGTTCAAGGGCGCGACGATTTCGCATCAGCAGGCGGCGGTGCTCGTGACCGAACTGGGCCTGAGAGTGATGTGATTGCGCTGCAAGCTGGCCGATTTTAGCCATTCGGCCAGCTTGAACGAATCAGGACCTGTGCATATCATCCAATCTTTGATTCATTAACAGTGGTCGATTTTCAAGTTCGCAATTTGTCGGCGGATTTGAAGATTTTTAATGTATTCGCTATTCGCGAATTTGTTATGAGGAAACGCGATTGCTTATTAGCGTCTCTCAATAATCGCTAATACACCGGTATGGTGCGTTGGCGCACTAAAGGTTCGCAATACATAAAGCGTCCGGATCATGCTGGGCGGGGCTCACGGGAATCGACCCACCGGCTTTCGTCAGGCTTTTCTGGTGGCGGGTGGTAGGTGCTTGATTTATAAGGCCTCGCGAACCACGCGCGCGACTTTGACTTGCCGCTTTTATGAGGTTTCATACGGGGCCGGCAAGGCTATTTACCTCGCTTATTTCCGACATTTTCTCTTCACGTAATGCGGACTCCGTACGCCGCGTCACATTACCCGCGAAATTAATAGATTGCGCTTGTAAAAGGGGGTTGTTAGATTTCCTTCTGGCGCATGGTGAACCGGTCCTTTGCCGATATGCGCCGAACCCCCGTTAGCCCGGCCTCGTGCCGGGCTTTTTTTTCTCTGGCCAATTGCGCTCGGCGGGCTGTTCGCATTCGCCGCACGCGTCAATCCGCGCTCTGGCCGTTGGCGCCGCCGCCAGATCGAGCGGCCTTGGCGCCTGCGTTATCGCGTTACCAGTTTGCTTTCTACTGCTTGCAGCGAACCACCATCGACCGGTTCTTGACGTTCGCACCAAAAATTCCGCCGACCGAGCCGCCCGAGGTCGCGCCGTTGTCGACGTCCTTCGAAACGACGTCGTAGCCGTAGTTGCCGCAGACCTCACCCGCGCGTTTGTAGCACTCGGCCCAACTGGAGCTCGCGTCACTGCCGCTGCAGTTGATTGCAAAGCCCGTATCGCCGCTTGGCAGGTAAGTCATGGTGGTGGTGCTGGAACAGCCGCCGAGGCTGCCGAGCGTCAGCAGGCCGAGGCCGATCGCCGCGGCCGTTGTTAAAGACGCCAGTGCGCTCTTCATTGCAGATTCCTTACAGATAACAGGGGAAGACGCGGCATGTAGCCGCGTCATGCATAGGATTGGGCGTTTTATAGCACGCGCGGTTCCCTTGACTGCTGTTGCAGGGCGCGTGCCCGAAGCCGGGCGGCTAGCGCGCCGGCAGTGCCCGCGACGGGTCGATTGAGCGGCCCTGATAGCGCAGTTCGAAGTGCAGCATGACACGGTCGGTGTCGGTGTCGCCCATTTCGGCGATCTTATCGCCGCGGGCGACCGACTGGCCTTCCTTCACCAGCAGCACGCGGTTGTGCGCGTAGGCCGTCAGATAGTCGGCGTTGTGTTTGAGGATCAGCAGGTTGCCGTAACCGCGCAAGCCGTTACCCGCATAGACCACCGTGCCGGATGCCGCGGCAACCACCGGGGTGCCCGCCGCCGCCGAAATATCGATGCCCTTCGAATTGGAGCCGTCGAAGCGCCGGATCACCGTGCCGTCAGCGGGCCAAATCAGCGAGATCGACGGAGCCGGTGCCGACGACGGCGCGCTATCGGCGGGTGCCGCGCGGGGCGCCGCCGAAGCGCTCGCGCTTCCTGCACCGCTGCTACGCGTTGCACCACCCGCGGCGCCACCTGTGGACGCCACATTGCCCGGCGGCGCGACACGCAGCACCTGTCCAACCTCGATGCTGTCCGGGTTGGTCAGGTTGTTCCAGCGCACGATGTTTTGCACCGGTTGCCGGCTGCTGCGCGCGATCTTCGACAGCGTATCGCCCCGTTCGACGCGGTAAAAGCCTGGCCCCACCGGAGCGGACCCGCAGGCGGCAAGCACCGCCAGCAAAGACGCGCAGGCGAGCCGTTTCATTCTTGTTGTGTTAAGCATTGGACCTCGCAAAGCGCTGCCACGCGCCGATCCCGATCACGCGGCAGGTAGATGCAAAGCGTCCGATTCTAACGGTTTTGCGCTGCAGCATCCGAAAAACGGATGTCGAGGCGGGCGCACAAGGCGGGAACGCGGCGAAAAGCCGCGTAACCCGTTACGTCGCGACGAGTGGAAAACCTGCCATCAGCGCAGCTTGCTGACGTTGATACGGAGTACGGCTGCCTCGGTTTGTCCCGGTTCGAGCCAGCGCAGTCCCAGGCCGTTGTGGATCGCATCCGGCAGACCCAGCCACGGCTCGACGCAGTAAAAGTCTGACTCAGCGGCTTCGGTCCACGTCGTGACCGCGTACCAGGGCACCGAATCCGGCCGTTGCAGATCGATCGTGATGACCCGGTTCAGTCCCGGCGCGACGAGTCGCACCGGTTGGTTCGGCACATCGACGAGGCAATGGAAGCGGTCGAGAATCCGCGCCTCGTCGAGCGTGTAGCGGGCCGCGCCCGGCTCGGTCGTGCTGATCGAGCCGTCGCTCTGCTGGTAGCACCGTTCGGTGGGCGGCAGTTCCAGCGAGGTCTCGGCGCGCTGCGTGTGCGGCAGCGTGAAATAGAAGTGATGGCCGGCGTAGTAGGGCAGCCGCGTGTCGCCGGTATTGGCGGTGCTCAGCGTAACTTCAAGCGTATGCGTATCGACGAGCCGGTATGTCGCTTCGAAACGGAAGCCGAATGGGTAGCCGCTACGCGTCGCGTCGCTGTCGGCGAGCGTCATGCGCAAACCGGCGCCGTTTACGTCGGCGTGGGCTTCGAAGGGCAGGTCGCGTGCGAAACCATGCATTGGCAATTCGCGCACCGTGCCTTGTGCGTCACGCCAGAAGCCGATCTTGCCGTCGACGCGATGCCGGCCCAGAAACGGAAACAGCAACGGGTTGCCGCCGCGAATCCTGGCAGGCTGGCTCCAGTCGGCGTTCTCCGGCCAATGAATGACCTCCTCGCCGTCGATGATCCACGACAAAAGACGGCCGCCGGCTTGCGGCGAGAAACGGAGCACGGAGGCGTCCTGGGCGATCTCGAGAATGTCCTGTTGTGGGGAGAGGGGCATGGTCGATGGGCTGGTTGAGAAAAGGTTGGGTGCGGTTCAAGCGTGAGTGGAGCGCGGCTCGAAGGCGGGTTGTGAACGTTCGAATGGCGCTGCATAACGGCTCGCGAAGCAACGATTTTGCGCTGCTTTGCGCTACGGGGAAACCCTTCTCGGGAAATTGCGGGTGGCCGGGAAGCACTATCCTTGTCGATAATCCACTGACTGCCCGGTCCCTTCAACCACCGGGAGAGATCGGCTCAGGAGGCTTTATGGATCTCGCAATGGCAATGGGTGTGGCGCTGTTCGGCATGTTCGCGGCAAGCACGGTCTACTTTTTCTACAAGCTCGAGCGCTAGTCCAGCCATCTGCTTCGCCTTCTGCCGGGCCGTCAATGCGGGCCTGGTAACGGGTCTAGTACCACGGACCTGGCGCAACTCTCGCGCATCAGTACATTGAATTTCTCATAAACGCAGGGCGGCCACCGGCGGCGCTCTGTTTCTTTTGCTGCGACGTAACAACCGTTTCCAGTTGTGACGCAGCGCATCAATATTTCCCCGAATGCGGTTCAAACGCTTGGCGCTGACTTTGCAGCCAGGCATAATCGGTGCGCTTTTGACGCGTCGTCGATTTCCTTGTGCGGCGCGCTGTTCCCCGACATTTTCCTTACAAGGACCGCCGCGTGAACCTGTCGTTTCTGATTTTCCTGAGCGTGCTGCAAGGCGTCACCGAACTGTTCCCGGTCAGCAGCCTCGGCCACACCTTGCTCGTGCCTGGCCTGTTCGGCATGCATATCGACAAGCACGCGCCGCAGCTGCTGCCGTTCCTCGTCGCGTTGCACCTCGGTACGGCGTTCGCGCTGCTGTGGTACTTCCGCAAGCGCTGGTGCGCGCTGGTGCGTGGCTTCTTCGCTTCGTTCGGCGGCCGTCGCAACGACGACGCGCACATGATGTGGGCGCTCATCATCGGCACGATTCCGGCGGGCCTCGTCGGGCTGATCCTTGAGAAACGTCTCGAGCTGATTTTTCACGATCTGCGCATTGTCGCAGCCGCGCTGATCGTGAACGGCGTGCTGCTGTGGTTCGGCGATCGCCTGCAACGTTCGCGCGCGCATCTGGCGCCGGAGAAGCTGACCTTCCGTCAGGCGTTTTTCGTGGGTCTCGCGCAAATCGGCGCGTTGATTCCGGGCTTCTCGCGCAGTGGTCTGACGATGATCGCCGGTAACGCGGCCGGCCTGACGACCGAGAAGGCCGCCGAGTTCTCGTTCCTGCTCGGCACGCCGATCATCTTCGCTGCCGGCGTGCTCGAATTGCCGAAACTGTTTCATGCTCCGGACCAACTCGCCGATGCCTTGCTCGGCGGCGTGCTGACCGCAATTGCCGCGTATCTCAGCGTGCGTTTCCTGATGCGTTATTTCGAAGGCCGCGGACGTCTGGCTTCGTTCGGCGTGTACTGCGTGATCGCCGGGATCGTGTTCCTCGGCTGGTTCATGCTGCATCCGCAGCCGGTCTGATTGCGCTCGGCATGCCCGCTACAGCCCGCCACGTGCTGGCGCGCGACTGGCGGGTAAGAAGCGATCGGTTATAATCCGGGCCCGGCTCAACGAGTCGGGCCCGTTTGTTTTGTGATGCTGTGTGGTGATTGCCGATCAGCGTTGCCGTGTGCCGGATCGGATTTCCACAGTCCTCGGCCCGGTCAGTTAGAATTTCGGTATCCCATGAACCCTGTGGCGGTCATACAGCACAGGTTCCAATGCCCTCTACGGGTTCTCATTGCGGGCGATGCAGGTTGGTCACGTTTGTGTTTGCATCGCCTCACGTCAATACGGCAGTAGCTCAGCTGGATAGAGCATCGGCCTTCTAAGCCGAGGGTGGGGGGTTCGAGTCCCTCCTGCCGTACTTCAAAAGCCTTGCGCCGCGCATCGAAGCCTCACCGCTGCGATGCGCGCGAGGCCGTTTACTCCGCCGGTTGCACGTCGATGGAATCGACCCGGTTCGGATAGAACGCCAGGTGCTGGGCGATCTCTTTCACGGGCGCGTAGGGCGACTCGTAGGTCCAGACCGCATTCACTGCCCGCTCGCCGCCAAGCGGAATGCTGTAGTACGCGCAATCGCCTTTGTATGGGCAATACGTCGCGTGATCGGTACGTTCCAGCAGCGTCATCTCGACGTCATTGCGTGGGATGTAATACACCGGCGGATAGGCCGCCTCGCGCAGCACGAGTGCATTGCGCGTATCCGCGATCACGCGGCCGGCGACCGTCACCGCCACGTGGGCTTTGTCCGGCTCGATCGTAATCGGATGATCGGGGCCGGGTACCTTGATGATTTTTTCCGTCATGCTGTCGAGCTCCTGAATAGGTGGGCAAACCTGCAACACGTTGCTATGGGTTTCGAGCCGCCATGGGCGGGAATGATCGAGTCCTGCGTCGAAGCATACGCCGGTCGTGCAAACGCGTTGTGTCGCTGTTTGCGTCCATAACGAGTCGCGCGCGCCGTGGGGTGATCCGTGCGACGAACACAAAAAAGGGCAGCCGAAGCTGCCCCGTCAAGATCCCACCGTCAGGCGGGTCGTTGCTAGCGGACTATTGCCTGATGTTCAATGCGGCCGTCAGGTCGCCCATCGGCTTGCTGCCGTTGCTGACCAGTGCGGCATCACGCGTCGAGATGCCCGGCAGCGTCGGCAGCGAGTAACGGCGCGTGATGAAACGCAGGATCGACGTCGTGTCGTACTGCGTGTGATCGACGAAACCCTTCTTTGCGAACGGCGAAATGATCAGCGCCGGAATCCGCGTGCCCGGACCCCAACGGTCGGCCTTCGGCGGCGCGACGTGGTCCCAGAAGCCGCCGTTTTCGTCGTAGGTCACGACCACCAGCATGTTGTTCCACTGCGGGCTTTTCTGCAGATGCGAGATCACGTCGGCGATGTGCTGGTCGCCCGAGGCGACGTCGGTGTAACCCGCGTGCTCGTTCAGGTTGCCCTGCGGCTTGTAGAACGACACCTGCGGCAGCGTGCCAGCGTCGATCGCCTTGATGAACTCGGAGCCAGCCAGACCGCCGTCGAGCAAATGCTGCGAACGGTTCGCGGAGCCCGGTGCGAGATCGGCGAAATAGTTGAACGGCTGGTGATGCGGCTGGAAATTCGGCGCCGTCAGGTTCGCGCCGTAGATCACATTCGTCGCGCCGGTTTGCGCCGCTGAGACCGCCGCACCCCACGCACCGCCGTACCACGCCCACGACACCTTCGCGTTGTTCAGCAGATCGCCGATGTGCTGTTGTGTTTGCGCCGGCAATGTGGTGGCTGCGGTTGGGTCGGCCAGGTTGGCGTCGCCGCCCGAAGCTGCCTTGTTGCCGCTCGGCTGATACGGCGGCTGCATCGTGTTGATTGCGTAGAAGTCAGGCGTCAGGTTGCCTGAGAGCACGAATTTCGGCGGGCCGCTCAGCGCCGACGCCGGCGAGTTGGTCGCGAGCTTCAGCGTGACGCCGTCGCTTTCGACCGACGAGATCGAGGCGGCTGCCGGGCTCTTGTCCGCATTCGGATAAGTCGGCGTGCATGAGCAGATCAGCCACTGGTGATTCAGGAACGAGCCGCCGAAGGCGCCCATGAAGAAGTTGTCGGCCAGCGTGTATTGCTGGGCGATTTTCCACAACGGCAGCTTGTCCGCGTTGAGCGTGTAGTGACCCATGACGAGGCCGCCGGAATCCGCCCACGCGGCGAATTTGTCGTTCTTGCCGCCATTGATCTGCATCTGGTTTTCATAGAAGCGGTGATACAGATCGCGCGTCGTGGCGGTGATCGGCGTGTTGAAACCATTCGGGTCGTCGATGGCGAACGGGCTGTTCGGCAGGTTGGCCGTCATCGCTTGCGTCACGACCGGCGTCACGCCGGTTTGGGTCAGACCGTTCCACACTTGCGGCAGCGTCGCGAGCGCCGTACCGTTGCGGTCCAACTGTGTGGCGCTCGCCGCCGTCACGTTCTGCAGACCGTTGGCGCCGGGGAAGTTGCCGTACAGATTGTCGAAGCTGCGATTCTCCGCGTAGATCACCACGACCGTCTTGATCGACGTGATGTCCGGTGGCGCGGTGACATTGTCGCCGCCGCACGCATACAGACTCAACGCTGCCGCGATCGCGATAGGCGCCGCGCAGATCAGTTTCTTGTTCATTTGGTATGTGTTCTCTCTCTCGCGTTGGGGACGGGCCGCGTGCATTGCTTACACGGATGGCCGCGAGCGAAAGTTTGAACAAGGAATTTGACAGAAACATGTAACTAATTACGAATAGCTTGGGTTTCGATATTTTCGTCGGCTGTATGTCATTTAAACGACATGTCGATGAAATACGCTCGCGGACTTCAATATCGCAAACTCACATCATTCATATGCGGCCTGGTCTCGCGGGGATTCGGAAAACGGCAGTTCGGCCGCAGGCATGGCGGCGCGTGGGGACGCTGGGCATTGGCGCGGTGCTGGCGATGGCGCTCGCGGCCATGACCGTGACGCTGGCCGCGTGTGATGCAGGTTCGCAGACGGCAGGAGCCAAGGCCGAAGTCGGGACCCAGGCGAGCGCGTCGCCGGCGTCTACGCCCGCGGCGGCTTCTGCCGTCAAGGTGGCGGCCCATGAAGCCGGTCAGACCCGCGCGCAAGTCTACGAATCCGTGCGGCAGATGACGGCCCTCGGCAAGCAACTGTTCTTCGACGCGTCGCTATCCGGCTCGGGCAAGCTGGCCTGCGCATCGTGCCATAGCCCCGATCACGGTTTTTCGCCGGCGAATTCGCTGTCGGTACAGCTGGGCGGCAACGACATGCACCGCACCGGCATGCGCGCCGCGCCGACGCTCAAGTACCTGCAATCGGTGCCGGCGTTCGCCGAGCACTATCACGAGTCGGACGACGAAGGCGATGAGAGCGTGGATGCCGGGCCGACCGGCGGCTTGACGTGGGACGGGCGGGTCGACCGCGGCTCGGACCAGGCGCGTATTCCGCTGCTGTCGTCGTTCGAAATGGGCAGCACACCGGCGAAGGTCACGGCGGCGGTGAAGGCCGCGCCGTATGCGGAGGCTTTCCGCACGGCATTCGGCGCGCATATTTTCGATAGCGACGAAGCCACCTTCAACGCCGTGCTGCAAGCGCTGGAAACCTTCGAACAGGCGCCCGAGATTTTCTACCCATACACCAGCAAGTACGACGCGTATCTGGCGGGCAAAACGCAACTGACCAAGGCAGAACTACACGGTCTGGAAGTCTTCAACGACGAAAAGAAGGGCAATTGCGCGAGCTGCCACATCAGCCAGCGCACCATGGACGGTGCGCCGCCGCAGTTCAGCGACTTCGGTCTGATTGCGATCGGCGTGCCGCGCAATCGCGCGCTGCAGGTGAATCGCGATCCGCATTTCTACGACCTCGGCGCATGCGGGCCGGAGCGTACCGACCTGAAGGGTCGCGCCGAATTTTGCGGCATCTTCCGCACGCCGACGCTGCGCAATGTCGCGTTGAAGAAGAGTTTTTTCCACAACGGCATCTATCATTCGCTGGATCAGGCCGTGCGTTTTTATGCGCAACGCGACACGAACCCGGAAAAGTTTTATCCGGTCGTGAAGGGCAAAGTGCAGAAGTTCGACGATCTGCCGCAGCGTTACTGGGCCAATCTGAATACCGATCCGCCGTTCGATCGCAAGCCGGGTGATAAGCCTGTGCTCGACGAGGCTGAAATCAAGGACGTGGTGGCGTTTTTGAATACGCTTACGGATGGGTATAAGGCGGGAAATCAGGCGGGAAATAAAACTGCCGCGAATTGATCGCCGGGCGATTGGCGCGCGGCCGGTTGGGCGGCATGTGCGGCCGCGGGCGTGGTCAGTAGCCTGCGCCGGCAATGATGTAATAGCAGCCGACCAGCAGAAGTGCGAACGACACGAGGAGGCAGGCAATGCCGGCGCGTGTCAGCAGATTTGGCCAGCGTGCGCGAGGGAGGCTGTCCATTTGCACGATGCGCCGCGCAAGACCCGGATCGCGGCCGATGGCGAACGGCACCAGCGCGACGCAAAAGAGCGCGAGCGCGACGGTGAAGGTTTCGAGAGCAGACGAGATGTCCATAGGGCGGCAGTGGAAGCTTGATCAGCGCTACAGCGCAACAGACCTATCTTAAGAAAACGCTCCATAAGAAGATATGAGACGCGTCCTAAAAAGTCTGAGCGGTCGTCGCGCCAGTTCGTTCCCCAGAGCAGGGAGCTGGTCGCTACACGTTGCCGTAGGCCGTTGCGAGGCCGCATCCGGGCGGCTACTTCGAGGGCGACATGCTATGCTTTTGGGGTCCAGATCACGAGTTGCCGTGAGCGCGCTCGAGACCGCCGAACCACTCTTCGAGGAGAACCCTTCATGTCGATGCGACCCCGTGCCCTGTTTCACCTGACCGTCGGTGGCCTGCTGCTTGCCGGCGCCATCGGTGCGCAAGCGGCGAACCTCGGGTTTCTGAACGACACGCCGATCAGCTACATGAAGCAACGCGACGTCGACTCGATCAAGAACGCCGTGTTCGCTGCCTTGAACGACAAGCAGGACGGCGAAAGCGTGAGCTGGGTCAATGAAGGCACCGGCAATAGCGTGAAGATCGACGCAACGATCAGCATCGCCAGCACCGCGAAGGATGGCGAACGCACCTGCCGCGACGTCGGCGTCGTGCTGAATGCGAAAGGGCAGTCGATGAACCTGCGTCCGCAGTTCTGCAAACAGGGCAGCGGCAACTGGCAATTGCAGAAGAAACACTGAGCGTGCGGGCGGGTATGACAATGCGCGCCGGCTTGCCGCCGGCGCAGCCTGAGGCCGTGCGCCCCTGCGGCGCATTGCGTCGATGAGCGCGCGGGTCGTCTCGTGCGGCATCGTGCTGCTCGACCCGGACGGCCGGGTGCTGCTCGCGCACGCCACCGAAACGTCTCACTGGGACGTTCCGAAAGGGCACGGCGAAGAGGGCGAGGCGCCACACGTCACGGCGTTACGCGAGATGGTCGAGGAGACCGGTATCGTGATCGAAGCCGGCCGCCTGAAGGATCTCGGACTGTTCGTCTACCGGCGCGACAAGGATCTGCATCTGTTCGCGGCGCGTGCGACGGCCGACGAACTCGATCTGTCTTCGTGCATCTGTACGTCGCTGTTTCCGCGCCGCTCCGACGGCACGCTGATTCCCGAAATGGACGCATATCGCTGGACCGCACCGGACGAAGTCGAGCGGTATGCGAGCCGCAGTCTCACACGGCTTTTCCAGACCACGCTTTCACTCGCGGAACTGCATCGAACGCTATAGAGCGGTGGATGGGTTGTCGGGCTGTGGCGCTGGCATTAGCCGCCACCCGTACCCGCCACGCGCACGGCCTACACGCTCAGTCGAGCGCGCGGTCGTTCGGATGCGCGAACAGCGTGCGGTTCTGTTCCGACAACGGAAAATTCAGATTGATGCCGTGCGGCGGAATCGGCTGGGTGAACCACTGGTTGTATAGACGCTCGGCGTCGCCGGCAAGCTGGCCGCGTGCGATCACTCCGTTCACGAGCGTGCGCAGCGGCTCGTCGCCCTTGCGGAACATGCAGGCGTAGACCTCATAGCCGAGCGGCGTGCCGGTTACCACGAAGTCTTCGGGGTGCGGGTCGGTCGATTTGAAACCGTACACGATCGGCTCGTCCATCACGAAGGCCACGGCCCGGTCGTCCTTGACCGCGCTGAATGCTTCCGCATGGTCACGCGCGCTCGTGATGCGCATGTTCAGATGCTTCTCGGTGTTCAGGCGGCGCAGCAGGCGCTCGTCGGAGGTGCCCGCGGTCGTCACGACCGTCTTGCTGGCCAGATCCGGAAAATCCGCAATGCCGCTGCTCTTGCGCGCGATCATGCGCACCGCGTACTGGAAGAAGCTGTTCGAGAACGCGGCCGCGCTTTCGCGTTCCACCGTATGCGTGGTCGAGCCGCATTCCAGATCGATCTGGTTGTTCAGCAACATCGGCGTGCGGTTCGACGAGGTCACGGTGATTTCGTGCACCTTCAGTTGCGGCAGGCCGAGCGTTTTCTTGATTTCGTCGACGATTTGCAGTGCGATGGTCTGCGAGTAGCCGACCGTGCGCGTGCCGTCGAAGTAGGAGAAGGGAATCGACGCTTCTCGCACGCCGAGTACGACCACGCCATCGTCGTGGATTTTCTTCAGCGTGCCGGTGAGTTCGTCCGCTTGAGCGGCGCAGGCGAGCGATGCCGCGCCGAACGCGACCAGCGCTACGAATACGCTGTGCATGCTATGCGTGGCGCGTGCGGCTCGGGTTGTGTGCGTAACAGGAACGGCACGCGTATGAGCCGCGCCTCGCGCCGTGTCCCATGCACTTACCCCGCGACGGGCTGCAACTTTCATCGGGTCTCCTGGACTCGCACGTGCACGGATGCCGCGCTGTCACTGTCGATGGAACATGATGCAACGAAAACGGCGTGCATCCCGCTTGCGAAATGCACGCCGTAATTGACGTCGGCCAGGCAACGTCAGATGCGCTTCGCGCTGTAGTGGCTCCAGCTTACGCCGGCTTGCCCCAACTGTCGCGCAAGCTGACGATGCGATTGAATACGGGTTTGCCCGGCTTCGAATCGACGCGGTCGGCGACGAAATAGCCGTGGCGCTCGAACTGATAGCGCTGTTCCGGCAGCGCGTCGCGCGCACCCGGTTCCAGGTAGGCGTTGACCACGCGCTTCGAATCCGGATTCAGCGCTTCGAGGAAGTCACGGCCGCCGGCGTCCGGTTGCGGTTCCTTGAACAGGCGGTCGTAGATGCGCACTTCGGCCGGAACTGCGCCTGCTGCGCTGACCCAGTGAATGTTGCCCTTGACCTTATAGGTGTTCGCGCCTTCCGTGCCCGATTTGCTGTCGGGGAAGTAGTTGCAGTGGACGGCGACGATGTTGCCGTTCTCGTCCTTGTCCGCACCGATGCATTCGATCACATAGCCGTAGCGCAGGCGCACCTTGTTGCCCGGGAACAGGCGGAAGTAGCCCTTCGGCGGCGTTTCGGTGAAGTCCTCGCGTTCGATCCACAGTTCGCGCGAGATCGGGAATTCCCGAACCCCCATTTCCGGGTGATGCGGGTGGACCGGCGCATTGCACGGCTCGGTCACGCCTTCAGGGAAGTTGTCGATGATCAGCTTGACCGGATCGAGCACTGCAGCAGTGCGCGGCGCCTTGTCGTCCAGATCGTCGCGCAACGCGCCTTCGAACACGCTCATGTCGATCCACGAATCGACCTTGGTGACGCCGATGCGCTCGCAGAACAACTGGATCGCTTCCGGCGTGAAACCGCGGCGGCGCACACCAACGATGGTCGGCATGCGCGGATCGTCCCAGCCCTCGACATGGCCTTCGGTCACCAGTTGCAGCAGCTTGCGCTTGCTGGTGATCGCGTAGGTCAGGTTCAGGCGCGAAAACTCGATTTGTTGCGGCAGCGGGCGCGTGAAGATTCCGGCTTCGGCCAGCTCGTTCAGAATCCAGTCGTACAGCGGACGGTGGTCTTCGAATTCGAGCGTGCACAGCGAATGCGTGATGTTTTCCAACGCGTCCGAAATGCAGTGCGTGTAGTCGTACATCGGGTACACGCACCATGTGTCGCCGGTGCGGTAATGATGCGCGAAGCGGATGCGGTAGATGACCGGGTCGCGCATGTTGAAGTTCGGCGACGACATGTCGATCTTCGCGCGCAGCACGTGCTCGCCTTCCTTGAACTCGCCGGCTTTCATGCGGCGGAACAGGTCGAGGTTTTCCTGCACCGAACGGTCGCGGAAGCGCGACGGCGTACCGACTTCGGAAGCCGAGCCGCGGTTCGCGCGCATTTCTTCGGCCGACTGGCTGTCCACGTAGGCCTTGCCGCGTTCGATCAGCAGTTCGGCGAATTCGTACAGTTTGTCGTAGTAGTCGCTCGCGAAGTAGAGCTGTTCCTTGCCGCCTTTTTCCCACTCGAAACCGAGCCAGCGCACGGAGTCGATGATTGAGTCGACGTACTCGACGCTTTCCTTTTCCGGATTTGTATCGTCGAAGCGCAGATGGCACACGCCGCCGTAGCTGCGCGCCACGCCGAAGTTCAGGCAGATGCTCTTGGCGTGACCGATGTGCAGGTAGCCGTTCGGCTCGGGCGGAAAGCGCGTTTCGACGCGCTGCTCCCACTTGCCGGTGCGGTTGTCTTCGTCAATGATGTTGCGGATGAAATTGGATGCCGCTGGCGCGTCGTTGCGTTCGGTATTCATGCGAGAAGGTGAAAGTCTGTCGGGGACGCGCAATGCGCCCACTTATCCGTCAATTCTACCTGACGCGTTCGCTCGCGGCAGGCGAGTGCGGCGCGCAGCCAACGTTTGAGCGGTTTCGGGCGGTTTTTGGGGGCAGGACGAGATCCTGCAAGCTGCGTTTAATGTGCTGTAACAGGAGGTAAAACGTTTTGTTTGCGCGGTCCATGGCGACTTACGATGCGGGCGGCGCACTCTCCACGCGCCGCGCACGGGCAACATGATGTTCGCCCACGGATTTTTCCCCCGGCGCCACTTTGCGCCCGTGCGGCGCAAGCCAGACAGCCTCGCCGCACACCCGCGCCCCCGTTCAAGCCGTTTCGGATTGCGCTGCCTGTACCCGCCGTGTAGCGCCGAGCGCAGTGCTGCCGGGTGTGCAGGCCGCCTCACCCATTGAGCCGCCCTGGCATGGACGCTTTTCGTTCGTGCAACATGGCGCTCCTAGTTCCCGGAGTTTCTCGGATGTCCGTCCCGTCACATGACGCGCCTCGCGCGCCTTTTGCCCCTTTGTCTTTCGCACGGATCGTGACGGCTACGGCCGTGTTCGCCGCGCTCGCCGGCAGCGTCGTCGCGCCGGCCCCCGCGCTCGCGAAAACGCCGCCGCCAAAGGCCGTGCTGGACGCGTCGGCGGTGGCCGTGCCGGATCGCTACAGCGCCGACACCGCCCAGCAGATCTTCGCCGCCGGCGGCAACGCCGTGGACGCCGCGGTGGCGATCGCCTTCACGCTGGCCGTGACCTGTCCGGACGCAGGGAACATCGGCGGCGGCGGGTTTATGACCCTGTTCATGGACGGCAAGCCGTATTTTCTCGACTACCGCGAGCGCGCGCCGCAACAGGCGACCCGCGACATGTACCTCGACGATAAAGGCAACCTCGTGCCGGGTATGAGCCTCGTCGGCCATCGCGCGGTGGGGGTGCCGGGCACTGTAGAGGGTATGTGGGAAGCGCAGCAGCGTTTCGGTAAGCTGAAATGGAAGCAGGTGCTGGCGCCCGCGATCCGTTACGCCACCGACGGCTTCCAGGTCGACCAGGGGTTGCAGCAGCGTCACGACGCGGCGGCGAAGAGTTTCGCCGGCAAGACCAATTTCGACGCCTACTTCTCGAACCTGAAGGCGGGCGTGATGTATCGCCAGCCGGAACTCGCGCAAACGCTCTCGCGTATCGCCAGCGACGGCGGTCGTGAGTTCTACGAAGGCCGCACCGCGGATCTGATCGCGCAGCAGATGTACGGCCACGGTCTGGTCACGAAGCCGGACCTGGTTCAATACAAGGCTGTCTGGCGTCAGCCGCTCACCGCCGACTGGAACGGCTACCAGGTCGTGACCGCGCCGCCGCCGAGTTCGGGCGGCGTCGGGCTGATCCAGATGCTGAAGATGAAGGCAGATCTGAAGCCGGCGTTCGAAGGCCTTGAGTTGAACTCCGAGCCGTATATCCATCTGATCGCGCAGATCGAAGACCGCGTGTTCGCCGACCGCCAGCAATACATTGGCGACCCCGATTCGTACAAGGTGCCGGTCGACAAACTGACCGGCGACGCCTACCTCGCGCAACGCGCCGATGAAGTGAAACCCGACGAAGTGCCGGGCGCCACGCCCGTTAAAGGCGGCCTCGGCGACGTGATGCCGGAGAAAGCGCAAACCACGCATTTTTCGGTGGTCGACAAGTGGGGTAACGCCGTGTCGAACACCTACACGCTGAACGGGGATTTCGGTTCCGGCGTGGTGGTGGACGGCGGCGGCTTCCTGCTCAATGACGCGATGGACGACTTCGTCACCAAACCGGCTGCCGCCGGCACGCCCGGCGCAACGGCTGACGATCTGAACACGGTGGCTCCGGGACGCCGGCCGCTTTCGTCGATGACGCCGACCATCCTGTTGAAGGACAACAAGGTGTCGCTCGTGATCGGCACGCCGGGGGGCTCGCGAATCCTGACGTCGATCTTCCAGGTCATGACTAACCTGTACGATTTCAACATGGCGCCTGCCGACGCTTTGGCTGCGATGCGGTTCCATCATCAGTTGTTGCCGCCTAAGACGATCTATTTCGAGCCGTATCATCCGATCACGGGCGAGTTGGCCGATCAGCTGAAAGCCGGGGGCTACACGGTGGAAGGGCAGTCGTTTAACGGCGACGTGCAGATGATCCGCGTCGAAGGGACGACGCCCGAGCCGGCGGCGGATCCGCGCGGCGTGGGTGTGGGTCGCGTGATGCATTGAGTGAAAGCGAACTTGAAAAACGAACTGCGACGGGGAACGCAATGAGCGGACAAAAACTAAACGTACTCGTGCTGCCGGGCTACCAGAACTCCGGTACGGGCCACTGGCAGACGCTTTGGGAAGCACTCGATCCCGCCTTCGTGCGCGTGCAGATGCCCGACTGGGACCATCCGACGCGCGACGCGTGGTGCCGCACGCTCGACGCCGCAGTGGCCGCAGCCGAATCGCCGGTGGTGTTCGCCGCGCACAGCCTGGGCTGCCTCGCGACCGCTTTCTGGGCGTCGCAGTACGCGAGCACTGAGCAGTTGGCCAAAGTGGCCGGTGCATTACTGGTGGCCGTGCCCGATCCCTCCGGGGCACATTTTCCGCAGGACGCCAGCGGCTTTGCACCGGTGCCTCTTGTGCGCCTGCCGTTCGCGAGCATCGTCGTGTCGAGCAGCGACGATCCGTACGGCGGTGTGCCGTTTTCGCAGACGTGTGCGAGCGCGTGGGGCAGCCGCTGGATAGACATCGGGCCGCGCGGCCACATCAATGCCGACAGCGGCCTCGGCGATTGGGAAGAGGGGCGGCGCTGGCTGGCTTCGTTAGGCGAGCAGCGGTGATCGCCTGATTTGCTGAGATTCGGGCGGCGAGTGAGCTGACACCATCGCCAGCTCCGCTGAAAACTGCCACCGCCTCAGCCGACCGCCAGACCACTCGCCCACAATGCAGCCGGGCCTCAAATCACCGACTGGTCCCGCAACGCCGCAATCCGTGCCTCGTCATAGCCGAGCACATCGCGCAGGATGCTGTCGGTGTGCTCGCCGAGTGTCGGCGGATGGGACAGTGCTTCGGGCGGCGTGCCGCTCATATTGATCGGATTGCGCACCAGCTTGACCGTGCCGCCCGACGGATGCGGCAGATCGACCTGCAGCCCGCGCGCCACCACCTGCTCGTTCTCGAACACTTCGCCCAGATCGTTGATAGGTCCGCACGGCACACCGGCTGCTTCCAGGGCGGCAATCCATTGTTGTTTGCCCTGCAGACGCACCATGTCGGCCAGAATCGGCACGAGGATTTCGCGGTTGCGCACGCGCGCCGGATTGGTCGCGAATTGCTCGTCAATGGCGAGTTCGGGGCGTCCGCCCGCCTCGACGAACTTGCGGAACTGGCCGTCGTTGCCGACCGCGACGATGATCCAGCCGTCGCTCGTCTGGAAGGTCTGGTAGGGCACGATGTTCGGATGCGCATTGCCCCAACGCACGGGCGGCTGGCCGCTCGCCAGATAATTCGAATTCATGTTGGCCAGCATCGCGACCTGCACGTCGAGCAGCGCCATGTCGATGTATTGGCCTTCGCCCGTGCGGTCGCGATGCGTGAGCGCCGTGAGCACGGCGATGGTCGAATACATGCCGGTCATCAGATCGGCGATCGCGACGCCGGCCTTTTGCGGACCGCCGCCCGGCTGGCCGTCGCGCTCGCCGGTGATGCTCATGAAGCCGCCGATGCCTTGCACGATGAAGTCGTAGCCGGCGCGCTGCGCATACGGGCCGGTTTGGCCGAAGCCGGTCACCGAGCAGTAGATCAGATCGGGCTTTACTTCCTTCAGCGACGCGTAATCGAGGCCGTACTTCTTCAACTGCCCGACCTTGTAGTTCTCCAGCACCACATCGCTTTGCGCGGCCAGTTCGCGGATGATCCGCTGGCCTTCGGGCGAAGCGATGTCGACGGTGACCGAGCGCTTGTTGCGATTCGCCGCGAGGTAATAGGCGGCCTCGCGTGTGTCGGCGCCTTCCGGCGTTTTCAGGTACGGCGGCCCCCAGTGGCGCGTGTCGTCGCCGACTTCGGGCCGTTCGATCTTGATCACGTCGGCGCCGAAATCGGCGAGCGTCTGCGCGCACCAAGGGCCGGCGAGCACGCGTGTGAGGTCCAGCACGCGGATATGACTGAGAGCGCCCATATTCTTCAATGTCTCCTTTGTCGACCGGAGTTAGCGCTTTAGCGCTTACTCCGGTCCCATGCCAAATCGGCGCGCGTGGCGCCGCGGATGGGGGCAATCTTAAGCGATTCCCGCGCGCCGGCGCAGTCGGCCGAACGGCATAGGACGCGCGGCGCGCCTTGCCATGTCACTCGCTACCCGGCCAAACCTGGCCGAATGGCTATCGGGATCAAGGCGGGACAGGCCCGTCGCCGCGCATGGGCGCCGATCCCGTATAATCAGTCGTTTAAGAAACAAACAGTTGGCGCATCCCCATGATGCCGCCGGTAACAGCCAGGGAACTGGCAAACCCGTCCCCCGCACGCTATGAAAGCCGCCGAAATCCGCGAGAAATTCCTCAAGTTCTTCGAATCGAAGGGCCATACGATCGTTCGCTCGTCGAGCCTTGTGCCCGGCAACGACCCGACCCTGCTCTTCACCAATTCGGGAATGGTGCAGTTCAAAGATGTGTTCCTCGGCGCGGAATCGCGTCCGTATGCGCGCGCCACAACCGCGCAGCGCAGCGTGCGCGCCGGCGGCAAGCACAACGATCTGGAAAACGTCGGTTACACCGCGCGTCACCACACGTTCTTCGAAATGCTGGGCAACTTCTCGTTCGGCGACTACTTCAAGCGCGACGCGATCCACTACGCGTGGGAATTGCTGACCGGCGTGTACCAGTTGCCGAAAGACAAGCTGTGGGTCACCGTCTATCACGAAGACGACGAAGCGCACGACATCTGGGCAAAGGAAGTCGGCGTGCCGGTCGAGCGGATCATCCGCATCGGCGACAACAAGGGCGCGCGCTACGCGTCTGACAACTTCTGGCAGATGGCCGACGTCGGGCCGTGCGGCCCTTGCTCGGAAATTTTCTACGACCACGGTCCGGAAATCTGGGGTGGCCCGCCGGGATCGCCTGAGGAAGACGGCGACCGCTACATCGAGATCTGGAATCTCGTGTTCATGCAATTCAGCCGCGACGCCCAGGGCAACATGACGCCGCTGCCCAAGCAGTGCGTCGACACCGGCATGGGGCTCGAGCGTATCGCCGCGGTTCTGCAGCACGTTCACAGCAACTACGAGATCGACCTGTTCCAGGCGCTCATCAAGGCCGCGGGCCGCGAAACCGGCGTGACCGATCTGACGAACAACTCGCTGAAGGTGATCGCCGATCACATCCGCGCCTGCTCGTTCCTGATCGTCGACGGTGTGATTCCAGGCAACGAAGGCCGCGGCTACGTGCTGCGCCGTATCGTGCGCCGCGCGATCCGCCACGGCTACAAGCTGGGCAAGAAGGGTTCGTTCTTCCACCGCATGGTGCCGGACCTCGTCGCGCAAATGGGCGGCGCCTATCCGGAACTGAAGGAAGCCGAGCAACGCGTGACCGACGTGCTGCGTCAGGAAGAAGAGCGCTTCTTCGAGACCATCGAGCACGGCATGTCGATTCTCGAAAGCGCGCTGGCCGATCTGGAAGCCAAGGGCGGCAAGACGCTCGACGGCGAACTCGCATTCAAACTGCACGACACCTACGGCTTCCCGCTGGATCTGACGGCAGACGTCTGCCGCGAGCGCGAAGTGACGGTCGACGAAGCCGCTTTCGACGAAGCCATGGCGCGTCAGCGCGAACAGGCGCGCGCGGCGGGCAAGTTCAAGATGGCGCAGGGCCTCGAATACTCGGGCGCGAAGACCACGTTCCACGGCTACGAAGAAATCATCTTCGACGACGCGAAAGTGATCGCGCTGTATGTCGACGGCGCGTCGGTCAAGGAAGTGAATCACGGCCAGCAGGCGGTCGTGGTGCTCGACCACACGCCGTTCTACGCGGAGTCGGGTGGTCAGGTCGGCGACCAGGGCGTGCTGGCTAACGCGAGCGTGCGCTTTGCGGTAGCCGATACGCTGAAGGTACAGGCGGACGTGGTCGGCCATCACGGCACCCTCGAGCAGGGCACGCTGAAAGTCGGCGACGTCGTGAAGGCGGAAATCGATGCGGTGCGTCGCGCCCGCACCGAGCGCAACCACTCGGCCACCCACCTGATGCACAAGGCGCTGCGCGAAGTACTCGGTTCGCACGTGCAGCAGAAGGGTTCGCTGGTCGATGCGGACAAAACCCGTTTCGACTTCGCACACAACGCGCCGATGACTGACGAACAGATCCGTCAGGTCGAAGCGATCGTCAACGCGGAAGTGCTGGCGAACGCGCCGGGTATCGTGCGCGTGATGCCGTTCGACGAAGCGGTGAAGGGCGGCGCGATGGCGCTGTTCGGCGAAAAATACGGCGACGAAGTACGTGTGCTCGACCTCGGCTTTTCGCGCGAGTTGTGCGGCGGTACGCACGTGCATCGCACGGGCGACATCGGACTCTTCAAGATCGTGATGGAAGGCGGCGTGGCTGCAGGTATCCGTCGCGTGGAAGCGATCACGGGCGACAACGCTGTGCGCTTCGTGCAGGATCTCGACGCGCGGATCAATGCGGCAGCGGCCGTGTTGAAGGCGCAGCCGTCGGAATTGACGCAGCGGATCGTGCAGGTGCAGGACCAGGTGAAGTCGCTGGAGAAGGAACTGAGCGCATTGAAGTCGAAGATGGCTTCGAGCCAGGGCGATGAGCTTGCCGGTCAGGCAATCGAAGTGGCCGGCGTGCATGTGCTGGCTGCAACGCTCGAGGGCGCGGACGTGAAAACGTTGCGCGAGACGGTCGACAAGCTGAAGGACAAGCTGAAGAGCGCGGCGATCGTGCTGGCCTCGGTCGAGGGCGGCAAGGTGAGCCTGATCGCCGGTGTGACGGCGGACGCCAGCAAGAAGGTCAAGGCTGGTGAACTGGTCAACTTCGTTGCCCAGCAAGTCGGCGGCAAGGGCGGCGGGCGGCCGGATATGGCGCAAGCGGGTGGCACCGAACCGGCGAATCTGCCGGCGGCACTGGCAGGTGTGAAGGGTTGGGTCGAAGCCCGGCTTTGATTTGAGTTTGATTGGGCCATGCGGGACGCTGGTGGTTTTGGCGTCCCACGTGGCCCAAGTTGTTTCTGGCCTTGGCGTGTCGTAGCGTGTCTTGCCGCGCATCAACCTTGCCGATAGCGTTGGCGGTTAGCGTTCCCAGCCACGCAGACAAAGCATCAAGTAAAAATTCAAGCAACGCCTACCGGTGTAGTGGCAGGCAACTCCACCGTATCCTCCGCCGACACAAGCGTTTGCCGCAGCGCATTGAGCGCGGACGAAAAATGCCCTCGTCGCCAGACGAGCAGTGTCTCGATCACACCAATATCCGGAAGCTCATGAACCGCGATATTGCTCGCATCCGTTTGCAGATTGAGCACGGATCGCGGCGCCACGGCCACCCCCGCGCCGGCGGCGACACAAGCCACGATCGCATGATACGAACCGAGCTCCAGAACGCGAGCCGGCCTCACGCCATGCTCCAGATACCACTTCTCGATATACGCGCGGTAAGCGCAGCCGCGTTCGAACGCGATCAGCGTCGATAAAGCAATATCCCGTACTTCGCGAATCGGCCGATGGCCTCGCGGCGACAGCATCACCAACTCTTCGCGAAAAACCGGCACCGTCTCGAACAATTCGCCGAGGGCGGCGGGATCCTGTGGCGTCGCCACAAGCGCTGCATCCACCTCGAATTCGCGGACCCGCTCGATCAGCTTGCCGGTCGTACCGGTTTCGAGCTCCAGTGCGACATCCGGCCACCGCTGGTGATAACTCGCGAGCAATCCGGGCAGACGCGTTGCCGCGACGCTTTCCATCGTGCCCAAACGCAGGCGTCCACTCGGCCGATCTTCGCGCACGGCATGGCGCGCCTCGTCGGCGAGCGCGAGCAAACGCTCCGCGTAGGGCAGCAGTGTCTCGCCCGCCGGGGTCAGAACAAGGCGCCGCCCGTCACGGATGAACAGGTCGGTGCCCAGTTGCTCCTCGAGTTGCTTGATGCGCGTCGTGACGTTCGATTGCACGCGATTGAGCTTGGCAGCGGCGCGCGTCACGCCGTTTTCCCGCACCACAGCACGAAAAATGGTCAAAGCGGCCAGATCCACGATTCTCTCCTGGCGATGGTTGATATCCTAATTATTCATTTTTCGTGATTGAAAGGTCAAGCTAATATGGATTCAACAAACCGGCAGCTGCCGGCCCGCTTCCACTATCCGTGATGCTCATGATCGATCTCGCTTCCAGCGCGCAAGACACCGCTACCGAACGTCACGCCGCCCGCCGCGCGGCGCTTGCCTGCATGATTACCTTGGCCGTGGTGCTCGGTATCGGCCGTTTTGCGTTCACGCCGCTCCTGCCGCTGATGCTTCACGGCAGCGCGCTCGGGCAGCCGCAGATCGACATCCAGCACGGCGGCTGGCTCGCATCGGCCAACTACGCAGGCTATTTCGTCGGCGCGATCACCTGCGCGGCGCTGCGGGTCGAGCCGGCTCGCATGGTGCGCGTGGGACTTGTCGCGACGGTCCTGCTGACGCTGGCGATGGGCGTAACAAGCCAATTCTGGGTATGGGCCGTCGTGCGCTTCGTCGCCGGCGCGGTCAGCGCCTGGACCTTCGTGTTCGCCTCGCAGTGGGGCTTGCGGCGCCTCGCCGAACTCGGCGCGCATGGGTGGGGAGGGGTGATCTATACGGGCCCGGGCATGGGCATTGTCGGAACGGGTCTGCTGGTCAGCGCTGCGGGCGGCTATGGCGCGACGGTCGGTTGGATCGGTTTCGGACTCATCGGGGCGGTGCTTTCGATCCTGGTTTGGCCCGTGTTCCGGACCGCCCCAGGAGACGCGACGCGCGCCACAGGCCCGGCAACCACTGCCACTCGGCGAGCCTCGCCCGCAGGTCAGCGCGCCTCTACAAACCACGCCTGGCACCGCGCTGACGCCTTCTGGCTGATCCTGCTCTACGGCGTGCCCGGCTTCGGCTACATCATCACCGCGACGTTCCTGCCGGTGATCGCGCGCCATGCGCTGCCGGGTTCGTCCTGGCCCGATCTGTTCTGGCCGATGTTCGGCGCGGCCCTGATCGTCGGTGCGCTGCTCGCGGCCCGCCTGCCGGTGCATTGGGACAATCGCACGCTGCTCGCCGGTTGCTATGTGCTGCAAGCCGCCGGTATTGCGCTCGGCATCGTCTGGCCCACGGCGGCCGGTTTCTCGCTCGGCAGCATCCTGATCGGGTTGCCATTTACGGCCATCACCCTGTTCGCGATGCGTGAGGCGCGGCGTCTGCTTGGCGACGAAGCGGCCGGTCTGATGGGTTATGCGACGGCTGCCTATGGCGTCGGCCAGATCGTCGGCCCGCTGGTGGCCGCGCCGATCGCCGAGCACACGGGGTCTTTTTCACCGGCCTTGTGGCTGGCGGCGGGGACGCTGCTGTTGGGCGCGGTCGGCCTGATCGTCGTGGCGCACATGCCGCGAGGCCGTGGCCGCATGCCCGATTGCGGCTGTAACTAACGGTCTTCCTAGGTGGCGCATTCCTCGGCGTTAACTGATCCCGCAGGCGCAAGCACTAGCACCAGCAAGGCAAGTTTGTCCCCCGCCTTGCGAAGAGCACTTGGGCCCGCTGAACCGCCCACGAGGCAAATGCCTAGCCAAAAAACAAATAACTCATCGGCGCACTAAAATGACGGCTTTCCCGTCATCTCAGCGCGCCCGTCGCCGGGCGCGTCGCCAGCCATGCAACATTTCGCGTCCGACAACTACGCCGGCATCTGTCCCGAAGCGCTCAACGCGCTGATCGCCGCCAACAACAGCGGCCACGAACCCGCTTACGGCGACGACTCCTGGACCAACCAGGTTTGCGACCGTCTGCGGGATCTGTTCCAGACCGATTGCGAAGTATTTTTCGTGTTCAACGGCACGGCCGCCAATTCGCTGGCGCTGGCGTCGCTGTGCCAGTCGTATCACTCGGTGATCTGTCACGAACTCGCGCACATCGAAACCGATGAATGCGGCGGCCCGGAATTCTTCTCCGGCGGCTCGAAGCTGCTGACCGCGCCGGGCGTCGGCGGCAAGCTCACGCCGGATGCGATCGAAGCGGTCGTCACGCGCCGCGCCGATATTCATTACCCGAAGCCGAAGGTCGTCACGCTGACCCAATCGACGGAAGTAGGCACCGTCTACACCGTCGAGGAAGTGCGCGCGATCGCGGCGATCGCCAAGCGGCGTCATCTGAAAGTGCACATGGACGGCGCGCGCTTTGCGAACGCGGTCGCGGCGCTCGACGTGCATCCGTCCGAGATCACGTGGCGCGCGGGCGTCGACGTGTTGTGCTTCGGCGGGACCAAGAACGGTTTGCCGGTCGGTGAAGCCGTGGTGTTCTTCGACCGCTCGCTCGCCGACGATTTCGCCTACCGTCTGAAGCAGGCCGGCCAACTCGCCTCGAAAATGCGCTTCATCTCCGCGCCGTGGCTCGGACTGCTGGACAACGACGTCTGGCTGCGCAATGGGCGTCATGCGAATGCAATGGCGGCCTTGCTGGAAACGCGGTTGCAGGAAATTCCCGGTGTGAGCATCATGTTTCCGCGAGAATCGAACGCGGTCTTTGCGCAATTGCCGGCGCAGGCCGCCAAGGCAATGCGTGCGCGCGGCTGGAAGTTTTACGAGTTCATCGGCGCGGGCGGTTGCCGGCTGATGTGCGCCTGGGATACGCAGCCGGAAACCGTCGAACGTTTCGCCGCGGAAGTACGCGATTTGTGCCTGGCCTGAAACCGCAATGACCGCGCGTGCGACCAGCCTGGCATCGTGAGCTTGAACCGGAAGCTGGAACCAGGAACGAGGCGTACAAACAGCATCGCGCACGAGTTGCTGAATCCGCCGCAGCACGACATTCAACACTGAACAACGCTGCACAGAAACCATAAGAGACGACCCACTCGCCATGACCGAACATCGATTTTGTCCGCGCTGCGCTACGCCTTTGATCGAGCGCGCCGATGCCGAACACGAAGGCGGCCGGATCCGCCAGATCTGCCCTGATACGGAATGCGGCTACGTCCATTGGAACAATCCGCTGCCGGTGGTGGCCGCGATCGTCGAGTACGAGGGCAAGATTCTGCTCGCACGCAACGCCGCCTGGCCGGAAGGCATGTTCGCGCTGATCACCGGCTTTCTGGAAAACGGCGAGACGCCGGAAGAGGGCATTGCCCGCGAAGTGCTGGAAGAAACCTCGCTGCACGCGGAGACGGTCGAATTGATCGGCGTGTACGAATTCATCCGCAAAAACGAACTGATCATCGCGTATCACGTGAAGGCGTACGGCACGGTCGCGCTGTCGCCGGAATTGCTTGAATACCGGCTGGTCGAGCCGGCCAAACTGCGTCCATGGCGCGCGGGTACTGGTCAGGCGCTCGGCGAATGGATGCGGCGGCGCGGCTTGCCGTTCGAGTTTGTCGAAAGACCGGGGCAGTAAGCGATGAACAAACCCGCACCGGCCACGCGCAGCGCCTACCCGCATTTTCTGCCGATCACCACGCGCTGGATGGATAACGACGTCTATGGCCACGTCAACAATGTCGTCTATTACAGCTACTTCGACACGGTGGTGAACGAGTATTTGATCCGCGCCGGCGTGCTCGATTTCGAGCATGGCGCGACGATCGGCCTCGTGGTCGAGACGCATTGCAATTACTTCGCGCCGCTGGTGTTTCCCGAACACGTCGAAGCGGGCTTGCGGGTCGTGCGCCTCGGCACCTCGAGCGTGCGCTACGAGGTGGGCCTCTTCAAGGCGGGCGAAGATCAACCCGTCGCTCAAGGGCATTTCGTGCACGTGTATGTGGATCGCGTCACGCGTCGCCCGGTGAGCTTGCCCGCCGACTTGCGCGCGGCGCTCGAACCGCTGACCGTCGCTGTGCAGGCGGAATAGGCGCGTGCAGTCGTTCGTCATCAATCTGCTCAACGGTGTCAGTTACGGCCTGCTGCTGTTTATGCTGTCAGCAGGTTTGACGCTGATTTTCAGCATGCTCGGCGTGCTGAATTTCGCGCACGCGAGCTTCTACATGCTCGGCGCGTACGTCGGTTTTTCGGTGGCGGCGCATGCGGGTTTCTGGAGTGCGCTCGTAATCGCTCCGCTGATCGTCGGCTTGATCGGCGCGGCGTTGGAGCGCTGGCTGTTGCGCCGCGTGCGTGTGCATGGCCATCTCCCTGAGTTGCTGCTGACTTTCGGCGCCGCGTATCTGCTCGGTGAGCTGGTCAAGCTCGGCTGGGGCTTGAGTCCGCTTAGCGCGACTGTTCCGGCCGTGCTCGACGGACCGTTGTTCACCCTCTACGGCGCCGCTTTTGCACGTTATCGGGCCTTCATGATGGCGGTGTCGCTGGCGATGCTGGCGGTGCTCTACGCGGTGTTGCGCGTGTCGAAGGCTGGGTTGATCGTACGCGCCGCGCTCACGCATGCGAGCGCTGTCGAGGCGCTCGGCCACAACGTGCCGCGCGTGTTCACCGGCGTGTTCGCGGCGGGCACGGCGCTCGCCGCACTGGCCGGCGTGATCGGCGCGCCGCTCTTCGTGATCGAACCGTCGATGGCGGAGTCGCTCGGCTCGATCGTCTTCGTGGTGGTCGTGATCGGTGGACTGGGCTCGTTGAGCGGGGCGCTGGCGGCGTCGCTGATCGTCGGTTGCGTGCAGACCTTCGCGGTGGCGAGCGACGTTTCGCTGGGCGACCTGACAGCAGTATTCGGAGGCGTGCTGCCGGATGCGTGGGACACGCTGACGCTCGCGCAACTCGCCCCGTTGATTCCCTATCTGCTGCTTGTCGCGATGCTGGCGTTGCGCCCGCGTGGACTATTCGGACGGCGTGACGATCATGCGTGAGCTGCCCGGGAAGTTTGCTGTGCCGGCAGTCACGCCGCGCTCGATGTTGCACAGATTCGCGCCGTGGCTCGCGCTTGTTTTGTTCCTCGCCGTGCCGCCTTTTGTCTGGCCGCAAAGCTGGCTCCTCGCCTATCTCGCGCAAACCGCGACGATGATCGTATTCGCGCTCTCGTATAACTTGCTGCTTGGCGAAACGGGTTTGCTTTCTTTCGGTCATGCCGCTTATTCCGGCCTCGGCGCACTCATCGCGGCGCAAGTATTCAATCGCATCGGTGCGCCGTTGGTGCTGTTGCCATTGATCGGCGGCATCGGCGGCGCATTGTGCGGCGTGCTGTTCGGTTTCGTGTCGACGCGGCGTGCAGGGACGGCCTTCGCGATGATCACGCTCGGCATCGGCGAACTCGTCGCTGCGGCCGCGTGGACGCTGCCCGACTGGTTCGGCGGCGAGGCGGGCGTGCCGATCGATCGCGCGAGTGGACCGATGCTCGCAAGCTGGAGTTTCGGCCCGGCGCGCGAGGCCTATGCGCTGATCGCGCTGTGGTGCGTGCTAGCGAGCGTCGCGATGTTCGCGTTGTCGCGCACACCGTTCATGCGGCTCGCCAACGCCGTGCGCGACAACCCGGCGCGCGCTGCCGCGATCGGCTGCTATCCGCGCCGCATCCGCTACGGCGTGGTGGTGATGTCGGCTTTTTTTGCGGGCATCGCAGGCACCCTGGGGCTGATCAATGTCGAACTGGTGTCGACGGAAAGCGTCGGCATGATGCGCTCGGGCGCCGTGCTGATCGCGACGGTGATCGGCGGCACAGGTGCGTTTTTCGGACCGGTCGCGGGGGCGATCGTGCTGACGTTTTTCAGCGTCGCGGTGGCGAGCGTGACGCGGGCGTGGCTGTTCTATCTGGGCCTGTTCTTTATCGTGATCGTGGTGGCTTCGCCGGATGGACTGGCGGGCTTCATGCAGCGGCACACGGCACGCGTCGCTGCTTACGGTTGGCGCGTGTGCGGCAAGGCGTATCTATGGGGCGCGGCTTCGGCGGTGCTATGGACGCTGGCCGTCGTGCTCGCGGTGCAGTGGGCGTATGCCGTGCAATTCGGCGCTGCCGATGGCGCGGCGTTCAGCGTTATCGGCGTGCCGCTGGAGCCGGCCTCGCCGCATCTCTGGCTCGGCGTCGTGGTGTGCATGTTGGCCGCGCCAGGCGCACTTGCCGCGCACTATGCACATCGCGCGCAAGCACGTCTTGCCGGGCGCGCCAGCGCCACGCCGATCACCGGAGACGCGCGATGATCCCGGCCCTCGCGGTCTACGGCGTCGAAAAGCGCATCGGAGCCACGCGGATTCTGCGCGGTGTCGATCTTGCGATCGAGCCCGGTGAGCGTCATGCATTGATCGGGCCGAACGGCGCGGGCAAGTCGACGCTATTCAATCTGATTGCCGGCGGCGCGCGCCCGAACGCCGGGCGCATCGATCTGTTCGGCGCGGAGATCACGCGTCTTGCGCCTGCCGCCATCACGCGCCGGGGCCTCGCGCGCAGCTTTCAGACCACCAGCGTGTTCGCACGACTCAGCGTATTCGACAACCTGCGCTGCGCGGCCATGCTGGCCGAGCGCGACCGCACGCGCTGGTGGCAGCGTTTCAGCGGCTCACGCACGGTCGATGCGCGCGCCGAGCAGGTGCTCGAAGCCGTGGGGCTGAGTGCGCGCAGAGATATCCAGGCCGGCACACTCAGCTATGCCGAGCAACGCGCGCTCGACCTCGGCCTTGCGCTTGCAGGCGGCGCGCACACCTTGCTGCTCGACGAGCCGACTGCGGGGATGAACCGCGCCGAAGCGGCGCGCGCCATCGAACTGATTCGCGCGACCACTGCAGGCCGTACGCTGCTGATGGTCGAGCACGACATGGACGCCGTGTTTGCCCTTGCCGACCGCGTTTCGGTGCTGGTACAAGGCCGGATCATCGCGACCGGCACGCCGGCGGCGATTCGCGCGGATGCGGTTGTGCGCGCCGCGTATCTTGGCGACAGCGTCCACCCATGACTGCCTTGCTCGACATTCAACAGCTGAACGCCTGGTATGGAGCGAGCCAGACCTTGCACGGCGTCAACTTGCGGATCGACGCGGGCGAAGTCGTGGCGCTGGTCGGGCGCAACGGCTCCGGACGCTCGACGCTCGCGCGCGCGATCATGGGCCTCGTGCGCAGCGAGGGCGAGTTGCGTTTTGCCGGTCATGCGCTCGGCGGGCTGCGCACCTTCGAAATCGCTCGCCTGGGACTCGGGTACGTGCCTGAGCATCGCGACGTTTTTCCGACGCTGAGCGTCCACGAAAATCTGCAACTCGGTGTGGCGCCGCAAGCGCGCGGCCGTGCCCCGCGCTTCACCTTTGACGACGCGTACGAACTGTTCCCCGTCCTGCGCGAGAGAAAGCGCACGCGCGCCGGCGTGTTATCGGGCGGCGAGCAACAGATGCTGACGCTCGCCCGGGCATTGCTCGGCGACCCCGACCTGCTGGTCATCGACGAACCCGGCGAAGGGCTGGCTAGCCTGGTGATGGAGCAAGTCGCGCGGTGCCTGCGGATGCTGCGCGATCGTGGCGTGGCGATGCTGCTGATCGAACAGCGGCTCGTCATTGCGCAAGACATCGCCAGCAGGGTTGCGGTGATGGGGCATGGCGAAATTGTCTTCGACGATGCGCTCGCGTCGTTTGTGAAGCGGCCGGACGTTATGCAGGAATGGCTCGGTGTAGGTTAGCCGCGATGCGTAGCGGAGTCGCGCATAGCCGCTAGTTCACCGGCATCACTGCAGCTCACTTAAGGACAGTTCCGAAAGGGCGCCCAAGCCCGGTTTCGCGAAGCCGAACCTGAGCATCCCTGGCAGCCATCCCGCTGCAGTTTTATTGCGGCGCCGCATTCGAATCTGCGGCCGTTTTGTTGTCCTGACATGCGCGTCATGCGCTGTGTAATGCACGCGTCCCTCGTTCCACGTCCAAATCGCGTCCTGAATGCCGTTTGAATCCCGTTTGCGTACAGCGCGCTCAAGCCTGATGCGTGGGGCTTTCCCGTGACTTGTCGTAGCGATTCAAACGCTTGATCGTTTGGTGAGCGTCCTCCAGAAATCTTGTCGGCAGCGCGCTGACAAATCAAGACAATCAGGTCAAAGGCGCGCAACGGCGGCACGGTGTTTAAAGCCGACGTATGTGCGACCGACCATGCCGTGCCGGACGCGCACAAGACGCGCCGCGGCCTCAGGAGGAGACATCATGAAACAGACAGGCGCATTGGGCGAAACATCGGCGGATGGCGTGCAGGCGGAACCCGCGCTGCGACCGCTTCAAAGAATGCTGTCGCGTCGCGTGGCGCGCTCGCCGCTCGCAGAAACGTGGCGCACGCGAGCTGGCGCCGGTGCCGCGCTGGTGACGGCTGCACTGCTGATGTCCGCGTGCGCCGACGCGAGTTCCACGACCGGCGATGCGGCGTCAGCACCGTCGACACAAACGAGCGCGGCAGCGAACGCTGCGAGCAACAACGACAGCCTGTTGACGGCAAAATCTCAACTGGATGCTCCGGGACCCACCGCTAACGCCACGAACGGCGTCGCTACTGCTTCGAGCGGCACCGCCGTTGCGAGCACCGATCAACCTGCCTCCGCATCGCGCCCCTCGCTCGAACTCGCCAAGGCCAAACAGCTTGTTGCCGAACAGCGCGTCGCCGCACGCGTGCCGGCCGCGAGCGGCATGACCGAGAAGCGCAACCGTCCGCTGACGCTGCGCGATTCCGGCATCGACGGCTCGTTGATGTTCGCGCGCGACGTCGACTTTCGCGTGACTGGGGACATCGGCTTCATGATTCACGACATGGCGGCGACGCTGACTCCGGCGCGCGCCGGCCAGCCGATCGTGTTCGACGATCCGACCAGCGTGACGATCAATGTTCACCGCGGCGATGTGACGCTCGACAGCGCCAAGCTCACCGCGATCTTCAATCGCTATCTGTTCCAGTACCAGGGCTCGCCGTTGCGCAATATGCGAGTAGTGCCGCAAGACGGCGGCACTTTGCGCATCACGGGCGAAATGCATCGCGACACGTGGGTGCCGATCGTGCTGATCGGTTCGCTGTCGATGCGCAACGCCGACGACCTCGTGTTCCATGCCGATCACGTCGAAGTGGCCGGCGTCGGCGCCGACAAGCTGATGCAGGCCGCGCACGTGAAGATGGCCGACCTGTTGAAAGTGGACACACCGATCGCGCGTCTCGACGGCGACGACGTCGTGATGCAGGTGGCCAAACTCACGCCGCCGCCCGCGTTGCGCATGACCATCACGCAGATCAGCATCAGTGCCGCAGGTGTGCGCTTCACGCTCGACGACCGCACGGTGTCGAAGATCGACTGGCCCGCGACGATGCCACCGCGCGGCATGCTGGTGCAGGGCGGCGACGTGAAGTTCATGCGTTCGATGCCGATGAACATCGACATGGCGCTAACCCCGCTTGATACGAACGCACCCTTCGTGCTCGACCTGTATCACTACCGCGACCAGATGGCGGCGGGCTACTTCACCTTCGACGAAGCGGGCGCACTGGACGTGCACTTGCCGTCATATCCGACGCTAGCCAGCGCGTCGAAAGATGCGCCGACGCAAATGGGCAGCGCGAGCGCACGCTTTAACGACAGTTTCATTCGCGCGCAGCAGGCGTCGCTCGCGCAGGCCCGCCAGGTCTGGCAGCACGTGCCGCAGACGTTGCGGACGGCGTCGGTTGCGCGCGCGATCCCGGTCGGCACGCGGGCGGCATTTGCCGGTCAGAGCATGGCGACGCCTGGCTCCGCGATCAGCGACGAGCGACACTCGTCCGGACCTGCGCCGTTGATTCACGTCGAGAATGTGGACTTTTACGTATCGGGTCGAATCGGTTTTCATGTGCGATCGCTGGATGCACAGATGGTGCCGAAGAAGCCGGGCCAACCGGTCGACCTCGACGATCCGGACCAGTACGACATTCGCATCATTGGCGGCGAAGTGGTCGAGCCGTGGCCCGCGATGGCGGCGTTGTTCAACGACTATCTGCTCGACTATGAGCCGCGTTCGCTGAACGATTTGCAGCTGAAGCCGGTGGACGGCAAGTTGGAAGTGACGGGTGGCATCAAGTTGTGGAATCACTTTCCTGGCGTGTGGTTGCCGACGACGATGAGCGGCACGATCGTGGCTAAGGATGAGCGGCATCTTGTCTATGAGCCGACCTCGGTGAAGGTGTTGGGCGTGCCGCAGGCGGGGTTGCTGCGGGCGCTGGATATTCCGTTGGCGTCGTTGACGCCGTTTACGCGCAAGGGTGTGGCGTTGAAGGGTAACGAACTGGTGTTCGATCAGTACACCGTGTTTCCGCCGCCCGTTTTGCAGGGGCGGCTGGCTAGTGCGACGGTGACTGATGAGGGGTTGGTGTTGAAGTTCAAGCGGGATGCATCCGTTGTTGCTGCTAGGCCGCCTGTTGGGGCGGCGAAGAGTTTTGTCTGGATCGAGTCTGGGGATGTGAAGATGTTCAATTCGTTGGTCACGAATGCCAGAACTTTTATTCGGGATAGTTCTAATCCTGGGGTTATGAGGTTTGATCTTTATGGGTATAGGAGGGATGTTTCTAAGGGGACTGTGAGGATGGGGGGGGATGGGGGGTTGGAGGTGGATCTGGCTGCCAGGAAATAGCTATGGTCTTTGCCTTCGGCGGCGCTTGTTTGGCCGTGTTCTTGGGGCTTTGGCCTTTCCTTGAATTGTTAGTGGTCTATTAGCGTTCCCCCTGTGCGG